>JBDZWC010000230.1:0-2008 GCA_040256005.1 Deinococcaceae bacterium | reverse complement strand
GCGCGGGCGAGATCCGAGACCCCGTGGACGAGATCATGTGCTTCTACGGCGTCGGGAACCATGGGGGAGGGCCGACCGAGGAGAACCTGGAGAGCATCCGGCGGCTGGGCGAGGACCCTCGGCTGCCCGAGCTGGTGTTCTCTACGCCCGACAGGTACTTCGCGGCCGTCAAGGAGCGCGGCTGGGACCTGCCGGTGGTGCACCACGAGCTGCAGCACCACGCCAGCGGCTGCTACGCCGCTCACTCCGGCGTCAAGGCCTGGAACCGCCGGGCCGAGGGTCTGCTGACCATGGCCGAGACGCTGGGCGCCGTGGCGAAGGTCGCCACCGGGCACGAGGTGGAGGAGGACCTGAGGCACGCCTGGCAAGGCGTTCTCTTCAATCAGTTCCACGACATCCTCGCCGGCACTAGCCTGCGTAGCGCCTACGACGACGCGCGCGACCTGTACGGGGAGGCCATGGCCATCGGCGGCCGTGCGCTCAACGACGCCGTCATGGCGTTGGCCTGGCGTGTGGACACGCCTTATGAAGAGGGCGCCAAACCGGTCCTGGCCGTGAACCCACACGCTTGGCCGGCGCGCGTTCCCGTGGAGCTGGAGACGTGGCGCCTGAAAGAGGGCGAGGTCCTCGTCGACGAGCGCGGCGCAGAGGTGCCGTTCCAGGCGGTGCAGCCTGAGGCGACGGCGAACGGTCGCAGCCGCCTGTTGTTCCTCGCCGACCTCCCTGGTCTGGGATACCGCAGCTACCGGGTCGTGCGGCGGGGGGCGGTGTCGCCACCAGCCTCCACGGAGCCGGCGACGACGGGTGGATCGACCGCGGCGGTCGGCGTTCCCCTCCGGACGCCACAGGCGGGAGAGAGCAGCCTGACCCTCGAGAACGACCGGCTGCGCCTCGAGGTGGACACAAAGACCGGTTTCATCGTCAGCCTCTTCGACAAGGCGGCGGGTACGCAGGTGCTGGCTGGCCCGGCCGCCCGCCCGGTCGTCATCGACGATCCCAGCGATACCTGGGGCCACAACGTGTTCCGGTTCGACCGCGTGGTCGGGGACATGTTGGCCACCAGCATCCATCTGGTGGAGGACGGCGACGTCCGATCGACCCTCCGCGTGAAGAGCGCCTACGGGGCCTCGACGCTCATCCAGGACGTGAGCCTCTACCGGGACAGCGACCTCGTCGAGGTCAGGGCGACCGTGGACTGGCGCGAGCCCAACAAGGCGCTGAAGCTGCGCTTCCCCGTCAACGTGCACTTCATGCGAGCCACCTACGACGTCCCGTACGGCTTCGTCGAGCGCTTCGCGAACGGCGAGGAGGAGCCGGGGGGCTCATGGGTGGACGTCTCGGGGACGGCGCGCGACACCGGCGACCTGTACGGGCTGTCGGTCATCAACGACTCGAAGTACTCGTTCGACGTGAACGTGCGCGACATCGGCATGACGGTGCTACGCAACCCGGTCTACGCGCATCACGACCCGGCGGTCCTGCATCCCGAGGCCGTCTACGACCATACGGATCACGGCCTCCAGCGTTTCCGCTACGCGCTGCTCCCGCACCGAGGCGGCTGGGCCGAGGCCGGCACCGTGCGCCTGGCTACCCAGTTCAACGAGAGGCCGTTCGCGCTCAACGCCACCTTCCATGACGGCCCTTTGCCGGCCAGCGCATCGTTCGCGTCCGTGGAGCCGCCGTCCGTCGTCGTGACCGTCGTCAAGCGTGCCGAGGACGGCGCTGGGACCGTGGTCAGGGCCCGGGAGACGTCGGGGAACCGGGCGCAGGGACGCATCGACCTCTCGGCCTGGGAGCGCCTCATCGAAGCCGACTTCGGGCCGCTAGAGGTGAAGACGTTCCTCGTACCGGACGACCCGGAACGGCCGGTCGTGGAGACCGACCTGCTCGAGTTCCCTCTCACGACAGAAAGTGACTGAGGCCGTGCCCGCGGTCGAAGAGCTCGTCCGCGTGGCGCGCGAGATGGTCGCGCGCGGGCTCACCTGGGGCGACGCCGGCAACGTCAGCT
>JBDZWC010000018.1:6018-32657 GCA_040256005.1 Deinococcaceae bacterium | reverse complement strand
GGCCAACCCGAGCGGGCTGACGGCCTGACCCCGGAAGTACTGGCGCAATATCGAGATGCCGGCTGGGTTGGGGGCGTTGGCGATGATGGTGAGCCCACCGCCCGTCACCGCCCCGGCCACCAACGCGTACTTGAAGGCGTCTGACAGCCCCTCCACCAAGGAGCCCAGGTACGTCAGCGCGGCGTTGTCGGTGAAAGCCGTGAGCGCCGCCGCCCCGAAGAACACCTGATCGCTGGACATCCCGACCAGCACGGGCTGGAGCCACCACTCCTGCAGCCCGCCGAGGACGACCAGTCCGGCGAGGAAGAACGCCACCAGGAGGCCCTCGCGCAGGATCAACCGGTCCTGGTGTCGATCGTAGGCCGTGGCCACGCCCAGGAACAGCAGGAAGACGCCCAGGAACAGAGGCGGGTGGTGCGCGAAGACCACGACGGCCACCAGGAACGCCAGGTGGACCCCCACGAGGACCGCCGGCACCGGTCTGCCGGGGGCTGCGAAGGACGGCGGCGCCTTGAGCAGCTCGCGACGGAAGAGCAGCGTGACGGCTGCCGCGTTGACGACCACGGCGATGGCCGCCTTCCAGCCGAAGTTGGCGACCATGTGAGGCAGGTCCCATCCCCACGTGCTCGCCACCATCAGCACGGGGGGAGCGGCGAACGACGTCAGGGTGCCGCCGATCGAGACGTTGACGAACAGGACGCCGATGGTCGCGTACTTCAGCCTCTCGGAGATCCCCAGGGAGAACAGGCTGTTCCCCAGGATGAGCGCCGCCAGGGTCATCGCCGCGGGCTCGGTGATGAACGACCCCAGCAGCGGAACCACCGCGAGGACCACGAAGTGCACGCCCACGCTGCCGGGCAGGGGGATCAGGCTGGCTAGCCTCCTCACGGCCGCCATCGCTGTCTGCAGGATGGGCCTCGTCCCGGCGATGACCATGATCACGAAGACGAACATGGGCTCGGTGAAGTTGCGCGTGTCCACGTAGTCGATCGCGACCTGGGACCCGGCGACCATGAACATGAAGGCGACGAGCACCATGGCCCAGAACCCGAAGACGACCTCGACCTCGCCGAGCAGGTGCCAGATGCCGGCATGACGGGGCCGCGTCCTCGCCAGGCGCTCGAACTGCTTCACCATGAAGGTGTGGAGGATCGCCACGCCGAACAGGACTGTGCCGATGATCTCTACGGTGGTGGGGGTCACGCTCGGTCCTCGGGCATGCGTTGGTGACCCTATCAAGCGGGGCTGTGTTGGCGTCAGGGGGCCCGGCGCCTGCCTTGTACGCGTGGCCTCGGAACGTCCCGCGCCGGCGAGGATTGGTTGATATCATGATGATGTCAGATCGCGACCCCGATGTCGGGGTACGGATCTACGTGAGCACACCAGACGAGAGTTGAAGAAGTGCCCGAGGGAGGGTTCGAGAGAATGAGTCGCAGACTGAACGTGTTCGCCCTCATCCTGGCTGCAGCGGCCGGTTCAGCGCTGGCTCAGGGCCCGGCCGGCGACCCGGCGAACGCCGTCGTCTACGAGCTGAGCCAGGGCGGCGTGGTGCTGGGTGAGGTCGGCACCAACGTGGTCGCGACCCCGGACGGTTACGCGTCCGACTCGTTCGTGGACCTGCCCGGCCTGCTCAGCCTCGAGGACGTCCTCGTCACCGGTCCCGATGGGGCGGCCGTCAGCTACGAGCTGAGCGGCGTGGTGAGGGGCATCCAGATCGCCATGACAGCGAGGTTCCACGCGGGAGGCGGCTCGTTCGAGCTGACTCAGGCGGGCCAGACCGCGAGCTTCGAGCTGGCGTCGGACGAGCCGCTGTACGTGCTGGACAACAACTTCATCGACGGCTTCCAGGTGATCGCTTACGAGGCGTTGAAGCGGGGCGAGCCGATCGACGTGGCTGCCGTGGTGCCGCAGAGCGGCGCGCTCGGCCGGGTCACAGCGCGGCTGCGCCCGGAAGCTGAGCCGGTGCCGGTGGGCGACGCCTCCGTGCAGGCCACGGGCCTGGACATCGCGCTCACGGTGGGGCCACAGACCGTCGAGGCCGTGGCATGGCTGGACCCCGACGGCACGATCGTCGCTCTGGATCAGCCCATGAGCAACATCCGCTTCGCCCAAGTGGACGCCAGCGCCGGTGAACCCCAGGATGAGGCGGCCGCGGCGGAGCCGCGCGAGACCGCCACTGAACTCCTCGAACGCACCGCCACGTGCGTCGAGACGGTGGGTGTCAACGTCGATTCGACCGGCGCCAACCTGTACGGCCTGCTGTCACTACCCGTGAACGGGCCCGCCAGCGGCGCCCCCACACTGGTGCTTCTGCCTGGCAGTGGCCCCACCGACGTAGCGGG
Organism: Deinococcaceae bacterium; assembly: GCA_040256005.1. Lineage (GTDB taxonomy): Bacteria > Deinococcota > Deinococci > Deinococcales > Trueperaceae > DASRWD01. Next base: position 30,315 of record JBDZWC010000018.1, on the reverse strand, counting down.
GAACTCGCTGCCCGTCATCACCAACTCCGGCTACGAGCAGCTCGCCAACCTCCTGGGCTGCGAGGGTTACGGCGTCCTGCGCGTCGCCAAGCTCGGCATACCTCCCTCTACCGGCGACGCCAACGCCGTGACCCTCGAGTCCTACGCCCAGAACACCGCCGACTGGTTCGCCCTTCTGGCGGAGACGGACGGTGTGGACGCCAGCAGGCTGGGCCTCATCGGTCACTCGGAGGGCGGGCTCATCGCGCTCTACGCCGTGGCAAACGGCTACGTGGAACCCGACGTCGTGGTGTTGCTGGCGACGGCGGGAAGGCCGCTCGGCGTCCTGCTGAAAGAGCAGGTCATCGCGTCGGCCGAGCGCGGCGGTCTCGACGAGGCGGCCGTCGCGGTCTACGCCGAGGACGTCGACGAGCTGCTGGAAGCGGTCAGGGAGTCGCGAGGGCCCGCCCTCGAGATCGAGGGTGACCTCGAGGACAACCAGCTCGCTCCGGCCTTCGCCGCCGCCGCCGGGCTGCTTCGCAGCGAGATCGACGTGGATCCGGTAGAGCTGGCCCGGCAGGTGACGATGCCAACGATCGTCGTGCAAGGTCTCAAGGACGTCCAGGTACGGGAGGTGGACGGGGACCTGCTGGCGAACGCGCTCCCGGACGTTCTGCACCTCGAGCTACCCGACCTGACGCACAACCTGGTCGAGACCCGTCTCCCCGCCGAGGCCATGCTGCTGCCTCCCAACGACGCGACCGTCTCCGAGACCCTGGTCAGGTCCCTCACCACGTTCCTGCACGGCACGCTGAGGCTCGCCAGGTAGGGCCAAGCACGATGCCTGAGCGCAAGCGCTTCCTACTCCGCATCCATCCGAGTCTCTACGAGGCGCTGGAGAGGTGGGCCGCGGACGAACTGAGGAGCGTCAACGCACAGGTCGAGTACCTGCTCACCGAGGCGGCCAGGCATGCTGGCCGCCTAGGGCCTTCTGGTGCGGCTGAGGTTCGAGGGGAAGGCTCGGAGAGGCAGGACACGTAGTCCGCGGCCGGCCGGCGACCGGTGCCGCCCTGGGGGCTATACTTCTCACGACCCAAAACCTGGGAAGGCTTGACCGGAGGTCTGGATGAGACGTCGTGATTTCCTCAAGAAGGCCGGTGTCGTAGCGGCAAGCGCCAGCCTGTCGCCGCTCATGTTCGCGCGGGCGCAGGGAGCTCAGGTCTACAGGTGGGGGATGCCTACTTCGTGGCCCACCTCGCTCGACAACCTCTACGGTGGTGCCGTCAACCTGGCCAACTACCTACGCGAGATGACCGACGGTCAGGTCGACATCGAGGTGTTCCCTGCGGGTGCGCAGATCGGCGCCCTAGAGGTCTTCGATGCCGTCGCCAGCGGGGCGTTCGAGGTGGGCCACACCGCGTCGTACTACTACATCGGCAAGGACCCGGCGCACGCGTTCTTCACCGCGGTGCCGTTCGGCATGACCGCGCCCCAGATCACCTCGTGGGTGCACTCGGGCGGCGGCCAGGAGCTGTGGGACGAGCTCAACGCGCCCAACAACATGATGGCCCTGCTGGCCGGCAACACCGGCATGCAGATGGCCGGCTGGTTCAACGTCGAGATCAACTCGCCGGACGACCTGCGCGGCATCTCCTTCCGCACGGCCGGGTTGGGCGGCCAGGTCTACGCCGACGTGGGCGTCAACGTCCAGACGCTGCCCGGTGGGGAGATCTTCCTGGCGTTGGAACGCGGCGCGATCGACGCCGCCGAGTGGGTGGGACCGCACGACGACGAGACCCTCGGCCTGAACAACGCGGCCCGCTACTACTACGGCCCCGGCTGGGCGGAGCCGGGGGCGGCCCTGTGCACGTACATCAACCTCGACGCCTGGAACTCACTGACCCCCGACCTGCAGCGCGCCTTCCGCGTCGCCGCGGCGGCCGCCAACTCGCAGATGTACTCGGACTACCTGGCGAAGGACCCGGCCGCCTTCCAGCGGATGATCGCCGCCGGCACGGAGCCGCGCGTCTTCTCGAACGAGATCCTGCAGACCTTCAGGGAGAGCTGGACCCGCATCGACGCCGGCCTCCGGAGCGGCAACGCAACCTACGCGCGCATCGCCGAGTCGGCCGACGCTTTCCTGGCCGGCGTGAGGCCGTTCGACCAACGCAACGAGCACGCCTACGAGGCTTTCACGTACAGCTGAGCACGTAGCTCGCGAGCGAACTTCAGGAGCGCCCGGCGGTCGTTCGCCGGGCGCTCCTTACGTCCTGTGGCCTCACGGGGCGTGACGGCTGTGCGGTCCACGGCTCTCATGGGGCGTGACGGCTGTCCGGTCGGCTGCTCTCATGGCGTTCTAACTTTGGGGGTAGTCGATCGCCGCGGCGCGGCCTGGTCAGCTCCACCGGAGCACAGGGAACCGGTGGCTGGCAGCGCCACGGCCCCCAAGGGGGAAGGATGCACAGACCGCTCAAGACCACTGCGCTACTAGTCGCGCTCGTGCTGGCCGCCGTCCTGGCAAGCTGCACGAGCCCCCACAGCGGGCCCACCGTCCTGCAGCCGGTGGTCCTCCACCTCGACCGCCAGGGCGTCTCGACCCAGGGTGTGCCGACAGGCCCCGGCGGGCTCAGTGCCGTGGTGGAGCTGAACGTCACCGTCCTGGATTCGAACGGCGACGTGGTGACGTTCGACGCTGCGAACGCGTACGACCCGGCCGGCCCGTTCGACACGCTGGTGACGCCGGCCACCGACTCCATCACCGTCCTGCTGCCGGCGGGCCAGTACCGCTTCCTCACGTTCGGACTGGATGCTGGCGGTGACGTTCTCGCCTACGGAGAGACCGTGGCCACGGTCAGCCACGCCGCGACGAGCGTCGCCTTGGAGGTGCACACGCTTCTCGGTAGCGCCTCCTTGGTCGAGGAGGGACTGAGGCTGTACGTGGTCGCGGGCGAGGTCATCGACCTCTTCCTACGCGTCGTGACGACGCACGGCTCCTACGACGTGCCGCTGGCCGACTTCGACGTGAAGTACGTGCTCGACCCCGAACTGGGCGACGTCACGGGCAGCCACCTGGGGGCCCGCGTCTTCGTCACGCCCACCCCCCAGTCGGACGAGTTCGTGATCAAGGCGGTGATCAAGGGGTGGCGCCTGGTGGATGGCGTGCCTACCGAGCACCAGAAGGTGATCGCCACCTACGAACGCCCCTTCGCCCATGCGGCGGGCATCGCGCTCGACATCGTCCCGCCCGCGCTCGGCTTCGCGCCGGCAGCGTCGCTCCCCGTGGGCTTCGCCTCGAGCCTGGGCGGGACCGCGACCGATGACGTCGGCGTGGCACGAGTCCAGGTCTACGAGGGACCCGTGCTTCTCGCCAGCACCAACGCAGAGGAGATCGCGGAAGGCGCTGCCCCCATAGCGTTCACGGACCCTGCCACCGGCACCTGGGCCTTCGCGTGGACACCTCCTGCCACCGGCATCTACCACCTGACGGCGGTCGCCATCGACACCAGCGGCAACGAGTCGAGGGTCACCCGCGACGTGGAGGTCGAGGCGGCCGCACCGCCGCCCACGATCGGAGGGCTCACGCGGCTCTCGAGCCCAGAGCCGTTCGACGAAGAGGCCGGCAACTGCGCAGCGACGGAGATGAGCCTGCCCGGCCAGGGCTTGCAGGCCGTGGGCGCGGGACTGCAGGCGGTGGGCGCCGTCGGGGGCCTGTTCGTGGGCGATCCCGCCGATTTCGTCGGCACCACGGTGACGCCCGAGAGGCTCGTTCAGGACCTGTGGCAGGTCGTAGGCGAGCCCAGCTATCACGACCGCGTCGCGATCCTGATCGTCGACGACTTCGGTGGCACCTATCAGCTCCCGGCGGCGCTCCTCTCCGGCGCGGCGGTCTCCGAGAGCCAGCTGCAGGCATGGGCCGACTCCGGCGAGCTGGCGCACGGCGCGTTGGTACTGCAACACCTGCTCCGGATGCTGACCGAGATGGGCTTCGTCAACGGGTCAGACACCACGAACCACACGACCGGCGAGCCCATCTACATCCGGTGGACGGATGACGGCGGCAAGCTGGTCGTGCAGACCGTGGACACCCACGACCGCGACACCGAAGAGATCGTGTCGGTGCTGCGCGCCTCCCTCCTCGACCTGGCGACAACGGAGGGTCACGAGTTCAAGCGCTTCGTCGTGAACATGAGCTTCGCCGTCGTGCCCTGCGCGGTCGCGGCCGACCTGGGCGCCAGCGCCGTCGAGACGTTCGAGGAGTACGTCAGCGCGCTCCGCACTCTGAACGGCATCGGCTCGCAGTACGAGGACGAGCTGGCCGAGCTGCTCACGGCCCCGCTCGGCGCCGGAGACGACGCGCTCCTCGCGTACCTCGACTGCCCGCTGCCCGTGGTCGGCAAGAGCCGCTGCGACGGCTGGACCTACCCGAAGGGCGCTGCCGTGAACGCCATCGTCCACGTCGCGGCCGCGGGCAACCTGGGCCACGACTTCCCGCTCTACCCGTCGGCCTGGCCCACGGTAATCAGCACCAGCTCGCTAGACGTCGTCGGGGACGGCCTGTACTCGGTGGCGCGTTCCAGCTTCGCCAACAGCGGGGAGGTAGCCGCGCCAGGGGCCCTCTACGAGCTCGTCTCGGGACCCGGTCAGGTAGTGGCCTACGCGGGCACCTCGTTCTCGGCTCCGGTCGTCACGCTCTTCAGTGCGCTCGACCTGATCACCGCGGGCCGCTGCGACCCGGGTGACCCGAGCGAGAAGCCGGCCAGCGGGCCCGCTCTCGCGCACGGGCTCTACGTCAGCACCCCGCTCGACACCGTCTTCGGGGGCGGGCCGTCCGCCGTTCAGGACCACTGCGACTGAGCTGCAGCCGCCCCTGGCGTTGGTCGCCACGGTTCGACCTAACCGAGTAGCCGCCCCGCCTCCCGAGGCGTGGGCGGCTACCTAGCTAGGCTGGGTAACCAGTTGACCAAACCGGGGAACAGCACCAGCACCACCAGCGTCACCACCTGGATGGCTACGAACGGGATGATCCCTCGGTAGATGTCGGTGGTCTTGACGCCGGGTGGCGCGACACCCTTCAGGTAGAAGAGGGAGAACCCGAACGGCGGCGTCAGGAACGAGCTCTGCAGGTTCATGGCCACGACGACGCCGAACCACAGCAGCATGTCGGCGCCGAAGAACCTGGCGGCGATGGGTGCTACCAGGGGCACGACGATGAACGTGATCTCGATGAAGTCGATGAAGAAGCCCAGGAGGAAGATCACCAGCATCGTGAAGAACATGAAACCGATGTGGCCGCCGGGCAGGTTGAGCAGGAACTCGTCCACCACGTGACCGCCGCCCAGGGCCGTGAAGACCATCGAGAAGGCGGTCGCGCCGACCAGGATGATGAACACCATGCTCGTCAGCCGCACCGTGGTGTCCATGGTGTCGAGCAGGTTGCGGCGCGTCAGGCGCCGGTTCAGCGCGGCGAGGATCGTGGCGCCAGCGGCGCCGGCAGCGCCGGCCTCCGTGGGCGTCGCGATGCCGAAGAAGATCGTGCCCAGGACCAGCATCACCAAGACCAGCGGTGGGACGAGGCTCCTCAGGATCTTGGCCACCAGCCGCCAGCCCGTGAGAGCCCGTGCCTCGGGAGGAAGGGCGGGGGCCTCGTTCGGCCGCCGCCAGGCGACGAAGGCGACCCAGGCGATGAACAGCCCGGCCAGCAGGAAGCCGGGTATGAACGAGCCCAGGAACAGGTCTCCGACCGACACGCCGATCTGGTCGCCGAGGATCACCAGCACGATCGACGGCGGGATGATCTGACCGAGCGTGCCGGACGACGCGACCACGCCGGTGGCCAACGTCTTCGAGTAGCCGTACTTGAGCATCACAGGTAGCGCCAATACGCCGAGCGTGACCACGGAGGCGCCCACGACGCCGGTGGAGGCTGCCAGCAGCGCGCCCACGACGACGACTGAGATGGCCAGACCGCCACGCAGCTTGCCGAAGAGCATGCCCATGGACTCCAAGAGCTCCTCGGCCAGGCCGCTGCGTTCTAGCATCACGCCCATGAACACGAAGAACGGCACGGCCACGAGCGTGTAGTTGTCCATGATCGTGCCGAAGATCCGCTGCGGCAAGATGTTCAGCCTGGCGACGTTGAAGGCCGGCTCCCACGGCAGGGCGAAGCCGAGGAAGACCTCGGTGAAGTTGGAGCCCAGGACCGTGAACAGCACGGCCGTGCCGCCCAGGGTGAACGCTACGGGGAAGCCGATCAGCAGGAGCCCGACCACCACGGCGAACATCCACAGGCCGAGCATCAGGCAGGGTCCCCACCGGGGGCCGCCGCTCCAGGCTCGGCGCCGCTCGATGCCCCGGCCGGGCCGCTCACCCCGCCGGCGGTGCCGTCGACCTCCATGGGCGCCGGCGGTGCTTCGTGGACGCTGCCCGAGCCCTTGCGCCCAGACAGGAACGCGATGTTGTGGATGGTCTCCGAGATGGCTTGAAGGATGAGCATGCCGAACGCGACGGCGATGGCGGTCTTGATGGGATAGCGCGCCAGGCCGCCGGGATTCGGGCTCACCTCCAGGGTCGCCCACGAACGCGAGATGTAGGGGACGCTGTAGATGATGCCGAGGAGCGCGAAGGGCACGAGGAACAACCAGTAGCAGACGGTGTCGACTATCGCCTTACGCCGGGCCGGAAGGTTGGAGTACAGGATGTCGACGCGCACGTGCCCGTCGACCCGCAGCACGTAGGCCGCGCCCAAGAGGAAGATCAGGTCGAACGAGTACGTCTGGAGCTCGAGGAACAGGTTGCCGGTCATGTTGGCGGCGGTCCTGGGGCCGAGCAAGAGCTCGAAGAAGCCGTAGAAGTACCTGGTGACGACGTTGTAGACGCCCACGACCACCATGAAGAGCGAGGCCCACCACATGATCCGGCCGACGAAGCCCGTGACCTTGTCGATTGCCCGCGCGACGCCCAACAAGAAGCTCAACGCTGGGGACCTCCGAGACTTGGAGCCCTGCTGCTCCTGAACGGTGACGCGGCATTCTAACCGCGTGACCTCACGGGGCTCTCAGGTACGTCTCGACGTCGCGGTTGTGCGCGGGCAGGTTGGTGTTCGGCCTGAAGACGATCTGCCCGTCGGAAGTGCCGTGCAGGAAGAAGAGGTACAGGGCGCCGTCGTCCGCGTAGCGCTCCGGCTCGAGCACGGCGTCGAGGGCCTCTGCGCCCGGGTTCCCGATGGGGCCCTGCGGCAACCCCGGCCGCGTGTAGGTGTTCCATGGCGTGTCCACACGCAGGTCGCCGCCGACGGCGTCAAGGGCGGGCATCGGCTTGCCCAGGCCGTACGCGACCGTGGGGTCCGACTGCAGCGGCATGCCCAGCTCCAGGCGGTTGAGGAACACGCCGGCTATGACGGGCATCTCGCTGGGCTCGGCCGCTTCCGCCTGCACCATGCTCGCCAGGGTCACCCACTGATGCACGGTGAGGCCCAGCTCGCCCAGCCGCCGTGCCAGGTCCTCGTGGTCCGAGACCTCGGCCCTGAAGCGGTCGACCATCTGGCGCAACGCCTGTTCGGCGGTGGCGTGCACCGGCACCTCGTACACGGCGGGGAAGAGGTAGCCCTCTAGGCTCTGGTCGGCCGGCGCGTAGGGCGGCGCCAGCTCCAGCCCGGGGTCGTCTATCGCGCTCTGGAGCTCGTCGCGCGACGCGATGCCGCCTGCTACGAGCCGGTCGACGACCTCGGCGGCCCGTACGCCCTCAGGTAGCACGATCCGCGTGACGCGCGGCCGGCCGCCGGCCACGAGAGACGCGGCCACCTCGCGCGCGGACATCGTGGGGTCGAGGTCGTAGAGACCTTCGCCTATCGAGTGGTCGAGATCGCGGAAGCGGAGGTAGTACTCGAACGCGGGGGCGGACCGCACCAGGCCGGCCTCCGCCAGCTCTGCGGCAACGCGCTTGCCACCCCACCCGGGCAGGACCTCGAACTCCACGGACGCCGGGGTGGCGCTGGGCGGCGACAGGAGGAACGCGCCCACGACCGCCGCGCCACCCAATAGGACGATCAGGATCGTGATCAGCGTCGCGATGCCGCGGCCCCGGCGCGGGCGGCGCTCGGCCATACGAGTGCCCGACGGAGCCTGTGCGCCCGGGTCCGTGGTCCTGCCGGCGCGGCCGACCTCCAGGTCGCCGTCGACGGTCTGGCCGACGGCGGCCCTCTCGGCGTCGAAGCCATCCGTCATCGCGTGGCCCCGTGTCTGGCTAGATACGACTCCAGGATCAGGACGGCGGCCGCCTCGTCGACCCGGCCCCTCTCCTGCCGCTTGCCGCGCGGGAGCGCGCTGCCCGCGATCTGGCGGTGAGCGGCGCGGGTGGTCAGCCGCTCGTCCTCGAGCACCACGTCCACGTGCTCGCCGGCGAGCCTCTCAGCGAGCGCGTCGGCGAACGCCCTCACGCGCTCCGTCTGCACAGACTCGGTGCCGTCCATGTTGCGCGGCAGGCCGACGACGACGACGTTCGCTCCTTCGTCATGGACGACGGCAGCGACCGCCTCGACGTCCTTCGTCGTGCCGGACCTGGTGATAGCGCCGCGACCGAAAGCCAGGCTCGAGCCCGCGTCGGCCCGTGCCAACCCGATGCGGGCGTCACCTACGTCGAGCGCGAGTACGGCACGTCCCGACGGCATCAGCCTCCGGCCTGACCCAGGACCTCGGGAACGCCCGCCAACGCCTCGGTCAGACGGGCTGCGTCCTTGAGGCCGGCCTGGGCCATGTCGGGCTTGCCGCCGCCGCCTCCGCCCACTCGCGTGGCGATGCCCCTCACCAACCTGCCCGCGTCGGCCCCGCGCGCGCGGGCGCCGGGGCTGGTCTTGACGACGATGAGCGGCCCGCTGCCCACCACGACGACGTCGGCGCCCGTGGCGTCGAGCTGCCTGTCGGCCGCGCTGCGCAGCGCCTGAGCGTCGAGGCCATCGAGGGCGAACGTCGCGTAGCTGTAGCCCCCGGCCTCGCGCACCTCGGCGGCCGGAGCGGCGCTGGTGAGGGCGGCCGTCAGCCTGTCCCGCAGCTTGTTGGCCTCTCGCTGCGAGTCCTTGAGCTCGTTCGTGAGCCGGGCGACGCGCTCCTCGAGCTGGGCCGGGTTGACGCCCAGCAGACCGGCCAGCCTGCGCTCCCTGGCCCGCAGCTCGCCCAGGTAGTCGATGGCGGCGGCGCCCACGCGGGCCTCGATGCGCCGTACGCCGGCGGAGACCGCCTCCTCGGAGGTGATGACGAACGCGCCGATCGTGCCCGTGCGGTCGACGTGGGTACCGCCGCACAGCTCGATGGAGACCGGGTGGCCGTTCCCCACGGTCACCATGCGTACCTCGGAGCCGTACTTCTCGCCGAAGAGCATCATGGCGCCGGCGTCGCGGGCCTCGGCCAGTGGGACCACGCGCCACGTGACCTCGAGGTCGGCCTGGATCCACCGATTGACCAGCTCCTCCACGGCCGTGGCTTCATCGGTGGACAGGGCGTGAGGGTGCGTGAAGTCGAAGCGCAGGCGGTCGGGAGCGACGAGCGAGCCCGCCTGCGTCACGTGCGTCCCGAGCACGGTCCGGAGCGCGGCATGGAGCAGGTGCGTCGCCGTGTGGTGCTTGCGGGTCTGCTCGCGGGCGGGGTCGACGGACGCCGTGACAGCGGTGCCGGGCGCCAGGCGACCGCGCACGACCTTCACCTCGTGGAGGAAGAGGCCCTGGCTCGAGCGCCGCGTGTCGCTCACGAGCGCGCCGCCGCCCTCCCACTCCAGCTTGCCGGCGTCGCCGATCTGACCGCCACCCTCGGCGTAGAACGGGGTCTGGGCCAGCACGACGGTGCCGGAATCGCCCTCGCGCAGGACATCCACCTCGCTGCCCTCGCGCACGATGCCCACGACCTCGGTTCCGGCCTGCGACGTCTGGTAGCCGAGGAAGCGCGTCTCGCCAGCTCGGGCCGCGATCGCCCCGAAGGCGTCGGACTGCTTGGTGAACAGGCGCTTCTCGCCGGTCTCCCCCCGCGATGCCTCGCGCGCGGCCTCACGGGCCGCTTCGTAGCCCGCCCGGTCCACGCTCACGCCGCGTTCGGCGGCCAGCTCCTGGGTCAGGTCGAGCGGGAACCCGTACGTCTGCCACAGGTCGAAGGCGACCGCGCCGGGGAGCTCTTCACCCTCGAGGTCGGCGAGGATGTTGCCCACGCGCTCGATGCCGGACTCGAGCGTGCGGCGGAACTGCTCCTCCTCGGTCTCGATGACGCCCTTGACGCGGTCGGCGCCGTCGAGCACCTCGGGGTAGGCGCCGCCCATCGCGATGCCCACCTCGTCGACCAGGTCGTGCAACACGGCGTCCTTCAGGCCCAGTAGGTAGGCGTGCCTGGCGGCGCGACGAATCAGCATCTTCACGACGTAACCGGCCCCGTCGTTGGCCGGTAGGACGCCGTCGGTGATGGCGAAGGTGGCGGCCCTGACGTGATCGGCGATGACGCGGTGCGACAGCGACGACGTGCCCTGGTACGGCTGGCCGGAGAGCCGCGACACCTTGCGGATCGTGGGCTGAAACAGCTCGGTGCCGTAGGCGTCTGGCTGGCCCATCATCAGCGCCGCGAGCCGCTCGAAGCCCAGTCCGGTGTCGATGTTCTTCTGAGGCAGCGGCTCCAGCACGCCGCCGTCCTGCCTGTCGTACTGGGTGAAGACGAGGTTCCAGAACTCCACGTACCTGTCACCGGAGCCGGTGTTGGGACCGTCCTCGTCCGCCGTGCCGTAGTCGGGCCCGCGGTCGTAGAAGATCTCCGAACAGGGCCCACACGGCCCGTTGGGACCGAGGGTCACAGCGTTGGCAGGCCAGAAGTTCTCGTCCTCGCCCCAACGTGATATGCGGGGCTCGGGCACGCCCACGACGTCACGCCAGATCTGGTAGGCCTCCTCATCGTCCTGGTAGACGGTCACGTACAGCCGCTCCGGGTCGAGGCCCAGCAGCTCCTTGGACGTGGCGAACTCCCAGGCCCACGTGCTGGCCTCGCGCTTGAAGTAGTCGCCGAACGAGAAGTTGCCCAGCATCTCGAAGAACGAGTGGTGCCTGAGGGTGCGGCCCACGTTCTCGATGTCGTTGATGCGCAGGCACTTCTGCGCCGTCGTGACGCGGTGCCACACGCCGTCGTAGCCGGCGAACTTGGGCGTGGCGCCTAGGAAGTACGGCTTGAACTGGACCATGCCGGCGCTCGTGAACATGAGGGTGGGATCGTCGCTCTTGAGGGACGCCGACGGGTAAGCCAGGTGGCCCCTCTCGACGAAGTACTCGAGGAAGCGCCTGCGTAGGTCGGTTAGCTCGCTGATGGCCTGGGATACGCCGTCGTCCACGAGGCACGAGTATACCGGCACGGTCTGGCTCTTCCCGCAGCCGTGCTGCCAAGGACCGGCGCCGCCGGCGCGGTATCTTCGCACCGTGACGGACGAACCGCAGCGACCGTCGCCCACGAGCCGCAGGCGCACGGTGCTGGTCGCCGCGGTCTCCTTCCTGGCGCTCGGCAGCCTGATCTCCCTCTACGGCCCGCTGTTCCCCGTGCTCAGAGCCAGGTTCGGCATCGGGGTCGAGCAGGTCGGCGCCGTCGTCAGCGCGCACTTCATCGGCTCGCTGACCGCCGTCGTCCTCAGTGGGACGTTGATAAGGCGCCTGGGGTACAGGCCCGTGCTCGTGGGCGGTTCCGTGGCGCTGATGGTGGGTCTCGGCCTGCTGATGCCGGCGCCGACATGGACGCTGTTCCTGGCCGCGGCAGGCGTCGCCGGTGTGGGTTTCGGCCTCGTTCAGGTCGCGATCAACCTGCTCGTCGCGCGCAGCTTCCTCGGCTCGGCCGCCCCCGCCCTGAACCTCATCAACGCCGTGTTCGGCGCCGGCGCCGTCGCCACACCCATCCTGGTGGCGGCCTTCGGGGCCCGGCTCGCGCCGCCGGTGATCGCCCTGACCGTGCTCGCCGCTCTCGTGCTGGTAGCGGTCCTGTCGCTGAGGGAGCTGCCGGTCCCGCCGGCGGTACCCCCCGGGAGGGATCCAGGCGCCTGGGTCTCGGTCGTCGGCTTCGTGGTGCTGTACTTCGCGTACGTCTCTGCGGAGGTAGGCGTGACCTCGTGGTCGACGGAGCACCTGACGCCATCGTTCGGCCTGGCGCTGGCTGCCGCGATGCCGGGTGCGTACTGGGGCGCTCTGACCGTGGGCAGGCTGGTGGCGGCCGCCCTGACCGCCAGGTTCGCGCCCGGGAAGGTGCTCGTGACCGGCCTGTCGGTCGCGGTCCTCGCCCTGCTGGGAGCCCTCTACGCCCCGATCGCCCCGGTGATGTACGCGGTCGTGGGCTTCGCGCTGGCGCCTACGTTCGCCACCGGGCTCGCCTGGCTCACCGAACGCATGCCCAGGCGCGCCGAGCAGGTATCGCCCGCGGTGTTCGCCGCCGCCGCGGTGGGGCCGATAGCGACGGCGCCGCTCATCGGGCTGGCGCTGTCGGAGGTGGGACCTGTGGCGGTACCCGGCAGCCTGGCGCTCCTTACCGCTGTCGCGCTCCTCAGCGCGGTCTGGCTGCAGTCGCGTCCGGCAGCCAACTGAGCGCCAGGGCGCAGGCGCCCAGGATGGCGGGTAGAAGGCTCGAGTAGGCTGCTGCCCGCAAGGTCCAGGCGCCGCTCAGCGCGGCCGGCCACGCGCCCGTCAACGGCACGAGGAACAGGATCATCGCGGCGACGGCGAAGGCGAAGAGACGCAGCCCGTGCCAGGCACGCGGACCGAGCAACACCCGCCCGGATGACGCCAGTCCCAGCGACACGGCCCCGAGCAGGAAGGCGTGCAGTAGCGGCACGCGCAGACCCTCGTTGGCGACGAAAGCCGCGCCCGCCGGCAGGGCGAGCGCGAGCTCCGCCATCGCCTTGAGTCCGACGAGCCCCAACGCCACCCGAGCCACGACGTCTCCTGATGCCCGATCCGCGGAGCGCCCACGCCACAGCGCGGCCACCAGCCACAGCCAGGCGGTCGCTGCCAGCAGGCCCCCCAGACCCTCCACCAGGCCCAAGGCAGGGCTGTGGTAGCTGAACTCCGCCAGCCGCGCGCCGGAGCGGGCGAGGAGCCCGGCCGCCAGCGACCATGTGGCCGCTCCGAAACCGCCTCTCCGGACCCGGGGGAAGCGCGTGAGGGCCAGTGCCCCCAGCAGCCCTACACCGAACCAGCCGTCGGCGAAGAGGGTCGTGTAGTACTCGGCGTTGACGGCGACACTCGCAGGGGTCGCGGTGCCGGCCATGCCCTGGCGCATCAGCAACAGCACGCCGAGAGTCGAGGCCACCAGCATGGCGACGGCGCCGTCCATGAGTCTGAGCGCAGGTGTGCGCACGGCCCCACGTGAGCCCAGCGCGTAGAGCAGGGCGAGGAGGTACCAGATGACACCGTTGAGCCCCGACGTCATCATCGACACGGGGAGCGACGTGTCGCCGACGCGCAGGAGGCCGTAACCGGAGAGCAGGAACGGCACGTAAGCCGCGAGCCCCGCCAGCGCCGCGGCCACGGCCAGGTTCGCCCCGCCGGGCAGCCGCCGACCCACGCTCCTCAGGGCCGCGTGAGCGCAGAGGACCAGGGCCGGCGTCGCCCACGAGAAGAACATCAGGTGCGAGTGAGCGTGCCTGACGTTCGTGAACTGTAGGTCCCACGGGAAGCCGAGGTAGAGCCCGAACCGCATGAACGCGCCGGTAGCAGCGGCGAGAGTGAACGAGAAGAGGGCGAGGCGCCACGCCAGTTCCTCAGCCCTCGTGCCCGTCAGCATCGCAGTTCCGGAGCCTACCGCCGGAGCGGCGCGGCCGGCCTTGTCTCAGGTCCTGGTGGCGTGCGGCCAGCTCATCGGGACCAAGGTCCGGCGAGAGAGGCCGCTGGCCACTTCGCTACACCAGCCGCCGCCTGATCCGTGAGCTGACCGCGTCCACGACGATGATGAAGCTGACGATGACGATCAGGATCATCGAGATCTCGTCCCAGCGCCGGAACTGGAGGCGCTGGATGAGCGGCCCGCCGATGCCGCCGGCGCCCACCAGTCCGAGGATCGTCGCGGCCCTCAGGTTGATCTCGAAGCGGTAGAGCAGGTTCGAGGCGAACTCGGGCAGGACCTGCGGCACCACGGCGAAGAAGAAGACCTGCACCTGGTTGCCCCCGGCGGCGTTGATGGCTTCTAGCGGCCCGGGGTCTATCCCCTCGATCACGTCGGAGAAGATCTTGCCGAGGAAGCCGATCGAGTGGATGCCCATGGCCATGATGCCGGCCGTGGGCCCCGGACCCGCGGCGGCGACGAAGATGATCGCCAGCAGGATCTCGGGGAACGTGCGCACGGCGACGAGCAGCGCCTTGCCTGGCATGGCCCTGGCGGTGCCTCCCAGCAGGTTGCGCGCCGCCAGGAACGACACGGCGAAGGCCAGGACGCCGCCGAGCAGCGTGCCGATCACCGCCATGTAGAAGGTCTCCATCATGGCGTTGAAGGCCAGGGGGAACAGCTCGAAGTCAGGGTGCGTGAAACCGCGCCACAACGGCGGAAGCGTACGGCGGAGGCCCACCATGATCCGCTCCCAGGTGGGTAGGTTCATGGTGGCGAGGACCACGACGAGCAGGACGACTGACAGGACCGCACCACCGATCAGCAGGTTGCGGTTGCGCACCTGCGCCGCGGGTGGTCGCGGGATGTCGAACGTCTGGCCGGGAGCGGGGCTGCTCATATGAGCTTGGACCTCGCCCATACGGAGATGCTGTCGATGATCAGCACGACGACGAAGATGACGAGGATGATCAGGCCCACCCCCGTGTAGTCGAAGAAGTTCAGGCGCGTCTGCAGGGTGAACCCGATGCCACCCGCACCGACGAGGCCGATGATCACCGAGGCACGGACGTTGATCTCGAACACGTAGAGGATGTAGCTCACCATCGTCGCTGCGATCTGCGGGATGACGGCGTACACGATCGTGGCCACGCGACCCGCGCCGGCGGCGCGGAGCGCCTCGATGGGGCCCGGGTCCACGGACTCGACGGTCTCGGAGCCCAGCTTGGCCAGGATGCCCAACGAGAAGAGCGTGAGAGCGATGGCGCCGGGCAGCGGCCCGACCACCAGGATCGGCACGAGCATGGCGGCCCACAGGAGGTCTGGGATGCTGCGCAGGATGGTGAGCAGGGTCCTGGCGATCCACATGGTGACGGGGTCGCTCGACGTGTTGGCCGACGACAGGAAGATCAGAGGCAGGGCCAGTAGCGTGCCGAAGAACGTGCCCACGTACGCGATCTGCAGGGTCTCGATGAGCGGCGACACCAGTTGCGGCAGGTACGCGCCCCAGTTCGTGCCCATCTCCGAGAGCGGTGGTACCAGGCGGCCGAAGAAGCGCCAGAAGTCCGCGGCGCCCGTGAACAGCGCCTGTAGGTCGAACGAGGTCTGCCGGTACGCGAGCGCCACCAGAGCGCCGACGATCACCAGCGCCAGGAGGCCCTTGAGGCGGCCTGTCAACGGCGGCGTGGGGATCGTCGTCATGGCTGCGGCTCCGTGCGGCGTGGCCGGCGGTAGGTCAGGTGCCACGCATGTCCTTCTCGCGGTCGATGGGACGGCCGTAGATGTCCTCGAACGCCTTGTCCGTCGCCTCGCTCGGGGTGCCGTCGAAGACCACTAGGCCGTCGCGCATGCCCACGATGCGGTCGGCGTACTCGCGCGCCATGTCGATGAAGTGCAGGTTGACGATCGTGGTGATGCCGTCCTCCCGCGCGATGCGCTTGAGGTCGCTCATGACCGAGTGCGACGTGGGTGGATCGAGGCTCGCCACCGGCTCGTCGGCCAGCATCACGGACGGCTTCTGGGCGAGCGCGCGCGCGATGCCGACCCTCTGCTGTTGGCCCCCGGAGAGCGCGTCGGCCCTGACGAACGCCTTCTCGGGTATGCCCACCCGAGCGAGGCACTCGTGCGCGTAGGCGATGTCCGCCCGCGGGAACGCGCCCAGAACGCCGCGCCAGGCCGGCACGTCACCCAGCCTTCCCGCCAGCACGTTGCGCAGCACGCCGGAGCGCTTCACGAGGTTGAACGTCTGGAAGATCATGCCGATGTCCGACCGGATGCGACGCAGCTTCCGGCCGCGCGACTCGGTGACGTTGGTCTCTTCCACGAGGACGCTGCCGGCCGACGGCACGACGAGGTTGTTGACGGTGCGGATCAGCGTGGACTTGCCGGCGCCGGAGAGGCCGACGACGACGACGAACTGGCCGCGAGGGATGGAGAGCGAGACGCCCTTCAGCGCCTTCAGGCCCGTCTTGTACGTGACCTCCACGTCGCGGAACTCGATATGGGACACGCACGAGAGTAACCCAAAGGTGCTGGCCCCGAGGGGGCGAACGCCCCTGCCGCGGCGGCGTGGTCCGGGGTTCCGGTGGAGCGCGCCCGCGGAGCAGGTGCCGGCATGAAGAAGGGCCGGCTGGGGCATGCCCGGCCGGCCCTTGGAGCAAGGTTTCGCTCTACTGGCTCAGCGCTGGAAGGTGCGGCTGACCTCGCGGACGATGTCGTAGGCGGAGGGGTCGATGGGCGCGAACTCGGTGACGTTGAACAGCGCCTGGGTGAGGGCTTCGCCCTCTTCCGTGTTCGCGATGTCGATGAACGCGGCGGCGATCTGGGCCTTCAGGTCCGAGTCGAGGCCGGGCTGGACGACCATGCCGTCGTTGGGGATGTCGGCGGAGTAGCCGAGGATGCAGACCTGCTCCTTGACGTCCGGGTAGTCGGCTTCGATGGTCTCGCGGCCGTCGGAGCCGGGCGAGCCGCCGAAGGTGACCGCGACGTCGACGTCGCCAAGGTAGACGGCCAGCGCGGCGGCGTCGTGCGAGCCGGCGAAGATGCCCGTCATCTCGGTGTCGGGGTCGATGCCGTACTGGTTCTTGAGCGTGACGTACGGGAACTGATAGCCGGAGGCGGAGCCCGGGTCGACCCAGGCGATGGTCTTGCCGCGCAGCTGTTCGAACTCGGTGATGCCGCTGTCGCAGCGCACGTTGAACTGCGAGCGGTACGTCGTGCTGCCCTGACGCACGGAGGCGAGGATGACCTCCATGCCGTACTCATCGACCGCCTGTACCAGCGCGGCGGGCCCGAACAGGCCGATGTGGACGCGGCCGGTGCCCATCGCTTCCACGAGGCCCACGAAGTTCGTGCTCACGAAGGTCTCGACGGGGATGAGCAGGCGTTCCTCGAGCATCTCGGCGATGGGGTCCAGGCTGTCGACGATGGCGTCGGCCTCGCGGCTGGGGACCATGCCGAGGACTAGGGTGTCGGGGATCTCGCCGTCCTGAGCGAAGCCGACGTACATCGTGCCGGCCAAGATCACCGCGAGTAGGGTCTTGAGGGTTCGCTTCACTACCGCCTCCAGGTTGGAAGATGCGCTCTCGGGCCGCGCCGGGTTCCCGCCTTGGCCCAGTGCGCGACAAGACTAGCACGGGGTGTGAGCATTCTCACTCGGCGCTCAGCTTCCCGTTAAGGCTCATGTGAGCGCCGGGCAGATCCCCTCGACCCACCTCTACCAGCCTCGCCGCCAGTGCAGCCGTCGCGTCCACGAGAGGCACGGACACCGCTTCAGCGCTCAGCACGAGCGGCACCTCGGTGCAGGCGGCGATGACCACCTCGGCGCCCGCCGCGACCAGCTCGCTCGCCAGGCCCGCCATGGCCTCACGGACAACGCTGCTGGTGTCACCCGCCTTCACGCGCCAGACCAGTGACATGAACCGCTCGCGGCCGCCTGCGAGATCGTCGGGCGTCACCAGCCGGCGGCCCGAGCGCGCCACCGGCTCGTCGTAGAGGCTGGCGTCGAGGGTGGCAGGCGTGGCCAAGAGCCCCACGGTCCCGGCGGCCGGCGCCCCCGCGCTGGCGGCGTCCACCGCCACCTCGATCAGGCTGACGAACGGCAACCCGGTGGCGGCTTCGATGTCGGGCCGGTAGGCGTGCGCGGCGTGGCAGGCCATGGCGAGGACGTCGGCGCCGGCGGCCTTCAGGCGCAGAGCCTTCGCGACGATCGCGGGCGCGGCGCTGGGGCCCTCACCGGCGATCGCCGCCTGGCGGTCCGGGACGTCGGGGTCGCCGTCGATGATCACCCTCACGTGGTCGCGGTCGCCGCTGGCGCTCGTAGCCGCCACCAGCTTCACGTACAGGTCGGCTGACGCAGCGGGGCCCAACCCGCCGAGCACGCCGATCAGCGGGCGCCTACCCGAGGTCACAGGTCGTCGAACGGCCTGGCGTAGCGGAACGTGCCGGCGATCGAGCCGGGCTCGGCTGTCAGCCACCTGACCTGGAAATGCTCGGCCCAGTCCGGCACGGGCGGCTCTATGCCGTGGTACCTGGCCGGTTCGAACCCGAAGCGCGCGTAGAAGTCGGGGGAGCCCAGCAGCGCCACGAGCGGCTCGCCGAGCGCCTCGGCCGCCGCCAGCGCCGCGTACATGAGGGCGGAGCCGACGCCGGTGCCCTGGCTCTCCGGCAGGACGGCCAGGGGGCCCAAGCCCAGGGCCGGCTCGTCGTCGACCCTGCCTCGCGTGCATACGACCTGACCGCAGATGCGGCCGTCGACCACCGCCACCAGCGACAACCGGGGCAGCCAGCCGGGATCCTTCCGCAGGTCCTCGAGGAGCTTCGATTCGGACGGACGGTCGCTGCCGCGCCGGAGGAACGCCGCCTCCACGACCTTCTCGACGGCCGGGATGTCCTCCTCGCGCTCGCGTCTCACCAACACAACGTCAGCCTTCATCTAGCCTCCCGCCCGCGCTCTTGGGCTCACGATAGGAGTACCTCTTGGTAGGCGAACAGCGCCGGCCAGCCTCCCGTATGAACGAACACGACGTCGCCGTCGGGGTCGAAGGCGCCGCCTCGGACGAGGGCCAACAAGCCGGCGGCGGCCTTGCCGGTGTAGACGGGGTCGAGCAGCACGCCCTCGAGCCGCGCGAACAGCTTCACGGCCTCGACCATCCCTGCGGTGGGCAACGAGTAGCCGTCCCCCACGTGGCCGTCGTCGACTCGCACGTCCTCGGAGGTCACCTCGATGGCCGAGCCGGCCAGCTCCGCGGTGCGCCGCGCCAGGTCGAGGATCTTCGCTTCCTGTTGCTCCCTGGCGGCCCGGGTGCTCACGCCGATGACCGGCAGGCCGCTGCTGTTGCCCCTCAAGCCGGCCAGCAGGCCGGCATGCGTACCGCCCGAGCCGCTGGCCACCACCAAAGCCTGGAACGCCAGCCGGGCCTCGACGGCTTGCGCCATGAGCTCCTCGGCGGCGGCCACGTAGCCCAGCGCGCCCAGCGGGTTGGAGCCGCCGCCAGGGATGACGTAAGGCACCCGACCCGCCGCGGACACGTCGTCGGCCTCCTGCTGCAGCGCTGCCGCCAGGTCGGTGCCGGCTGGCACGACGGTTATGCGCTCGGCGCCCAGCAGCCTGAAGAGCATGTTGTTACCGCTGGCGTCCTCGTCGTAGCTACCCGGCACGCGCTCCTCGATCACCAGGCGGCAGGCCAGGCCCTCCGCGCAGGCCGCGGCCAGCGTGAGCCGGCAGTGGTTCGACTGCACGGCTCCGGTGGTTATCAGGGTGTCCGCGCCCTTGGCGAGTGCGTCCGCGACGAGGAACTCGAGCTTGCGGGTCTTGTTGCCGCCCCCCGCCAGGCCCAGCTCATCGTCTCGCTTGATCCACAGACGCGGGCCGCCGAGGTGTCGGCTGAGACGCTCCAGCGGGGTCAGCGCGGTGGGCCCAGAGGTGTAGCGACGACGTGGGAAGCGGTAGAGCTGCATGCCTTGACCATCCTTACGCGGCGTCCGAGCCCGGCTCACCGCCGCTGTGATACCGCGTCGATCCCGTCCCAGAGGCGAAAGTCGGTACGTCTCGGCCCGCGACCGCCATGCTACCCTCGGCGACCGTGGCAGCGTGCCGGAGCAGGCGATGACCGAGGCCGAACTGGCCCGCCTGTACGAGTTCATCGAGGGCGGGTACAGGAATCCGAGCGCCCTCGGGCGACTGCGCAAAGGCGTCTCGAAGCGGATCCGGTCGCTCCTCTCCGCACCACAGCGAGGCGCGGCCGTAGACCCTGCGCGCGCGGTCGACCCGCTCGGCGCCGTCTACCGCCCCGAGCCGGTCGACACCTTCGTGCCGGTCACGTCCTGCCGGAACGTCACGTTGTTCGGCTTCGGACCGCAGGCCTTCGACGCCTGGCAGGCGACGGCCAGGCAACTGGCCAGCGAACCGGCCACCCCGGTCGAGGAGACGGTGCTCGCGCGGTTCGCGGCCAAGTTCCAGCCTCGCACCGCCGCCGAGCTGCTGTTCTCCTCGCCACGCGCAGACGTACCGGAGAGCTCCCCACTGTGGCGTATCGACACGGCCGACGTCAGGTTCTTCTGGCCGTGGTCGCCGGAGGTGCGGCCCTGGCCGGCCAACGCCCCCGCCGACCTACGGCTGCCCAGCCACGGACCGTTGGGCGGGAAGGTGTTGGAACTGGAGGTGTGGCGGCTCAAGCGCCTCGTCGCGTCCGTCAAGGAGGGCGGGTACCGGCCGCTTCCTCAGGACGCCATCCGCGGCACTCTGCTGATACTCGGCGACCAGTTCCGCTTCATCATCAGGGCCGGCTTCCACAGGGTGGCGGTGCTGGCCGCTCTCGGCCATGATGAGGTCCCCGTCCGGCTCGCGAGCGGGGCCCAACGGTTGATGAGCCTGGACCAGCTACGCACCTGGCCGCTCGTGAGGGAGGGCGTCTTCTCGCCAGAGCTGGCTGACCTGTTGGTAGACAGGCTCTTCGCGGAGGACGGCAGCGAGATGGCAGAGAGGCTCGGGTTTGGGGCCGGGAAGGACGGCGCATGAGCGTCAGGACGGAGACCTGGGAAGAACCCGCGGCGCACGGCGGGACCCGGCTCTCACGCAACGAGGGCACGGAGCTCCAGCTCGACTGGGTGCACGGCACGCGGGTCAACCGCAGCGCGGTGGAGCGCCGCGCCGCCACACTGACGACGCGACGCAGCATCAAGAAGGAGTGGCAGGCGGCCTGGCTGCTCAAGGCCGTCACGCTCATCGACCTGACGACCCTCTCCGGGGACGACACCCCGGGCCGGGTCCGGCGCCTGTGCGCGAAAGCGCTTCAGCCCGTCCGCCGCGACCTGTTGACAGAGCTGGGGGTCGAGGACCTGAACCTCACGGTGGGCGCCGTGTGCGTGTACCACGACATGGTCCCGGTGGCGGTGCAGGCTCTGCGAGGCAGCGGCGTGCCCGTGGCCGCGGTCTCCACCGGCTTCCCTGCGGGCCTGTCGCCGTTCGCGACGCGGGTCGAGGAGATCGTGCGCTCGGTCTCGGCCGGGGCGGGCGAGATCGACGTGGTCATCTCGCGACGACTGGCGCTCACCCACGACTGGCAAGGGTTGTACGAGGAGCTGCGCTCGTTCAGGGAGGCGTGCGGCGAGGCGCACATGAAGGTGATCCTCGCCACCGGTGAGCTGGGCACGTTGCGCAACGTCTACCGCGCGAGCCTGGTAGCCATGATGGCCGGGGCCGATTTCATAAAGACGTCGACGGGCAAGGAGAGCGTGAACGCCACGCTGCCCGTGAGCCTGACGATGGTCCGCGCCATCCGCGAGTACCAGGAACGCACCGGTTACCTGGTGGGCTTCAAGCCCGCCGGCGGCCTGCGCACCGCCAAGGACGCCATGGCCTGGATGATCCTCATGCGCGAGGAGCTGGGGCGCCGCTGGCTCGAGCCCGACCTCCTGAGGTTCGGTGCCAGCTCGCTGCTGGCGGACATCGAGCGTCAGCTGGAACACCACGTTACGGGACGCTACTCGGCGTTCTACCGGCATCCGCTCGGGTGAGGTGAGGGGCGACAATGACCGTTAGGGAGATCTTCGAGACGCTCGACTACGGGCCCGCGCCCGAGTCACCGGACGTGGCGAACGCCTGGCTGGAGCGTCACGGCAGGCGGCTCGGTCACTTCATCGGCGGGCGCTTCACGGAGCCCGGTGAGACCTTCGCCACGCTCCACCCCGGTGACGGCAGCGAGCTTGCTCAGGTGACCCAAGGGACTGCCGAGGACGTCGACGCCGCTGTCAAGGCGGCGCGGTCGGCGCTTGCCGGCTGGCAGAAGCTCGGTGGCCACGGGCGCGCCCGCTACCTATACGCGCTGGCGCGCCACGTTCAGAAGCACGCCCGTCTGCTGGCCGTGCTCGAGTCGTTGGACAACGGCAAGCCCATCCGCGAGACCCGCGACCTGGACGTTCCCCTGGTGGCGCGGCATCTCTACCATCACGCCGGCTGGGCCCAGCTGCTCGAGACGGAGTTCCCCGGCTACGAGCCCGTGGGCGTGTGCGGCCAGGTCATACCCTGGAACTTCCCCCTGCTCATGCTCTCGTGGAAGGTCGCGCCGGCTCTGGCAGCGGGCAACACCGTGGTGCTCAAGCCGGCCGAGTTCACGCCACTGACGGCGCTGGCGTTCGCCGAGCTGGCGCAGGAGGTGGGGCTGCCGCCGGGTGTGCTCAACGTCGTCACGGGCGACGGGCGCACCGGCGCGGCGATCGTCGAACACGACGGCCTCGACAAGGTCGCGTTCACGGGCTCCACCGAGGTGGGACGCATCATCCGCAGGGCCACGGCAGGCAAGGGCGTCAAGCTGTCGCTGGAGCTGGGCGGCAAGTCGCCCTTCATCGTCTTCGACGACGCAGACATCGACTCGGCGGTGGAAGGGGTCGTGGACGCCATCTGGTTCAACCAGGGCCAGGTCTGCTGCGCCGGCAGCCGCCTCCTCGTGCAGGAGTCCGTCGCGGCACGCATGGAGGCCAAGCTGCGCGAGCGCATGGAGCATCTGCGCGAGGGCCCCTCGCTCGACAAGTCCATCGACATCGGCGCGATCATCGCGCCCGTTCAACTCAAGAAGATCGAGCGCCTGGTCGAGGAGGGGAAGGCGGCGGGCGCTACCTGCTTCCAGCCGTCGTGGGCGGCGCCGCAGGAGGGCTGGTACTACCCGCCGACCCTGTTCACGAACGTCTCCCCGGCCGCGACCATCGCGCAGGAGGAGATCTTCGGGCCGGTGATCGTGAGCCTGACGTTCAGGACACCCGAGGAGGCCGTCGAGCTCGCCAACGACACCCGCTACGGACTGGCCGCCAGCGTCTGGACCGAGAGCGTGAACCTCGCGCTCGACATCGCCCCGCAGCTGAAGGCGGGCGTGGTGTGGGTGAACTCCACCAACCTCTTCGACGCCGCCGCCGGGTTCGGCGGCTACCGCGAGTCGGGCTTCGGGCGCGAGGGTGGCCGCGAGGGCATGTACGAGTACCTCCGGCCGGCCTACGAGAAGGGGCTGCCTCGCTACGCGGAGGCTGACCTCGTGGACCCTCGCGGCGCGGAGGCCCTGGGCGGTGAGCCGCCGGCAGGAGGGGAGGGCCCGCTCGTGGACCGCACGGCCAAGATGTACGTCGGCGGGGTGCAGAAGCGGCCCGACGCCGACTACAGCTATCCGGTCCTCGGCCCCAGCGGGCAGCGCGTGGGCGAGGCGCCGCTGGGCAACCGCAAGGACGTCCGCGACGCCGTGGAGGCCGCGCGCAAGAGCGACAAGTGGGCCAAGATGACCGCTCACGCTCGCGCGCAGGTCATCTACTACATCGCCGAGAACCTGAGCCTGCGCGCGCCCGAGTTCGAGGAGCGCCTGCGGGCCATGAGCGGGGTGAGTAGGAGGGCGGCGGCGGCGGAGGTGCAGGCCAGCGTGGAGCGCCTGTTCACCTACGCCGCCTACGGCGACAAGTACGACGGCAACGTCCACCCGACGCCGTTCCGGAACGTCACCCTGGCCATGAACGAGCCGTACGACGTGTTGGCGGTGGTCTGCCCTGACGAGGCGCCGCTCCTGGCCTTCGTCTCCCTCGTCTTCCCGGGGCTCGCCCTGGGGAACCGGGTCGTGGCCGTGCCGTCCGCCCGGTGGCCGCTGGCCGTGACCGACCTCTACCAGGTACTGGACACCTCGGACCTGCCGGCCGGCGCGTTGTCCATACTGCCGGGCATCCGAGATGAGCTGGCCGCTGTCCTCGCCAAGCACGACGGCGTCGAGGCCATGTGGTACTTCGGCTCGGCCTCCGGCAGCGCGATGGTCGAGCGCGAGTCGGCCGGGAACCTCAAGGCCACCTGGGTCAACAACGGGAAGAAGCGCGATTGGTTCGATCGCGAGCAGGCGGAGGGGCGCGAGTTCCTGCGGCGTGCCGTGCGGGTCAAGAACATCTGGGTGCCGTACGGCGAGTAGCCAGGCAGCCCGCGGCGCCATTTGTGCTTCATGACGGGACGGTTAAGGGCCCGTTGCACTCTTCGCACCGTGTGGGA
>JBDZWC010000018.1:0-5918 GCA_040256005.1 Deinococcaceae bacterium | reverse complement strand
TGTGCTTCATGACGGGACGGTTAAGGGCCCGTTGCACTCTTCGCACCGTGTGGGACGCGCTTTCTCAGGTACGCGGCTTAACATCCCTGAGGCGAAGGCGCCCTATCCGGCGCCGACAGTCAGGCCCCAGAGCCCAGCTCACCGGGGCCGGGAAGGCAACGTCATGTCCAAGCTCCTCAGGTTCGCGCTGGTGGCCGCACTGGCGCTATCGTTCTCCACCGTATTCGCCCAGGACGAAGCACCCGCTCCTACCGTCGAGTACACGCTCATGGGCCAGATCGGCTCGCAGGGCTTCGAATGGGTCGGCGTCGGTGGCGACATCGACGGCGTCCGCAACCCCGAGCTGAACGCGACCGTCGGCGACGTCGTCAAGGTCACGATCATGAGCTCCGACGGCATGCAGCACGACTTCGCGATCCCCGACTTCGAGGTCGAGTCCGAGCTCACTACCGGCGCGGGCGAAGAGGGGGCGGTCAGCGTCACCTTCGAGGTGACCCAGGCCGGCACGTTCACCTACCTGTGCACGGTCCCCGGACACGCTCTGCCCGAGTCCAACTTCGGCATGTTCGGCGACTTCGTCGTCAGCGAGTAACGGTTCGTAACGCACGGTCGGCGGTCCATCGTCGACCACTTCGGTCGTCCCCGAAAAACGGCGGTCGACCCGCGAGAGGCCCGGGCTATGAGCGCCCGGGCCTCGTCGTGCCCACTCTGCCCCGGCGCCCACCGCGGCGGCTGCTAACCTCATGCCATGACGGCCTGGACGCGGTTCGAGGAGCATCTCAAGGACCAGCTCGCCGAGGTTGACGCCGCCGGCCTGACCAAGGAGGAGCGCACGATCGTCTCCTCGCAGGACGCGGTCATCCAGGTGGAGCTGCCCAGCGGGCGCCGCCGGGAGGCGCTCAACCTGTGCGCCAACAACTACCTGGGCCTCGCGAACCATCCGGACGTGGTGGGCGCTGCGCAGCGGGCGGCGGATGAGCACGGCTTCGGCATGGCCTCGGTGCGGTTCATCTGCGGGACGCAGGACGTGCACCTGGAGCTGGAGCGGCGCATCGCCGACTTCCTCGGCACCGACGATGCGATCCTCTACTCATCCTGCTTCGACGCCAACGGCGGCCTCTTCGAGACGCTGCTGGGCCCGGAGGACGCCGTCATCTCCGACGCCCTCAACCACGCGAGCATCATCGACGGCATCCGGCTCTCCAAGGCGCAGCGCTTCCGTTACGCCAACAACGACATGGACGACCTCAGGCGGCAGCTAGACGCCGCCAGCGACGCGCGCTTCCGGCTCATCGCGACCGACGGCGTCTTCTCCATGGACGGCGTCGTGGCGAACCTGCAGGCGATCTGCGACCTGGCCGACGAGTACGAGGCGCTCGTCATGGTGGACGACAGCCACGCCGTGGGGTTCGTCGGCGAGCACGGACGGGGTACCCACGAGCTCGCCGGCGTGATGGGCCGCGTCGACATCATCACCGGCACGCTCGGCAAGGCGCTCGGCGGCGCCTCGGGCGGCTACACGGCTGCCAGGCAGGAGATCGTCGACTGGCTGCGCCAGCGCAGCCGACCGTACCTGTTCTCGAACTCCCTCTCGCCCATCGTCGCGTCGGCCTCGATAGCCGTCCTGGACATGCTCGAGGCCTCGGGCGACCTACGCGCCCGGCTGAGGGAGAACAGCGCGTACTTCCGCTCCGCCATGGCGGCCGCGGGCTTCACACTGGCGGGCGCCGACCATCCCATCATCCCCGTGATGATCGGCGACGCGGCGCTGGCAGCACGCATGGCGGACAGGTTGCTGGAGGAGGGCCTCTACGTCGTCGGGTTCTCCTACCCGGTCGTGCCGCGCGGCGAGGCGCGTATCCGCACGCAGATGTCGGCGGCTCACACGCGCGAGCAGTTGGAGGGCGCGGTGGCGGCGTTCACGCGGGTGGGCCGGGAGCTCGGCATCGTCGCATGACCAGCGAACCAGGCACGATCGCTCACGGCCACACGACTCACGCCAAGGACGGCGAGAGCGGACGGACGATGCGCGCGCTCGCCAAGCTCGAGCCGCGGGAGGGGATCTGGTCGACGGAGGCCGCGGTGCCCTCGATCGGGCCGAACGACGTGCTCATCCGCGTGAGGCGGACCAGCCTCTGCGGCACCGACGTGCACATCTACAACTGGGACGCCTGGTCGCAGAAGACAGTCCCGGTTCCGCTGATCACCGGACACGAGTACGTGGGCGTCATCGAGGAAGTGGGCTCCGAGGTCGTCGGGCTGGCACCCGGGGACCGGGTGGCGGGCGAGGGCCACATCACCTGCGGCCACTGCCGCAACTGCCGCGCCGGGCGTCGGCACCTGTGCCGCAACACGGTGGGCGTGGGCGTGCAGCGTCAGGGCGCGTTCGCCGACTACATCGCGCTGCCGGCCGTGAACGCGTTCAAGCTGCCGGCCTCGATACCCGACGACATCGGGGCGATCATGGACCCCCTCGGCAACGCGGTGCACACGGCGCTGACCTTCGACCTCGTGGGCGAGGACGTCCTCATCACGGGCGCGGGGCCCATCGGCCTGATGGCCGCGGCCATCGCGCGGTTCGTGGGCGCCCGGCACGTGGTCGTCACCGACGTCAACCAAGCAAGGCTGGCGATGGCGCCCGCCATGGGGGCCACTCGTGCTGTGGACGTCTCCGGCGGCGGCGAGGTCCTGAGAGGCGTGATGCAGGACTTGGGCATGACGGAAGGGTTCGACGTGGCCATGGAGATGTCGGGCGCCCCCAGCGCGCTGCGCGACATCCTGCGCACGGTCATACATGGAGGCAAGGTCGCCCTGCTCGGCATCCCCAGCCGTGAGATCGCCATCGACTGGAACGACGTGATCTTCAAGGGCCTCACGTTGCAGGGCATCTACGGCCGGCAGATGTTCGAGACCTGGTACAAGATGGTCGCCCTGCTGCAGGCGGGTCTTGATGTCTCGCCGGTGATCACCCACAGGTTCGCTGCCGACGACTACCAGCAGGCCTTCGACGTCATGCGCACGGGGCGCTCCGGCAAGGTCATCCTCGACTGGAGCTAGCGCGGGTCTCGTTCAGGGTCAGGGCCTGCGACGCCCAGTGCGTCAAGGGGTACAAGGGGTACAAGGGGTCTCCCTCCGGAGTGTGGCCCGAGTCCGGTCCAGGTGGCCCGTTTTTGGGCTACTCCCATGAATGGACATAGGCTCGCGTGGACTTCCAATCCAGGCAATCGTCAGGAACTCTCCAGGCCCAAACCTACGGTCCATAGGCTCGGACCTAACATCCCAGCCTGGGAAGGCACCAACCACTAACCTTGACCTATGGACCTAACAGCACCGTATCGGGTCGTGCTGTCTCGTAGCGACGGGAAGGCGCTGGCAGTGCTCGCAAGTGAACGTAGTCCGCTCACAGGGCGAGATGTCGCCAGACTTGGTGGCCTGCCCAAGACCACGGTCGCCAGAGCGTTGGGCCGTCTGGCGGAACACGGCTTGGTTACCGCGCGTGACATAGGCCGCGGCCGCTACAAGCTGTACTCGCTCAACCGTGATCACCTGGCTGTCGAGCCCGTGCTCAGACTGCTGGAACTTCCTACGGCGCTGCGGGAACGACTCGGCATGGAGCTTGCGACCTGGACCACGCCTCCTCTGCATGCTTCGCTTCTAGGGCCTTACACAAGCGGTCTTGGGGTCACCAGTAACGGCATTGAAGTCGTGCTGGTTCGCGGCCGCGATCGAGATGCCTTTGACGCGACCTGGCTGCGTCAACTGAACGCGCTAGACGAGCGCGTACGGCGCTGGACCGGCAACGAAGCCGTGCTCGTGCAGATCGCTGAGGAGGACCTGGACCGAATCAGGCATGAGCGGCCTCCTCTTCTAATGGAGCTGGAGGCGGAGTCAGTGACGCTCTTCGGCCCGCCGTTCTCGGTTCTTGTCAGGCAGGGCGGTCACGGGTCACGGCTCCATCGCTGAAACGTACGGTCCGGCGCGTCCGATGCATGCAACTTCGCTGCTCTGGTAGGAGTTGCGTGCGGCGTGCGTAGGGGAGCATCGTGTCCTCACTAGATCGAGGAGGAATACATGCTCCCACCCGGGAACCGGGCACCCTGCTCCACCCACAGGAGCGGCTGCCGCTGGCTCGTCTACCTCGCATTTTCCCTCGTACTAGGAGCATGCCAGGCGCCCCAACCGCCCAAGACCGCCACGCCCGCGCGCATCGGTATACGCACCGCCAGTGGCGCGGCGGAGTTCTACGACACGGTCACGGGCGAGGAGTTCGTGCCGCGCGGCCACAACTTCGTGAAGTTCGCGTTCTCGCCGGACCCGGTGAACGGACCGGGCATCTTCGACATGGTCATGGCGGTGGGCCGTTACGACGAGGCCGAGTACCGGGCGGACTTCGAGGCCATGCGCGCGCTCGGCTACAACGTGGTGCGCGTGATGCTCGAGACCTGCGGCGCCCTGAACTGCATCTACCCGGCAGACGGCACCGGTCGTGGCCTCAGCGGCCCTTACCTCGACAACGTGGCGGCGCTGCTCGAGCTGGCAGCCGAGGAGGAAATGTACGTCTGGCTCACCTCGAACACGCTGCCAGACATCGGCTACTACTCGCAGAAGGGCTACAGCGGCGCCACCGAACTGATCTCGGAAGGACAAGCGCACCTGCTCGGCGAGTCGGGCATGCAGGCGTACCGGGAGTACTTCACGGACTTGTTCGCCGGGCTCATCGCGCGCGACGCGCGCCTGGACCGCATGTTCTCGTTCTCGATCCGCAACGAGCACTGGTACGACCTGAGGGAGAGGCCGTGGACGCTGAACGAGGGGTCGGTGACGCCGGCCAACGGCGAGACGTACGACCTGTCCGACCCGGCGGACCATCGCCGCCTGGCCGAGGAGAGCCTCATCCATTTCGTCGACGAGATGGTGCCCGTCATCAAGGCGTTGGCGCCCACCGCCCTCGTATCAATCGGCTTCTTCGCGCCCAACGAGCCGGTGGAGTGGCGACCGGGCGACTTCAAGTTCGTGCTGACCTCGCGTGTGCTGCGCGAGTCGAGCGCCGACTTCTTCGACCTGCACTCCGGCCCGACCCCGTTCGGGTTCACGGTCGACGAGATCCAGGTCCAGTACGACGCGGTCGGCATAAAGGACAAGCCGCTCGTCGTCGGGGAGCTGGCCGGCTTCAAGGACCCGTACCCGTCCATCCATCTCGCGGCGCAGGACATGGTGGACTGGCAGACCGACACCTGCCTGGCCGGTTACGACGGCTGGCTCACGTGGCACTGGGAGGGCGACGACTTCGAGGGCCTGTGGGGCTCTGACGGGACGGTCGTGGGCGAGGCCCTCGCTCCGGCGCTGCACCCTGACCCCTGCGCTTCGGTGGTCGTTCCCAACCCGAACCTGGCGTTCGGGAGGCCTGTCACGGCCTCGGCCGAGCTACCCGGCGAACCGGCCGAGAACGCCGTCGACGGCACGGGCATGCAGTGGGGCGCTGGAGGCGACGCACCGCAGCACGTCGAGGTCGACCTGGGCGAGGGCACTCTCGTGGGCACGGTCCTGCTCAAGGTCGCTCAGTTCCCGGAGGGAGCGACGGTTCACGAGGTCTACGGCGGGCTCACCAGCCCGGCCGGCACACTGCTGCACACGTTCGCGCAGGATACGGCGGAGGGCGACGTGCTGAGGGTCGACTTCCCGGCGCCGGTCGAGCTGCGCTACCTGCGCGTGCTGACGACGAGCAGCCCTTCCTGGGTGGCGTGGCAGGAGATCGAGGCGTACGCGCCAGGCGAGGCACCCTGACCGATAGTCCGCGGCGATCGCCCGCCCGGGACTTCACATCGAGAGGTAGGAAGCCTTGACCTCGGGGTCGCCCAGCAGTTCTTCGCCCGTGCCCTCCTTGCGGACCTCGCCGTTCTCGAGCACGTAGGCGCGGT
>JBDZWC010000134.1:0-7519 GCA_040256005.1 Deinococcaceae bacterium | reverse complement strand
ACCTACTCCGGAGACACGCTGGCCCAGTCCGGCGACATCGATCTGGATCCCATCACGCAGCCCTGAGACGAGGAAGATTGGTCACTGCGGGACGGCCGGCCACAGTTCGGGCCGGCAGTCCCGATCAGCTCGACTTGGCTTCATACTGGAGCAGGCTCAGGAGTGGTCGATCACGATCGTTTGCCACAGCTCCAACTCCGGCAACGGGATCGTGACGCGACCACCAGGCTGCACGTGGACCTCGAGCTCGGAGCCAGTGGCCCCGCCTGGATCCGGCGATGACCAGGTGGCACGGGTGACTCTGACGAACGGCTCGCAGTCCAGGCTCAGACCAGGCAACCTCGTGGGAGGGCCACGGGGAGCGTCCCAGAGATCATTTTCCAGCGCCGTCAAGTTCACCAGGTTGACGACGATCTGCTCGTGCCGCCGCGCGATGGCGATCCACACTTTGCCCGGCTCCGGCCATACGGACGAGGCCGCGCCCCTCAGGTTGAGGGCGGTATTGACCCCTGTCGCGTAGTAGCGCTCCACCGGCCGCAGGTCCTGGGCATGCAAGTAGTGCGTATGTGCCGCGGTGTGGTCGTAGTAACGCCGGGTGATAGTCACACCTTCGGCCGTGAGGTGCCCGTGGTCCGGGTAGTAGGGCTCGCGAAGGACACCGTCGCCCTCCCCCAGTAGCAGGTGGTGGCCCCCGGCCGCGTTGATAACGGCGGTCGCGTAGCGTAGTGACCATTCAGCCGCGACGCCAGGCTCGTGGAACGGGCGCAAGTAGGCAGCAAGGATCGCCTGCCTGCCACTCAGCTGCCGCGCTCGTCGAACCAGGGCGACGAGGTCACGATAGGCGTCGTTCGGCGACCAGACCTCGATGTAGATGGCGGCTTGGTCGGCATAAGCCACGCGGTCCAGGGGCCAGTCGTTGACCGTATTGAAGATGACCGCGGCGCCCTTTCGCACATGCGACACTCGCTCGGCCGCCTCGTCGATCAGACTGCCGAACTCGGCACTAACGTCGACCATGTTTCCGGCTGAGTCGTAGGCCAGCTTCGGGAACCCGTACTGGTCCATATGGATCCCGTCGAAGTGCAAGTGGGATACGGCAGCCTCGAACTCACCGAGGATGTGCTGGCGCCAACCGCCAGGCCGCAGGTCAGTGATGTAGAAACGGTCGATCAGGTGGAGTGGCTCGCCGGCGGCGTCGTAAAGCAACCAGTCGGGGCGTTCCAGAATGAACTCCGGTTCCGGCCCGTACACAGCTCCGTACGCGATCGCCGCCATGCCTCGCTCCTGACACTCGCTCACTCGGCGGCGGACCATCTGCAGCGAGACCTCCCGGTCCATCGCATCGGTGAAAGTCTCGCCCTCTCGCACGGCGTCCTCGGGCGGCAGGAACTGGTAATGCCTGTACATCCAGTCGTAGAACTGGACGGCCGTGATGTGGAAGCGGGCAAGGAGGGCTGTAGGGCCGGCGGCTGAGTCGCGACCATCGGCGTCGTGATGGAAGTTGCTGAGGAAGCCGTACCGCGGCAGCAGGCGCCAATGGCTGGCCACCAACAGGGCCGTGCGAGCTATGCCCCGGCCGCCGTCCCATGTCGCCTCGACCCGTACCGAGTACCCACGGGCGTCGGCCGCCGGCACGTCTATCCCGATCGTCACGGGAGCCGACCCCAAAGCGGCGGTGGTGGAACTCCGTGCCGTGGATATCAACTGGCCCCTGTCGAGCAGCGCGAGCTCCAGATGCACATACATCGGCGCTGAAGCCTCCAGCTCCACCACGACATCTGCCTTGTCGCCAGGGGCGTTGAGCGCCTTGGCGGGGTACGCGTCGACGATCCGTACGTACGGAGAAGCGGTGTCGTTCGTGGCTGCACCGGATCCGTCTGAGGTCATGGCCTGCCCCCGTGAGCGGAGACCGGCTCGCCGAAGGCGTGCAGCAGACGAAGGTACGCGGCGTGCGACCACAATAGTGGGCACGCGCTCTCGCCCCACCGCTCACGCCACTCATCCACGTACGACGGGTCGTTAAGGTGTGTGGCGGCTTGTTCGGGCAGATCGCTGGTGGGAGTCGCTCGCGCCTCGATCCACTTCAATAACCTCTCGGCCTTTGGCCGTTCGCCCCGGGCCAGGTGCAGTAGCGCCAGGTCCGCTGTGAGAAGCGGCCAGCAACCGCCCCCGTAGTACGTGTCTTTGGCGTACCGGTGGAGCCCGCCGTCCTGAGCCTGTATGTCGGTCGCGATCTTCTCAAGCGTGCCAGTGACCAGCGAATCGACAACTGGCACGACTTCGTACGGCAGCGCCAGCCACAACAGATTCGCGTCGACGTCATCGCTGCCGACGTGCTTCACGAAGTGACCGTGCGCGACGCCGTGGGCCATGAGGAACGCGCGCACCGCGTCCGCCACTCCCCGGAAGTAGCGGTCATCGAGCATCTCGGCAGCAGCAGTGAGCCCGGCGTAGATCGCTCCCAGGGTGGACGGGTGTATCGCTTCCGCATGCTCCTCCCAGCAATCGAAGTTCGGGCGCGGCCAACGTCTGGTCAGGTACAGGCTCAGGCGGCGGACGACCTTGGCGTCCCGTTCATCTTGGAGACGAGCCGACCCATCCGCCACTCGCTCCCGGTGGCGCCGGTAGGCCCACAGCCACGTGCCGAAGCCGTCCAGCTGGAAGTTGGGCCATTCCTCGGCGCCGTGCTCACCGTTCGCCCGATAGCGCGTGTGAAGCTCGCCGCCTCCGGTCACGTCGCCGCGCTCGTCCAATTGGCTGTCGAGCACCTGGAAACACCAGCGGTGGAACGCAGAGGCACTCTCTTGATGACCAACGAGATCCATGGCGTCCGCGATGAACGAGCCGTCTCGGAACCACGAGTAGTGATAGGTGGGAAAGGACGGCGCAGCCAGGTAGGCCCCTTCGGGGGTCTGGCTATCGAGGATCACGGCGATGCTCCGTTTTACGAGCCGTTCTCGCTTCCCGCTCGGGTCTGCCAGAACGAGAGTCGATATCGGCACTCTCTCCCTCACCCCTTGACACCCCCGGCTGCGACACCCCGCACGAACGCGCGCTGGAACGTGATGAAGACGACGATGACGGGAACCAGCGCGATCAGCGAGGCCGCGAATACCAGGCCCCACTGGCTGGCGTGTTGGCCCTGGAAGAGTCGCAGGGCGATGGGCAACGTCCTGAGAGCCGTGTCGTTGATGATCGTCAGCGCCCAGGTGAACTCGTCCCAGTTGCCGAGGAACGAGAAGATCATCGAGGTCCCCACGGCGGGACCGGCGAGCGGCAGGACCACGCGCAGGAACGTCGTGAACCTGCCGGCGCCGTCCACGTAGGCGGCCTCCTCGACCGCGCGGGGGATACTCTCAAAGAACCCTCGCAACAGGAACGTCTGGAACGGGATAGACCCCACGACGTAGAAGACGATGAGGCCGAGATGGGTGTTCAGCAGGCCGAGCGCCCTGGCCTCGAGGAACTGCGGGATGATGAACAGCATCCCCGGAATCATCATCGTCACGAGATAGAGGTTGAAGACTAGGTTCTTGCCGGGGAACGTGAGCCGAGCGAAGGCGTACGCCTGGGTCGTGGCGATCGCGACCGTGAGCAGCGACGAGAGGATCGCGACCTTGAGGCTGTTGAGGAAGTAGCGCTGGAAATTGTTCGAGTTCCAGGCATCGGCGAAGTTCTGGAGCGTGGCGTTCCTCGGCAGGAACTCCGGCGTGAACACGAACGCGTTCGGCTTGAGGGCCGTGGAGACCGTGTATAGGAAGGGCACCATCATCACTAACGCCCCCACCGCCAGCGCCAGGTAGAGGGTCACGCGCCACGGCGAGGCTGTGTTACGGCGGCGAGTCCTGCCGATGGCCTGCTGCCGGGAGTAGGCCGCCCGACGATCACGCCGCGCGAGGCTGCCGGCGTCAGGACGGACTTCAGTACTCATACGTCGACTTGATGAGGCGGAACTGGACCAGGCTGATGACCAGGATGAGCGCCGCCAACAGCCAAGCGATGGCGCTCGCGTAGCCGAAGTCGAGGAAGTTGAAGGCCTGGTTGTACATGTAGCTGAGGAACACCTCGGTCTGATGCACTGGGCCGCCTCCGGTGATGATGTAGAACTGGATGAAGCTCTGGAACGCGCCTATCGTGAGCATCACGGCGATGAACAGCGTCGTGGGCTTGAGGAGCGGCACGGTCACGTAGCGGGTCACCTGTGCTCTATTAGCGCCGTCTACGCGTGCCGCCTCGGTCAGCTCCACTGGTATGCCTTGCAGCGCGGCCAGGTAGATGAGCATGCTCCACCCCATCCCCTTCCACACGCCCAGCAGCGCGATGACCGGGATCGCCGTAGAGGCGCGGTTGAGCCACGCTGTGTTGGGATCTACGATGCCAAGGACTTCGCCGAAGAAGTGGTTGAAGAGCCCCTCGGAGTTGAAGAGGAACATGAACATGAGCGAGACGACGACCCAGGAGCTGATGACCGGTAGGTAATAGACGAGCCGCAAGACGACCTTGCCGCGACTGAGCTGCTCGAGACCGAGGGCGACGACGAGGCCGAGGAACATCTGGGTGGGCACGCTCAACAGCCCGTAGACGACCGTGTTGCGCAGCGCCGTGAGGTTGACGCTGTCAGCGAACACCCTAACGTAGTTGGCCAGGCCGACGAACTCGCTGGGGCCGCGGATCTTCCAGTCGTGCAGGCTCATCCAGAACGAGTAGACGAGTGGGTAGAGCATGAAGCCGAGGAACCAGATCAGTCCAGGGGCGATGAAGACAGCCGCGGCCAGGTACTCGCTGCGCTTCCACGCCGAGACGCGCCACCACTGGCGGCGTGGCGCCATCGTGTTGGACGCGGCGAACGAGGGCCTGGCCATGCCTTCTCCTTCGGTGTAAGGGTGGGCGGTACTCCGCCCACCCGCTAGGTCATTGCAGCAGCTCGTCCACCTGCGCGGCTGCCTGGTCGAGCGCCTCCCGTACCTCCAACTCGCCCAACAGCACACGCTGCACCGCGTCCTGGATGATGGTCTCGATGCGGGAGTAGGCCGGGTGCGGCGTGCGGGGCTTGGCGGTCTGAAGCTGCTCGAGGTACACGCCGTAGTAGGGATGCTCGAGGATGTAAGGGTCGTCGAGGGCCGACTGGAT
This sequence comes from Deinococcaceae bacterium, assembly GCA_040256005.1. Lineage (GTDB taxonomy): Bacteria > Deinococcota > Deinococci > Deinococcales > Trueperaceae > DASRWD01. Next base: position 2,389 of record JBDZWC010000134.1, on the reverse strand, counting down.
CACGGGGATCTGGCCGGTGGAGGCCATCGTGATCTGCGCCCATGGGCTCAGCAGGAACTGCACGAACTTCCAGGTGGCCTCCTTGTTGGCCGAGTCGGCGAACATGACGACGTCCTCGCCGCCGACGATCGAGATGGAGCCGGCCTTCCCTGCGGGGAACAGCGCGTGCTGCAGGTTGATGTCCTGGTACTGGCCGGTGATGCTCGGGTAGGCCCAGGGGCCGTCCTGCGTGGAGAGGTACTCGCCGGACCCCAGGCCCTCCCACGCGCCCAGGCCGGTGTTGTTGAGGGTGGGAGCGATGAGCCCACGGTCGTACCAGTCGATGAGCTTCTCTACTGCCTCCACGGAGGCGTCGCTGTTGAGGTAGCCGGTGGCCGTGGTGATCGCGTCGTCGGTGATGGCGCCACCGTTGCTCCAGATCCACGGCAGCAGGTACCAGGCATACGGGCCAGGAACGGAGAAGGCCCAAACCTCGGCGGCCGGATCGCTCAGGTCGGTGGCCAGCGCTTCGAGTTCGTCGATGGTCTCGGGCGGGTCAGTGATCGCGTCGGCGTTGTAGAGCATGACCTGAGTGTTGGTGTCCAGCGGGAGGCCGTAGTAGCCGCCGTCCCAGAAGTTAGTCGCCAGTGGACCGGGGAACACGCCGTCACGCAATGCGGCGAAGTTCTCGTAGTCGTCCAGGCGCTCGAGTGCGCCCATCTCGGCGAACTCAGGCACCCAGATGATGTCCATGCGGACCAGGTCGGGAACCACGCCGCCCGCGTACGCCGTCAGCAGCTTCTGCCTGAACTCCTCGTATGGGAAGCCGACGGCCTCGACGGTGATGCCTGGGTTCTCGGCTTCGAACCGTGGGATCACCTGCTCGAGCATCGTCTGCTCTTCGCCCGAGCCGGTGCTGTACGTGTGCCAGAACGTGATCGTCTGCGCGGACGCGGCCGTGGCCAGTGCCAGCGCGATCGTTACTAGTAACAGCTTGCCTCTCATCACTCCTCCTCCTGCTTGCGTACGGGTCGACTTCGAACGGCCCGAGGGGCCGGGGTCTTCGGCTCAGACCGGTTGCGCCTCCCCTCCGGTTCGAGACGCTTCGCCGACCAGGTACCGGCTCGCGGCCAACCCGGCCGCGCCCCTGGCCCAAGCGTCGTCACCCCAGGTGTCCACGATCAGCTCGACATCGCGTCCCAGATCGCCGAAGGCGGTGCCCTCGAGGACCCGTCGGGCATGTGGCATGAGCAGTCCGCCGGCCCTCATGCCCTCCCCACTGAGCACGATCAGGGTGGGAGCGAAGACGTTGACGAGGATGCACAGCGCTCTCCCCAGGACCTCGCCGGCGCGCGTGAACACCTCGTTCGCGCGCGGATCCTCCGCCGTGGCTAGCTCCGTCAAGGCTTCCGGCGATGCTGCTTCCGCCACCGAGATCCCGAGCGCGCGTGCGCTGCGCAGGAGCGCGTCGTCCGACAGGAACGCCTCCAGGCTGCCGCGGCGCGCGTGCTCCGTCTCGGGGCCAGCGGGGTCGAGGATCACATGGCCGAACTCGCCGGCACCACCGCGAGGTCCGCGGTACACCTCCCCGCCAATGACGATGCCCAGGCCCACACCACGACCGAGCGTCAAGGCCAGGAAGTCCGCGTGGCCGCGACCGTAACCGAACCAGGCCTCGGCCAGCGCCAGGGCGTTTACGTCGTTCTCGACGGTCACCGGCACCCCCAGGCGTCGTTCTAGCAACTGCCCGATGGGCACAGAGCGCCACCCCAGCAGCGGCGAGTGTCGCACCGTCGCGCCGTCGTCGGCCACGGCGCCGGGCAGGTTCACGCCCAGCGCGGCCACGTCGAGCGCGTCCATCTCCTCGAGCATTGATCCGATCCCCTCGACCACCGTGTCCGGAGAGGTCTCGCTCAGCGCGCGCGTCGCGGTCGCCTCCACCTTGGCGCCCAGGTTCGTGATCGCACAGGTGATGGCCGTTGGGCTCACCTTGATGCCCGCTACGCGGGCCAGGGAATAGTCGACCTCCAACAGGATGGCCTTGCGCCCCACGCCACCGGTCTGGGCCTCTCGGGCCTCGAAGAGCAACCCACGGGCGATGAGCTCGGCCGAGATGTTCGTGACCGCCGCAGGGCTGAGGTGGAGGTTCGCGGCGATCTCTGCCCGCGAGATCGGGCCGCGCCGGTGGACCTCCTCGAAGACCTCGCGTTGGTTCCGGGCTCGCATCGCATCGCGAGCGCCGGCGGGGGTAGTACGGTTCAACCCGTACCCCTTTCATTGATTTAGTGAATGAATGATTAGACGGCGCTGCTCCTATTGTCAATAGCGGCCTCAGATGAGCGGCCCTGGTGCGATGCGAAGACCGCAAGAAGAATCAAGCGGCACCCAGCGTCCTCCCCTACAGTGCCGC
>JBDZWC010000017.1:24216-32788 GCA_040256005.1 Deinococcaceae bacterium | reverse complement strand
ATGGAACCTCCATTCTCACTCAACCAACCGTCTCACCTAAAACGGGACTCAAACACGAAGTGAACCTCACGACCGCCGGCGGGGGAGCGCGGCTATCCTCGCCTCCGGAGGAACTACATGCCCAAGCCACGTATCGCGTTCTCCCTCTGCGCCCTGGCCATCGCCGCGGTGCTCGCGGCCTGTAGCCAGCCGCGGTCGCCGGCCCTGACGGCAGACGACGTTCAGAAGGACCTCGACTCGCTGCAGTCCGGTGCCATGACCGTACTGGGCGACGCCAGCCTGGCCGATCTGTCGACCCTGCTCGACGGGATCGACGCCTCACCCTTCCTCGCCACCGGACCGGAGCTGCCGAGGGGCGTCTATGAGTACGACCCCGTGGCGGTCGCCTGGGACCTGGTCGAGCCTTCCGACGATCTTGAGCTCCACTGGGAGGTCCAGGGCACCGGCGCTGCCGCCGTGCTCGTCGTCGACTGGGACGCCAGCGCGGCCACCGTCGTGCGCACTCTCCCCGGCGACGATGACGTCGAGCTGCCGCAGGGCGCCAGCGTCGTACTGTCCCTCGACTCGGTGGTGGTGGCGGCGTTCGACCAGTCGGCCGAGTGGCCGGTCAACGCCTGCGGCTACCTGACCGAGCCGGGCGCCTTCCACGTCAGCGGTTCCGTCGAGTCGAGCGGTACCACGCTCACCGTCGATGAGACCGGGATCGCGATCAAGGGCACGGGGACGAACGTGGACGTCGAGTCGCGGGGTGGGCTCGAGGTCGCCTCGGCATCAGGTAGCGCCTGGCTGGACTGGACGCTGGGCCTGGCGCTGAGCGCCACTCGCGACGACGTGACCTGCGCGATCGTCGACGCCGAGGTGAAGTCCGGACACGTAGCGGTGGACCTAGGCGTGCAGACGCCCACCGAGGACACCAGCGTCGGCTTCGCGACCAACTTCGCCATCAACCTGCCCCAGGCACCGGGCGACCCCACGACCCTGAGCCTCTCGGCGGGCCGCCTGACCCTCGACGGCACGCTCGCCGTCACCTGGGCCGGCGTTCTCGACGACTCCAACGCCAACGGCGTGCCGGGCGAGAACCTGACGCTCACGTTCGCCGACGGCACCATGACCCTCGAGGAGTTCCTGACCGACCACTACGCGCCGCTCATGGTGGCGGCCCGGGTGGCCCGGGCCCTGCGCTAGATCCCAAGCGCTGGGAGCCCGGCGCCAAGCGCGTCGAGACGCGAGTCGGGCTCCCCGCACTCTTGGTCGTCCGGATCCCTACGCACCGGGACGGCCGACCTCTTCAATCGTCTCGCGGATCCAGGGCGTCCCTGAGCCCGTCGCCGAAGAGGTTGAACGCCAGCACGGTGAAGAAGATCGACAGGCCGGGGTAGATCGCCATCCACGGCGCCTGCACGAGGAAGTTCTTGGCGGTGTTGAGCATGCCGCCCCAACTGGGCGTGGGCGGTTGCACTCCGAGGCCGAGGAAGGACAGCGCCGACTCGGCGATGACGGCCTGGGCGATCGTCAACGTGGCCTGCACGAGCAGCGGGGCGACGCTGTTGGGCAGGACGTGCCGCCAGATGATGCGGGCGCCCGTCGCACCCAGAGCACGCGCGGCGGTCACGAACTCCTCGGCGCCCACGGCCAGCACCTGGGCGCGCGTCAGGCGTACGAACGTCGGCGTGGTGGCGATGCCGATCGCGATCATCGCGTTCGTCAGGCTGGGACCCAGCGCCGCCGCCATCGCGATGGCCAGGATCAGGAACGGGAACGAGAGCACCGCGTCGGTGAGGCGCATGATGACCTCGTCGAGCGCGCCGCGGTAGAAACCGGAGATAAGGCCCAGCGGCACCCCCAGACCCGTCGCGATGAGCACGGAGATCACGCCGGCCAGCAGGCTGGCCCTGGCCCCGTAGATCGTGCGTGTGAGGACGTCCCTGCCTATCTCGTCCGTACCGAAGCGGTACTCGGCGCTGGGCGGCTGCCTGACGTTGGCGAAGTCCGGCTTGGCGGGGTCGTACGGCGCCAGCACGGGGGCGAGCGCTGCCACGACGACGAAGAGCAGCACGACCAGGGCACCGATGATGGCGGGTGGGCGCTTGAGCAGCCTGGCCACTCTTCCGAACGGCCCGCCGGCCTGGGGCGCCGCCTCGGCGGGCCGCTCCACTCGGACGGTCACGCTCACCTCGCGCCGATCCTGGGGTCGAGGACCGCGTAGGCCAGGTCCACCAGCAGGTTGATGAGGATGTACGAAGTGGCGGTGATGAGGACGACGCCCTGCACGACCGCGTAATCGCGGTTGAAGACGGCGTCCACGATGAGCTTGCCGAAGCCCGGGATCGTGAAGACCTGCTCGGTGAGGACGGCCCCGGACAAGAGCGCGCCCAACTGCAGGCCGAGGATCGTCGTCACCGGGATCAGGGCGTTGCGCGCGGCATGCCTGACCACCACTGACGCGCCCCGCTGGCCCTTGGCGTGGGCCGTCCTGACGAAGTCCTGCTTGAGCACGCCCAGCATCGACGAGCGCATCTGCCGCATGAGCACCGCCGCCAGCCCTGTGCCCAGGACGAAGGCCGGCATGATCATGCGCTTGACGTTCTCCCACACGCCCTCGGAGAGAGGCACGTAGCCGGAGGCCGGCAGCCACCCGAGGCGCACGGACACGAAGAGGATGAGCATGATGCCCAGCCAGAAGTTGGGCACCGACAACCCCGTGAGCGCCAGCGCGGTACCGCCGTAGTCGACGGCGGTACCGCGCCTTACGGCAGCCAGGATCCCCAGCGGCAGGGCGATCGCGATCCCGACGAGGAGCGAGAGCACGGCGAGCTCGATCGTGACGGGCAGCTTCGCGGCGATCAGGTGGAGGACCCGCTCGTTGGTGCGCAGCGAGCGGCCCAGGTCGCCCCGCGCGAGCTGGGCGACCCAGGCCACGTACTGCACCGGCAACGGGTCGTCGAGCCGGTACTTCTCCCTGATGAAGGCGATGACCGCGGGGTCCTGCTGCTCACCCGCCAGGATCAGCGCCGGGTCGCCTGGCAGCGAGCGCTGGATGCCGAAGACCATCACCGTCACCAGGAACAGCGTGGGTATGGCGGTCAGCGCTCGCCGCCCGACGTAAGGGAGCACCGGTCCTCCTCTTAGTTCACACTACTGGAGGCTCACCCCCTGGAGCCTGATGAGGCCGTCCGGGTAGGCCTGGAACCCCTGCACGGCGGCCACATGCGGGAAGAACAACTGCGTGTGATACAGGTAGATGATGTGCCTGTCGGGCAGGTAGCGCTCCAGCGCCTGCCGGTACAGCTCGAAACGCTCGTCGGTGTCGCCCGCGGCCCGCGCCTCGTTCAGGAGCTTGTCGACCTCCGGGTCGCAGTAGCCGGACTCGTTCAGCGCGCCCTCGCAGGTATGGAACTGGTGGATGTTGCCGTCGGGGTCGATGCGACCCGACCAGCCCACGGGGAACGCCGCGTACTGTCCCTGCTCCTGCAGGTCGAGTGCCGTCGCGAACTCCGTGGCTCGCAGCGTGATGTCGAAGCCCACCTCGCCGGCCATGGCCTGGATGACCTCACCCACCCGGATGGCCTCGGGGTTGTTGGCCACCATCATCTCGAACGGCACGCGGTCTACGCCGGCCTCGTCGAGGAGCGCGCGGGCGCCCTCGACGTCGCGTTCCGGCACCGGCATGTCGGCCACGTACCAGGGGCTCGACGGCGGCACCGGCTGGTTGCCGACGATGAACTCGCCGCCGAACACGACGTCGTTGATGGTGTTGCGATCGATGGCGAGCTCGAGCGCCTCGCGCACCCGGACGTCGCTTGACAGCGGGTCGGTCCTGGGCTCGGGGTTGCTGAGGTTGATGGTGATGCCCTGGTACCCCAGGCTGGCCACGCTCGGCACCACCAGGTTGGAGTCCGCGCGCATGACGGCCAGGTCGGTGGGCGCTGGCCTCTCGATCATCTGCAGGTCCCCGGACTGAAGGTTCGCCAGGCGCACGCTGCTGTCAGGGATGGGCAGGAACACGACGCGGTCGATCGAGATCGCGTCCGCGTCCCAGTAGTCCTCGAAACGCTCCAGGACGATGCGGTCCTGGGCCACGCGCTCCACGAAGCGGAACGGACCGGCGCACACGGGGGCGTTGCCGAACTCCTCGCCAGCCGCCTCGGCTGCTGTGGGCGAGACGATCATGCCGGCTCTGTCGGCGAGCTGGGCGATGAGGGGCGAGAACGGCGTGCTCAGGTGCAGCTCGATGGTGTCCTCGTCGACGACGGTCACGGACTCGAGCTGCTCGAGCTCGCTCGCGCGGTTCGAGCCGGGCAGGTTCTTCGCCCTGTCCAGGCTGTACTTCACGGCCTCGGCGTCCATGGCCGTGCCGTCGTGGAACAGCACTCCCTGCCTGATGTCGATGGTCACGGTCAGCCCGTCGTCGGAGACGGTGTAGCCCGTCGCGAGCTGCGGCACGACGGCGGCCGTGGTGTCGATGTCGAAGAGCTTGTCGCACAGGCTGGCGAAGACGATGCGGCCCACGTAGGTGCGGGCGAGCGCCGGGTCGAGGATGTCAGGGTCCTCGGCCAGGCCGATGCGTAACGTCGATTGGGCCAGCGCGGCGGAGAGCAGCGCCACGGCCGCTAGGATCGCGAACGAACGTCGGACGTACCTACCCATATGCCCCTCCCGGCGCGGGTCAGCCATGCGGAGCATGCGACGCTCGCTGGTGCCCGTACTTATCCTTCGCGCGAAGAGTAGTACGCATCACGACGCATGGTCAACAAAGCAAGTACGCGAGGCTGCGCGATGCGCACGAACCCCTCGTGCGAAGTATGCTCTCTCGAGATGACATCGACGAGGCTAGTGGTTCGGCATGGGCCTTAGGAACGGTGAGCGCCCCCGCCAGGACCGGAGGCGAGACTTGCGCATAGACGACCTGGACAAGAGCATCATCGTGGCCCTCGAGGAGGACGGCAGGCGCCCGTACCGCGACATCGCCCGTGACCTCGCGGTGGCGGAGGCCACGGTCAGGTCGCGCGTCAACCGGCTGTCCGATGCGGGGCTCATCCGGATCACGGCGGTAGGGGACCCGCTCACCCTGGGCGTCAACACCGGCGCGATCACGCTGATAAGGACCCGCCCCGGCACCGTTCACGACGTCGCCGGCTCGCTGGCGCAGCTGCCGAACGTGCGCTTCGTCGGGGTATCCCTCGGCTCGGCAGACATCGTCATTCAGACCCTGCACCGGGACATCAGGGCCCTTCACGACTTCGTAGCCACGGAGCTGCCGCGCGTGGCTCCCGACATCGTCAGCACCGAGACCCTGCAACTGGCCGACGTGCTCAAGAGCTCCTGGGAGTGGCGGACCTGGTTCGCAGAGGCCGGCAACGGTGAGTGACCCCGTCTACACGCCCCGCTGGGACCTGCCGTACCCGTCAGCCAGGCAGCCTGTCATGGCGGCGGACGTCGTCGCCGCCTCCCAACCGCTGGCCACGCAGGCGGGCCTGGAGATGCTGCGCAGCGGAGGCAACGCCGTGGACGCCGCGATCGCCACGGCGGCAGCGCTCGTCGTGGTCGAGCCCACCGGCAACGGCCTGGGCTCCGACGCGTTCGCGATCGTCTGGGACGGGGCGCGACTACACGGCCTCAACGCGTCGGGCCGGTCACCCGCTGGACTGGTTCCCGAGCGCTACCACGGTTCGGAAGAGGTGTCCCGGGTGGGTTGGGACGCGGTCACCGTGCCCTCCGCCGTGGCGGGCTGGCGGGCGCTGTCCTCGCGCTTCGGTCGCCTGCCTTTCGCGCGGCTGCTGGAGCCGGCCGTGCGCTACGCGGAGCACGGCCACGCGGTGGCGCCGGGCATCGCCGCGCAGTGGGCGCGAGCCGCGACCATGCTCGGCGTGCGGGACGACTTCGCCGCGGCGTTCACGCGCGGGGGCGAGGCGCCGGCGGCGGGCAGCATGTGGCGTTCGGCCGAGCTGGCGCGCTCCCTGAAGCTCATCGCCGAGACCGAGGGCGAGGCTCTCTACACCGGCGAGCTGGCGGACGCCTTCCTCTCTCACGCGGCGAGCGAGGGCGCGCCGTTCAGCGCGGAGGACCTCGCCGGCAACAAGCCCGACTGGGTGGACACCGTCTCTACCGGCTTCGGCGGCTTCGAGCTGCACGAGTTGCCGCCCAACGGCCAGGGGATCGCGGCGCTCCAGGCCCTCGCGCTGGCGCGGCTCGCCGGGATCGAGGACGCGGAGGTGGACAGCGTCGACTGGGTGCATCTCCAGGTGGAGGCGATGAAGGTCGCGTTCGCCGACGCGCACCGCTACGTAGCGGACCCGCGGTACATGGACGTCTCCACGAACGATCTCCTCGATGAAGGCTACCTGCGGGATCGCGCGCGACTGATAGACCCCAAGGTGGCCGGCGACCCGGGTCACGGCACGCCGCGGCCCGGAGGCACCGTCTACCTGTGCGCCGCGGACTCCGGCGGCATGCTGGTGTCCTTCATCCAGTCGAACTACCGGGGGTTCGGCTCCGGCGTCGTTGTGCCCGGCACCGGCATCGCGCTCAACAACCGAGGCAACGGGTTCTCGACCAGGGCCGGCCACCCGAACGCGGTCGGGCCCAGCAAGCGGCCGTACAACACCATCATCCCCGGCATGCTCACGGCGGGCGGCAGAGCTGTCGCGGCCCTCGGCGTCATGGGCGGTCCCATGCAACCGCAGGGTCACCTACAGGTGGTGCTGCGCATGGTCCAGGGCCGTCAGAACCCGCAGGCGGCCAGCGACGCACCTCGCTGGCAGGTGACGGGGGGCAGGGGCCTGTGGTTGGAGCCGGGCTTCCATCCGGACGTGATCGAGGAGCTCTCGCGGCGCGGACATGAGGTGCGCATCGCGGAGAAGAAGGAGTCGCTGGCGTTCGGCGGGGCGCAGATCATCGCGCGCCTGCCTGACACCGGGTACGTGGCAGGCAGCGACCACAGGAAGGACGGGCAAGCGGCCGGGTTCTGACGTGTAACGGCCACGTCACGCCGAGCCGGGTCTCCTGGAACCGTGGGCGCCGGTCAGCGCCCCGAGAGGAGGTCCAGGATGTACCTGGTCGTTGGAGCCACGGGATCCTTGGGTGGCCAGATCGCCAAGAAGCTACTTGCCGCCGGCGAGCGCGTGAGGGTCGTGGAGCGCGACGCCAACCCGGTGCGCGAGCAGAACCCGCACACCGACCCGCGTGAGCTCGTCGCCGCGGGCGCGGAGGCTGTGCGAGCGGACCTGCGCGAACCGGCCAGCCTGGAGGCGGCGCTGAGGGGCGTCGACGTGGTCGTGAGCACGGCCTCGGGAACGAAGCGGGCGCCACCTGACACCACGGCCGCCGTCGACGCGGAAGGCACCGCCAACCTGGCGCGGGCCGCGGCGCGAGCAGGCGTGAGGCGCTTCGTGCTCGTCTCGGCAGCCGGCGCCGACCCGAACGCACCCGAGGGGCTGTTCCGCGACAAGGGCATGGGCGCCCAGGCAGTGGCCGACAGCGGCGTGCCGTACGTGATCGTCAGACCGGGCCGCTTCATGCGCGACTGGGTCGGGTTCCTCATCGGCACGCAGGCGCAGATGGGCGACGTCGTCGAGCTGGTGGGCGACGGCACGAAGCCCTCCTCCTTCGTGCACGAGCCGGACGTCGCCGAGATCGTCTTCCACATCGCGCGCGACGACAGCAGGGCGGCCGGCGAGGAGGTGGAGGTCTCGGCCGAGACGGCGACCTACCCGGACATCGTCCAACGCATGGGCCGCGCGCTGGGGAAGGAACTGAAGGTCCGCAACGTGCCCGTGGGCGGCCGGCTCACGACGTTGCCAGAGTCGCTCGGCGGCATCGTGGGGCATCTCCTGACCGTCCACGCCATGGCCCCCGCGTACGTCAACGTGGACCGCACCGAGGCCGAACGCTACGGCGTCAGGCTCACGGGGCTGGACCCGTTCATGTCGCAGATGGCGCGACCCCAGCCGGCCTGAGGCCCCGTGTGCGCCGGTGGGAGTCAACCCCACCGGCGCCGAACCGCCGCAGCCTGAGGGCGTTGCCGACGACGAAGACGCTGGACGCCCCCATGGCGGCCGCCGCGAGCATCGGTGATAAGAGGATGCCGAGGCTGGGGTAGAGGACGCCGGCGGCGACCGGGATCAGCACGATGTTGTACGCGAACGCCCAGAAGAGGTTCTGCCTGATGTTGCGCAGCACGGCCCGGGACAGCCCGAGGGCCGTGGGCACGCCGCGCACGTCACCCGCCATGAGCACGACGTCCGCCGCCTCGATCGCCACGTCGGTGCCGGTGCCGAGGGCCACACCGACGTCCGCCGCCGCCAACGCCGGGGCGTCGTTGATGCCGTCGCCTACGAACGCGACCTTGGCGCTATCGGCCTGCAGTGCGGCTACGACGTCAGCCTTGTCGCCCGGCAGCACCTCGGCCCTGACGTCGTCGACGCCGAGGCGACGGGCGACGGCCATGGCTGTGCGGCGGTCGTCCCCGGTGACCATCACGGTGCGCACGCCACTGGCGCGCAACGCCTCGAGCGCCGCGAAGGCGGACGCCTTCACAGGGTCGGACACGGCCATCACGGCGAGCGCTTCTGGG
>JBDZWC010000017.1:0-24116 GCA_040256005.1 Deinococcaceae bacterium | reverse complement strand
GAAGGCGGACGCCTTCACAGGGTCGGACACGGCCATCACGGCGAGCGCTTCTGGGCCGTGCCCGGGCTCGAGCCGAGCCGCCAGGAACATCGGCGTCTTGCCGCCCTCCGCCAGCTCGGCGGCCACCTCACGCAGGGCGCCCAGCTCGACGCCCCGCTCGATGAGGTGACGGGCCGATCCGACCAGCACCTCGCCGCCGTCGACGGTCCCGCGCACCCCGCGGCCGGTGACGGCCTCGAAACCGGAGACCTCGAGCTCCGGGGCGCCCTCCTCCTGCGCCGCACCGACGATGGCCCTGGCCAGCGGATGCTCGCTGGGCGCCTCGACGGCCGCCGCGAGCGCCAGCGCCCGGGACCGGTCGAGACGGGCGCCTTCTGCCATGACCATGTCGGTCAGCCGCGGCCGCCCCTCGGTGAGGGTGCCGGTCTTGTCGAAGGCCACGACCTGCGTCCCGGCGAGCACCTGCAACGCCACGCCGTTCCTGAACAGGACGCCCAGCTCGGCGGCCTTGCCGGTGCCCACCATGATCGAGACCGGCGTGGCCAAGCCCATCGCGCAGGGGCAGGCGATGATCAGCACGGCCACAGCGTTGACGACGGCCAGACCCAGCGCCGGCCGGGTCCCGAACGCCAACCAGGCGAGGAACGTCAGCGCCGCCACGCCCAGCACCACGGGAACGAAGACGGCGACGACCCTATCCAGCAACGCCTGGATGGGCAGCTTGGCGCCCTGCGCGGCCTGCACCATGGCGATGACCTGAGACAGGAACGTCTCGCTGCCGACCTTCGTCGCCTCGAACCTGAACGTCGAGTTGCCGTTCACCGTGCCGCCGACGACGGCGTCACCGACACGCTTGAGCACAGGGGTGGGCTCGCCGGTGACCATCGACTCGTCCACGTAGGACTCGCCGGCCAAGACGACGCCGTCCACCGCCAGGCGCTCGCCGGGCCTGACGACGACGACGTCGCCGCGCCGCACGTCGCTCACCGGCACGTCAAGCGTCTCGCCTCCCCTGACCACACGTGCTTCGCCGGGCCTGAGCTCCATGAGCGCGCGGATCGCGTCGCCGGTCCGGCCCTTGGCGCGCTGCTCCAAGTACCTGCCGAGCAGCACCAGCGTGACGATCACGGCCGACGCCTCGAAGTACACGTGTGCCGCGCCCGCGGGGAGCCAGCCCGGGAGGAAGGTCGCGATGGTCGAGTAGCCGAACGCCGTGCTGGTCCCGAGCAGCACCAGAGAGTTCATGTCGGGAGCGCGCCTGACTAGCGCGTCCCAACCGGTCCGGTAGAAGCGTCGACCGGGACCGAACTGAACGATCGCCGCCAGCACGAAGAACGCGACGTCCAGCGCGCGGCCAGGCACGAGCGCCATGAGCCAGGCGCCCAGCGCCGGCACCAACATGGCCCCCATCTCGAAGACGACGAGGGGCAGGGTCAGGGCGGCCGCGACGACGACGTCCCGTCGCAGGGAGGACAACTGGTACTCCCTGGCCGACTCCTCCGCGACCAGCCGGTCCTCGCCCGTGGCCTCCAAGACCTCGTAGCCGGCGGCGGTCACCGCGTCCCTGAGCGCCGGTAGGCCCACCAGCTCAGGGAGGTAGACGACGCCAGCCCGCTCGGTCGCCAGGTTGACGTTGGCCTCGACGACGCCGTCGACGCGCGCCAGCGCGCGTTCGACTCGGGCGACGCAGGCGGCGCACGTCATGCCGGAGATCGATAGCTCGGCCGTGGCGGCACCGCTGCCCACCGTCTGCGCTTGCTCGCTCATGTGCTCAGGCCCTGTACTTGAGAGCTTCCATGAGCTCGTCGACGATCCGGTCGGTGTCGCCCCGCATGGAGGCCGTGACGACGTGGTCGCGTACGTGCGACCTGAGGACGGCTTCGGAGACCTTCTTCATGGCGCCCCGTACCGCGCTGAGCTGCTTGAGGACGTCGACGCAGTAGACCGATTCGTCCTCGAGCATGCGCAGCACGCCTTCGACATGCCCGCGCACGCTCTTCAGACGCAGCGCGGCATCCTGGCGCGTCTCGGGATCCAGGTGCAGGCAGTGCGGCGCACCAGCGACGTCCTCCGTGGTCGCCGGCTGCACGGCCAGGTCGGAGACGGTGGCCATCAGCCCACCGTGGCGCGGTAACCCTCGGCCGCGACGGCAGCCACCAAGCGCTCGGGGTCAGCCGTGCCGGTGACGGTAGCCGTGCCGCCCGCCAGGTCGACCACCGCCGCGCGGACGCCGTCGACCTTCTCCAGCGCACCCTGTACCGCAGCGGCGCAGTGGTTGCAGCTCATGCCCATGACGTTCAGACGTATGTCGTTCGCGGTGCTGTCGTCGTTCATACGCGCAGCCTACCCCACTGGGGGTGGGGTCGGGGTCACCGAAGGCACGGTCGGGACAACGGCTGTGAGCCTGTACCGCCTATGCCGGCCTTCGCTCCACGCGGATCTGCGGCTGTGCCTACTCCTCGCTGCGGGGGATCAAGATCGCCGGCGTGTCGCTGGCCGGGAACGTGTCGTCAAGGGCGTCGTCGAGAACGGCGTTCAACTCACGCTCCGTCTGGCCGACGCCGTCCGCGGCGGAGCGCGCCGGCGAGGAGGCGTCCGAGGCCGGGAACGACTCATCGACGGCCTCGTCGAGGCCGGCGTCACCACGGCCCTGCGCGAGACGGGCGTCCCGCTCCTCGCGGTGGCGCACCTCGTAGGCGAGCTTGTCCGCGTAAGCGAGCGCCTCATCGAGGGCCCGCGTACGCTCCTCGAGCTCCTCGAGGCGCTGCATCTCGGGGCGCGCTGCTCCCCTGTTCTGGCGCTCCATGTCCTGCCTCCTTACCCCCTTGCCGCGTCGCCACCAAGGCGTCCACGGCGCCAAGACCCTCGCTTGGACGTCGAGCCTAGGGTTAGCACATGAGACCCCGATGCCACCCCCATGGGTGGACGGCGGTTGGCCTACTGGCCCACCACCGCGGCCGCCGGCACGTCCGTGGGCGGCTCGTTCGACTCCTCCCACTCGCTGCGCAACAGGCTGTAGACGGCGGTGTCAGGCGTGTAGCCCGCCAGGTTGTTGCGCCTCAACACGCCCTCGAACTGGAAACCCAGCCTCTCCGGCACACCGCGGCTCGCCACGTTGCGCACGTCCGCCGCGATCTCCAACCTCTCGAACGGCTCTCCACCGAGGAGCGGCTCGGTGAAGCAGCGCTCCACCAAAGCCCGCACGACGCGGGTCACGATGCCGCGGCCCTCGTGGTCGCCGTCGAGCCAGTAGCCGATGGCCGCGCTGCGCGTCCTGCGGTCCACGTCGTGCAGTCCGACTGAACCGACGAGGTCGCCTCCGGACCAGATCCCGGCCTCCAGACCGGCGCCTTCCGCCAGCGCGGGCAACGCCCGCTGGGTGACGAACCTCAGTTCCGAGTCTGGGGAGCCATCCCGCGCCCAGGGCATCCAGGGCAGCAGCCGTTCGCGGTTCGCCTCGACCAGGCGGTGCAGGGCTGCGACGTCGTCGTGCTCGTAGAGCGCGATGTAGAGCTCGTCCGCGGGGTCGACGGTCAGCGCGAAGCGCGGCGGCCGCTTGACGGGGGCAGATGGCGCGTCGCCGTCGAGGAACTCCTCGCGCAGGAGCCCGAACATCGCCAGGTCTGACGGCTCGCCGTCCACGAGGATCACCCGCCTCAGCACGGCCTCGGGCTTGAGGCCAAGCCGCTGCACGACCCTCAGCGACCTCTCGTTCCGAGGGTCGAGCCCGATCGCGACCCGGCCCACACCGCGCTCCTCGAAGAAGTGCCGCATCAGACCCCTGAGGGCCCTCGTCACCAACCCCTTGCCCTCGTGCTCCTTGGCCAGCAGGTAGCCGACCTCGGTGGAGCCGCCGGCACCGCCCCAGTCGTGGAGCCACAGCAGGCCCACCGGCCTGCCCTCATGGCAGAGCTCGGCGCGCCAGCCGCCGCCGGAACCGAACCGCCGCAGCTCCGCTGCCACCAGCTGCGCCACGCTCTCGCGGGTCGCCTCGGCCGTCCACGGGACCCACCTACTGAGGTGGGCCCTGTCGCTCTCCACCAACCTGTAGATGCTCTCGGCGTGATGCAGCTCGGCCAGCCTGACGGCCAGGTCGTCGTCCAACCTCAGGGCGAAGCTGTGCTCGGGTGCCGGGTAGTTGTGATGGCGCACGTCTCCCATCTCGACCTCGGCGTCGATCATGCCACTCCAGACGGGCCTCGCTGCGGTCCTTCAGCTCGCGTAGATCTTGAGGATCCAGCCTGCCACCCGCGTAACGCTAGCGTCGAGCTGCCTGAAGAGCGTGAGCACCTCGAGGTGGTGGGAGCTGGACGCCCGGGATTCCGGTAGCCGCTCCTCGAGCCGCGCGAGGTGGGCCACGCGCATCTTCGCGACGTGGTCCTCGAAGGGCTGCCGGCCCTCTATCACCTGGTTGGCTATCTCCTGATCGCCGGTAGCGAGGGCTGTGAACGAGAGCCGCATACGCTCCAGCACCATGGCACCCGTCTCCGCGAGCTCTGCCCTGCCGCGCTCGCTGAACTCGACGCCCTCCTTGCGCAGCCGCTCCTCGCGCCGGTACAAGCGCCTGATCTGGTCGCCCATGTTCTCGAGCTCGGTGGCGACGAGTAACAGGCGCTCCGAGGCGGCGTCCTGCTCGTCGGTGGAGCGCCTGAGGTCCGCTAGGTAGTCCACCACCTCGCGCGTCAGGCGGTCGGTCTTGGCCTCCCTGCCCTCGAT
Organism: Deinococcaceae bacterium; assembly: GCA_040256005.1. Taxonomy (GTDB): domain Bacteria; phylum Deinococcota; class Deinococci; order Deinococcales; family Trueperaceae; genus DASRWD01. The sequence goes on along the minus strand of JBDZWC010000017.1, from coordinate 19,400 downwards.
CGGGCCCGGGTCCCACTTGCCGGTGTTCACGTTGGCGACCGCCAGCTCCGTCATGACGGCCACCTGGTCGCTGATCCTGACCGTCTCGCGCAACGCGAGCTTGATCGCGAGCGCCGGGTCCGACAGCGCCTCGCGCCGTAGGTACTTGGGCGTGGAGTCGTCCTCGCTCGTCGGCACGATGCGTTGCACCACGCGCGTCACCGGCCCTGCGATGGGTGTGAACACCAGCGAGACGGCGAGGTTGAAGAACGTGTGCGCGTTGGCCACCTGGCGTGCGCCGTCTCCTCCAAGCAGGCCTATCGCGTCCATCAGCTCGTCACCGAAGAAGACGACAGCCAGGGCCGAGAGGCCCGTGACGATGACGTGGCTTATCGCCACGCGCTGGGCGGCGGAGTCGAGGCCGCGCGAGACGACGAGCAGGAGGAAGGTGGCGCCGACGTTGCCTCCCGCGACCAGGGCGAAGGCCGTGTGCAAGGACACGGCGTCGGAGACGACGAGGCCGATGGCCACGGCGGCGGCCGAGTTCGCGCTGCCCAGGAGGGCACCGAGCAGGGCACCCACCAGGACCATGGTCAGCGGCTGGGTCTCGGCGGCATGCACGATGAAGGTGAACGCCTCGCCTTCCGACAGCCCGCCGATCGCTTCCACGGTCAGGTCCAGGCCGAGGAAGAGGAGCCCGACGCCGAAGAGCATGCCGCCGAGCGGACGCAGTCGACGCCACAGCGCGACGAAGAACCCGACCCCGACCAGCGGCAGGGCGTACTCCGAGATGTTGAACGCGGCGAGCTGGATGGCGCCGGTGGCGCCCAGCTTCGCGCCCAGCGACATGGCCAGCCCGCCGGCGGCCGGCACGAGGCCGCTCGCTACCAGCGACAGGGCGGTGACCGAGAGCGCCGTGCCGCTCTGCGTGATGGCGCCCACCGCCGTGCTCGTCGCAAGCGCCTTGAACGGCGACCCGGTGGCGGCAGCCATCCAGCGGCGCGCGGTGGGCCCGGCGGCCGACTCCAGGGCGTCGGAGATGCGGTTCACGCCCAGCAGGAACAGGGCGAGGCCGCCGAGCATCGTCAACAGCATCCGAGCCTCTCACGCCCTTTCCCGCGCTCATGCGTCGATACGAAGAGAGAGTCTAATCCGAAGCGGCGGTTCTGGCGAAACCGTGCGGGCAACGTCGTACTTCTCCGCTTCTGCGACCAGAACCGGCTCAGAACGTCGTGGTAGCCTCCGGGTCTAAGCAACGAAAACGCCTAGTTAAGACCTTGGAGGGACCATGTTCTCGAAAGTCTTCACATTTCTCCTCGTTCTGACGACCGGGGTCGCGCTCGCGCAGGAACCGGTCCAGATCGGCGTGATCACCAGCATCACGGGGCGCTTCGCCGAGTTCGGCGAGCAGCACCAGGCCGGCGTCCAGATCGCTCTGGAGGACGTGAACGCCGCCGGCGGCATCAACGGCGCGCCGGTCGAGGTCGTATGGGAGGACGACACCTCCGAGGTGAACGCCGCCCTCGCCGCCGCCGAGCGGCTCGTGAACCAGGGCGTCCCGCTCGTCATGGGCGCCTACTCCTCGTCGATCACGAACCCTCTGGCTCAGTACTTCACGCGCCAGCAGCGGCCCTTCCTCGTGTTCACGTCGTCCGACGACGCGATCACCCGGCCAGGCTCCGAGTGGATCTTCCGCCTCAACCAGCCCTCGTTCGCCTACGCCGAGGTCCTCTTCAACGTGTTCGACCAGCTCAACTCCGACCACGGTGACGGCTACCTCGAGACCATCGTCACGATCCACGGCAACGGCGCCTTCGAGACCGCCGTGGCGGACGCCGTCGACCTGCTGGCCGAGGAACGCGGCTACACCGTCCTGGACAGGCAGGACTACGACCAGTCCGGCGCCGACTTCCGGCCCATCCTCAACCGCTTCAAGGGGCTCGAGCCCGACGTCGTGTTCATGGTCTCGTACGCCGCCGACTCCGTCGCCCTGGCGCGCCAGATCCAGGAAGTGGGGCTGAACGCGAAGGTCTTCGCGGGCGGCGCCGCCGGCTTCGCCCTGCCCAACTTCATAGAGGGCTCTGGCCCCGCCGCCGACTACGTGTACACCGCCACGATGTGGACCCAGGAGGTGCCTTACCCGGGTGCCGAGGAGCTCAACGCCCGCCTGACCGAGGTGCTCGGGCGCACGCCCTCGTACCACGCTGCCCAGGCGTACGCCGGCATCATCACGGCGGTCGACGTGCTGAGCCGCGCGGCATCGTTCGAACCGGCGGACGTGAGGGCAGCCCTCGAGGCCACCGACATGCCAGACACCGTCTACGGCCACATCGCGTTCACGGACTACCAGGGCTACCAGAACCAAGCGCGCCTGCCCGCCGTCGCACAGCAGGTGCAGGACGGCGAGTTCGTGACCGTGTACGTCAACGGCCAGGTCGTCAACCCCATGCTCGACACGCCCGCCTGGGGCGACCGCTGATAACCGGACCGAGGAGCGGGACGAGGTAACAGCTTGGAGGGCCTCGTCCCGCTCCTCCAGAACGTCACCGGCGGGCTGCTCATCGGGGGCATCTACGCACTGATCGGCGTGGGCCTGTCCCTGATCTTCGGGGTCATGCGCGTCATCAACTTCGCGCACGGCGAGTTCGTCGCGATCGGCATGTACCTCGCGATCGCGCTGTTCGCCGACCTCGGCCTCGACCCGTACGTTTCACTGCTGATCGCGCTGCCTGCCGGCCTCCTGGCCGGCTGGCTCATCCAGCGCGTGGTGCTGGCGCGCCTCATCGACTCGCCGGGCGACAGCACGCTGCTCGCCACGCTGGGCCTGTCCCTGGTCATCGCGAACGCCCTGTTCCTGCTCTTCGGAGCCGAGCCCAAGTCCATCTACCTGTCCTACGCCACGGCGACGGTGAACCTCGCCGGCATAAGGCTCCCCGTCGCTCAGCTCATCGCCGGCGGCATCACGCTGGCAGCGATCGCGGGGCTCTGGCTGCTCCTCAACCGCACCGAGATCGGCCGGGCCGTGCGGGCCACGGCCCAGAACCGGCTCGGCGCCGAGCTCGTCGGCGTCAACACGCGCCGGGTGCATGCCCTCGTCTTCGGGCTGGGCATGGCGTTGGCCATGGCGGCCGGGGTGATCCTGGCGCCGCTGCTCTTCGCCATCCCCACCGTGGGCTCCAGCTACACGTTGAAGGCGTTCGTCGTCACCGTGCTGGGCGGCCTGGGAAGCGTGCCCGGCGCCATAGGAGGCGGCCTGCTGTTGGGCGTGGTCGAGTTCCTCGGCGCGTCCTATCTGTCTTCCGGTTACCGCGACGCCTACGGGCTGTTCGCGTTCCTCATCGTGCTGTTGTTCCGTCCGCAGGGCCTCTTCGGCCGCGAGACCAAACGCGTATGAGCTACCTGCGCCTGGGCCTGGTGGCGCTGGCCGGCCTGGCCTGGTTCCTGCTCCTGCCCGACTACCGCACGCTCGGCATCAACCTGCTGCTGCTGGCCGCTTGGGCCTCGGCGTGGGACCTGCTGGGCGGCTGGTCCGGCCAGACCTCCTTGGGGCACGCCGCCTTCGTCGGCCTGGGCGCGTACACCGTGGCGGTCACCAGCACCCGCTGGGACCTGGCGCCGTGGTGGGGCGCCCTGCTCGCCATGGCGCTCGCTGCCCTCCTCGCGCTGCTGTGGGGCAAGCTGACCTTCAGGCTGCGCGGCTCCTACTTCGTCCTGGCCAGCATCGCGGTCGCCGAGATATTGCGGCTGGTGGCGATCAACGAGCGCGAGCTCACCGGTGGAGCGGTCGGCCTGTTCATCTTCGACCTGAAGGAGCCGTTCGGCCTGGACCTCTTCGACCGCGGCGTCGAGTTCTGGCTGGCACTGGGCTACCTGGTGCTGGTTCTGGCCATCGCCGCCTTCGTCACCCGCGGGCGCCTGGGCTACCAGATGCGCGCGGTGAGGGAGGACGAGCCGTCGGCCGAGGCGGCCGGCATCAACCCGGAGGCCGTCAAGCTGTGGGCGTTCGCGATCTCCGGCGGCCTCACGGCGCTGGGCGGATGCCTCTACGGCATCGTCCTCTCGGCTCTGCAGCCCCAGCCGCTGTTCGAGATCCACCTGTCGGTGCGCATCGCGCTCGTCGCCATCATCGGCGGTCGCGGGACGCTGTTGGGGCCGCTCGTCGGGGCGGCTCTCATCACCGTGGCGGCGGAGCTGTTCCGCAACGTCTTCGCCGAGGCCAACCTGCTCATCTACGGCGCGCTCATCGTCATCGTGGTCCTGTTCGCACCGTCTGGGATCCTGGGTGAGGTGCACCGCTGGACGGTGAGGAGGCGGTATGCCCGCGGCGCTCGAGGCTGAGGCCGTCACGGTCGCCTTCGGCGGCCTCACGGCCGTGAACCGCGTCTCCCTGACCGTCGAGGAGGGCGCCATCATCGGGCTCATAGGGCCCAACGGCGCCGGCAAGACCACTCTGTTCAACGCCCTCACGGGCCACGTGAGAGCCTCGGGCGAGGTCAAACTGTTCGGCCAGCGCGTGACCAGGCTGCCGGCCTACGCCAGGACGAGGCTGGGCATGGGCCGCACCTTCCAGGTCGAGCGCCCGTTCGAGGGGCTCACCGTCCTCGAGAACGTGCTCATCCCCGCCTTCCTGCACACCGCGGACCGACGCGCGGCCGAGGCCCGGGCACGCGCCGCCCTCGAGCAGGTGGGCCTGTCCGACCGGGCGCTACAGCCGTCGTCAGACCTCAACCTCGCCAGACGCCGTCGGCTCGAGCTGGCCAAGGCGCTGGCGCTCGAGCCCAAGGTGCTGTTCCTCGACGAGCTGATGGCGGGGCTCAACCCGCCGGCGCTGCGCGACATGATCTCGTTCGTGCGTGGCCTGGCCGACTCGGGCATGGCCATCGTCATGGTGGAGCACATCATGCAGGCCGTCACCGAGCTGTGCGATCGGGTCGTCGTGCTGGCGTTCGGCGAGCGCATCGCCGAGGGCACGCCACAGCAGGTCACGGACGATCCCAGGGTCATCGAGGCCTACCTGGGGGTCGCAGAGGATGACTGAGGGCCCCGCCCGGGAACCGGTCCTGCGGGTGGTGGAGGCCGACCTCGGCTACGGCGAGCTGCAGGTCGTCTTCGGCGTGAGCCTGCACGTCGACCAGCACGAGCTCGTGGGCCTGGTGGGCGGCAACGGCAGCGGCAAGTCGACGATCCTGCGCGCCATCTCCGGGATGATCAAGCCGTGGCGCGGCCGCATCGTGTTGGGCGGCGAGGACGTCGGTGGCCTGACACCTCACGAGCTGGCGCTCCGCGGGCTCGCTCACGTGCCCATGGGCAGGCAGCTGTTCCCGAACATGAGCGTCGAGGAGAACCTGTCGCTCGGCGCCTACCTCAAGCCGGCCAGGGAGCGGCGGCAGGAGGGGTTCGATACCGTCTACGGGCTCTTCCCCGACCTGTATAAGAAGCGCAGGGCCATGGCAGGAGCGTTGTCCGGCGGCCAGCAGCAGATGGTGGCGATCGGCCGCGCCCTGATGCTGCACCCCAGGGTCCTGATCATGGACGAGCCCAGCCTGGGCCTGGCTCCCCTCCTGGTGAAGGAGGTCATGGCGGTGATCCGCCGGGTGTCGGAGACGGGCCTGCCCATCCTGCTCGTGGAGCAGAACGTGAGACAGGTGCTGAAGATAAGCGATCGGGCCTACGTCCTCGAGAACGGGCACCTGGTGCTGGACGGCCCGTCGGCGCAGCTTATGAACGATCCCACCATCAAACGGGCCTACCTGGGCGTCTGATAGCGTTGGCCTCAGGAACCAGGAGCGATCGACCATGGTGGTCGAGCACGAAGCCAGAGGGAAGGCACACACGATGATCGACGAGGCGTTGACCGTGGAGCGGACTCAAGTACAGACCCGAGGAGAGCGCACCCGCGCCCTGAGGGCACGACAGGACGCGGTCGTGTACCCCGCGGTCGGGCGCCTGCAGCTGTACGGGGACGAGCCCCTGGCGGTGGACAGGGCCTCGGGCATGTACCTCTACGACGTCGAAGGCAACCGCTACCTGGACTTCTTCGGCGGCATCCTGACCGTCTCGGTGGGCCACTGCAACGAGGAGGTCACCGAGGCCACGATCCGGCAGCTCAAGCGGGCGCAGCACACGAGCACGCTGTTCGTCAACGAGGCCATGGTGGCGTTCGCCGAGAAGATGCGCGACGTCACGCCCGGCGACCTCTCCGTCTCGTTCTTCACCAGCTCGGGTAGCGAGGCCAACGAGACCGCGATCATGACGGCCCGCATGTATACCGGCCGTACCGACGTCATCGCCCTGCGCCATGGCTACAGCGGGCGCACCCAGACGGCCATGAGCCTCACCGGCCAGGCGCCGTGGCGCAGCGGCCTGGTCTACGACGGCTACATCAAGCACGTCCGCAACCCGAACATGTTCAGGCGTCCGGCCGGCATGAGCGAGGACGCTTACCTGAACCTGTGCGTCTCGGAGGTCGAGGACGTCATCTCCTCGTCCACTGAGGGTCGCATCGCGGCGTTCATCGCCGAGCCCATCCAGGGCGTCGGAGGCTTCGTCGTGGCGCCGCAGGACTACTTCAGGCGCGTCAAGCCCATCGTCGAAGAGGCGGGCGGCCTGCTGATCATCGACGAGGTGCAGACCGGCTGGGGCCGCACGGGCGTTGGCATGTGCGCGATCGGGCACTGGGGCGTGCAGCCCGACGTCATGACGTTCGCCAAGGGCGTCGCCAACGGCTACCCCGTGGGCGTCACGATCACGACGCCCGAGATCGCCGCGGCGGTGGACCACCTCACGCTCGCGACCTTCGGCGGCAACCCCGTGGCCATGGCCACCGCGCTGGCCACCGTCGAGTACATCGAGCGCCACGGGCTGGTGCGCAACGCCGCCGAACGCGGCAGGCAGCTGAGGGCCCACCTCGAACGCCTCTGCTCGCAGCGCGCCTGCGTCGGCGAGGTACGCGGGATGGGACTCATGCAGGCCATCGAGTTCGTGGCGGACGAAGGGCGTCCCGACGCGGCGCGCGCCGGCGCGTTCGTCTCCGCGGCCAGGCGGCACGGCCTCATCCTCGGGAAGGGCGGTATGGGCGGCAACGTCATCCGCATCGCCCCACCACTGATCGTCACGGCCGAGCAGATCGAAGAGGCGGCGCGCGTCATGGGCCTGGCTCTCCAAGAGGTCGCCTGAGCAGCGCCTGAGAGACGTCGTCGGGGACGACACCCGAGCGCGCCTCGCGGTTAGGCTCCTGTACCGGTGCCCTGCTTACTGCTTCGGCGCCCCGGACGAGGGAGCCGTACCCGGTCAAGCCAAGACGGCCAGGAGGTCTGAAGTGGCGTGGTTCATCTTGGTGGTCGCCGGTCTGCTCGAGACCGCTTGGGCGATAGGCCTCAAGTACACGGAGGGGTTCACGAGGCTCCTCCCGTCGGTGCTGACCGTGGCGGCGATGGTCGTCTCCATGGGCCTGCTGGGGTTGGCGCTCCGGGACCTGCCGGTGGGCACCGGCTACGCGGTCTGGGTGGGCATAGGCGCGTTGGGGACCGCGATCCTGGGCATCTTGCTGTTCGGCGAGTCGGCCAACCCCGGCCGGCTGGCGTTCCTCGGGCTGCTCATCGTCTCCCTGGTCGGGCTCAAGCTCACGACGCCAGGCTGACGCCGCGCTCTTAGACGGTGGCTGGCGCCCACTCGCGCCGCGTCGCGCTGCCGCATAGAATCTTCGCCAAGACCCCGTCCTTGCGTAAGCTCCACTCTTCCGCGGGTCCCGGAGCGCCGATGAGCGAGACGATTGCGGTGATCACCGCGCTTGGCGTCGTCGTGGCGATACTCGCCAACATCACGAACATCGCCCGGTTCCTCGCCGACAGGCGTGAGAAGCGCGCGGTGGGCGTGAGCGTGGCCACCGCGACCGCCGGGACGGCAGCGGTGCCCGCCGTCGTGGCGCCTCCGCCTCCCATCCTCACTCCGGACAGGCGCATCCGGGTCTTCGTCTCCTCCACTCTCGGCGAGCTGGCCGACGTGCGGCGGGCGGCCCGGGCCGCGATCGAAGGCCTGCACCTGACGCCCGTGATGTTCGAGGAAGGCGCCAGGTCGCATCCTCCCGCCGAGGTCTACCGCTCCTACCTCAGCCAGAGCGACGTCTTCGTCGGCATCTACGGCGAGTCCTACGGGCAGGTGCCCCTGGGGGCCGGCGTTTCGGGCCTCGAGGAGGAGTACACGCTCTCCAAGGGGATGCCCACCCTCCTGTACGTGCTCGACCCCGCGCCCGGGCGGGACCCCCGGCTCTCGGAGCTCCTGGGCCGCATCAAGGCGGAGGGGCGGTCCTCGTACCGCAAGTACTCGACCGCCGCCGAGCTGGCGGACATCCTGGCCGAGGACCTCGCCGTGCTGGTCACGGAGCGCTTCCATGGTGGACCGGCCGGCACGCTTCGACCTGCCGCCGCGCCGCCGCCGGAACCGACGCCGCCCGTCCCTGACCGGAGCGGGAGACGGCGCCGCGGCGCGGGCGCGGCCTGGCCCGCGCTGGCCGACTACGACCAGCGCACCGGCAAACCCACACCGCCCCGCGTCCCCCTGCCCCCGACGTCGTTCGTGGGACGCGACGAGCTGCTCCAGAACCTGGCCGCCGTGATCGCGGACGACCGCGTTCGGCTCGTGACCGTGCACGGCCCCGGCGGCATAGGCAAGAGCCGACTCGCCATCGAGGTCGCCGGTCTGGTCAACGCCAGCTTCCCGGACGGCGTCGTGTTCGTATCGCTGGACGCCGTTCGCGACGCGGACCTGCTCGCCGGCGAGATCCTGGCCGCGCTCGAGGTGAGGGAGAACGAGTCCGGCGGGCCCGAGGAGCGGCTGGAGAGCGCCCTGGCGGGCCGCCGGATGTTGCTGATCCTGGATAACTTCGAAGGGCTGCTGGCGGGCGTGCCGCTCCTCTCACGACTGCTGGCCCGCGCCCCGCAGCTCAAGCTGCTGGTGACGTCGCGCCAGATGTTGCGGGCGCGCGGCGAGATCGCCTTCTCGGTGCCGCCTATGAGCCTGCCCGCCGGGCGCCAAAGCCTCCGACCCGAGGAGGCCATGGGGTACGACGCCGTGCGCCTGTTCGTCGACCGCGCCGACGACGTCAGCCCCGGCTTCGAGCTCGACGCGGAGAACGTCGACACGGTCGTGGAGATCTGCCGCCGGCTGGACGGGCTCCCGTTGCCGATCGAGCTGGCGGCCGCGCGGTTGCGTACCCTGCCCCCCGCGGCGCTGCTCTCACGTATGACGAAGCGGCTCCCGGTGCTCACGGGCGGGCCCCGTGACGCGCCCGCTCGTCAGCAGACGCTGCGGGCCACGATCACCTGGAGCTACGACCAGCTGGAGGAGGATCAACGACGCCTCTTCGCGCGCCTGGCCGTGTTCGACGGCGTCACGTACCTCGACGCCGTCGAGAGCGTGCTCGAGGAGCCGAACGTGCTCGACGGCATCGGGGCCCTCGTGGACGCGAGCCTGCTGATGCGGATCTCGCCGGACGAGGAGGCCTACCACATGCTCGAGACGCTCAGGGAGTTCGCGTCCGAGCGCCTGGAGGAGCTGCCCGGCGCCGAGGAGCTGCGGCTCAAGCACGCCCGCTACTTCGTCGTGTTCGGCGGTATCGCCGGTGACGGGCTGAGGGGGGCGGAGCAGCAGGAGTGGCTACGGCGCCTACGCGGCTCCGACGGCAACCTGCGCGCCGCGCTGGCCACGCTGCTCGACCGGGGCATGGCGGAGGAGGCGCTGAAGCTGGCTTCGGACCTGCGCCCGTACTGGCACCGCGTGGGCGCGCTCAGCGAGGGTAGGCGCTGGCTCGGGAGGGCCTTGGAAGCCGGTCCGGACGCGCCTGCGATCCTCCGCGGCGCCGCCATGCTGGCCGACGGCGTGCTGGCCTGGCGCCAGGGCGACCTGAAGGGCGCGCGGCCGCAGTTGGCAGCCGCGTTGGAGATCGCCAAGGAAGCGTCCGACGACGCGTGCGCGATCATCGCCCTGCGCAGCCTGGGCGCCATCGCCCAGAACCTGGCCGAGTACGAGGAGGCCGACCGCCTCATGCAGGAGAGCCTCGACCTCTCGGTGCGGACGGGCGACCGCGAGGCGCAGTCGAACACCTACCTGAGCCTCGGCAACATCGCCCTCGATCAGGGCCTGCACGAGCTGGCCGAGGAGCGCTACCGCCGTAGCCGTGACCTGGCCGAGGAGTTCGGTGACACGTTGGGCTACGCCTACGCGATCGACAACCTCAGCGTCAGCGCCTGGCACCGCGGCGACCTGCAGGAGGCGGCCCGCCTGGCCGACGAGGTCATGGCGCTCTACGAGGAGCTCGACCTGCAGGGTGGCCGGGCCAACGTGTGGCACAGGCGCTGCCTGGTGGCGATCGAACGCGGCAACCTCGAGGTCGCCGAGGCCGAGGGCCTCAAGGCGCTGGCCGTGCGCGAGGCGCAGGGCGAGGATCGCGGCACCTCGTTCGTGCTCTACGACCTGGCCCGCGTGGCCCTGTCGCGGCGGGACCTCGAGACGGCGCGTGAGCGCCTCCAGCGCGGCCTCAAGCTGGCGACCCGCCAGGGCGCGCCGGTGATCGAGGTGCTGTACGTGGAGGGCGCCGCCTGGTACCTGGGCCTGTTGGGCAGGCACGAGGAGGCCTACGGGCTGCTGGCCGGCGCGGAGGCGTGGCGCCACCGGATGGGCGTGCCCATCGCGCCGGTGAACGTGGAGAGGCAGAGCCGCCTGGGTCGGATGCTCGAGGGCAGGCTCGACGCCTACACGCGCACGGCGCTCGAGGCGAGGGCCCGCGAGGCCAAGCCGCAAGCTCTCTTAGGCCGCGCGAGCGAAGCGCTGGCCAGGTCGCCAGCCTGAGCCGGGGTCAGTCCCGGTTGCCCATGAAGATCGACAGGTAGTAGAGCAGGTACATGATCGAACCGGCCGCGGCTGCGACGTACGTGAGCGCGGCGGCGTTCAGCACCTGCCTGGTGCCGCCCACCTCGTTCTGCGTCGCGATGCCCAAGGTGCCCAGCTGCTGCGCGGCCCGGCTGCTGGCGTTGAACTCGACCGGGAGCGTGACGATCTGGAACAGCACAGCCGCCCCGAAGAGCAGCACGCCCAACTGGACCAGCCCCAAGTACCCGATGACGGCGCCGAGGATGATCAGCCAGGGAGCGAAGTTGGCGCCCAGCGTGGCGACGGGGACGAGCGCGGTCCGCAGCTGGAGCGGCGCGTAGCCGGAGGAGTGCTGGATGGCGTGACCCACCTCGTGGGCGGCGACGGCGTGCGACGCCACGCTCGTGCCGCGGTAGTTGGCGGTGGACAGCGACACCACCTTCTTACGCGGGTCGTAGTGGTCTGTCAGTTGGCCGGGGACCTCGACGACACGCACGTCAGACAGGCCGTTCGCGTCGAGGATCGTGCGAGCGGTCTGGGCGCCGGTCAACCCGGACGCAGCGGGTACCCGCTGCCACTTCCCGTAGGTGTTCCTCAGGTAGCCCTGCACGAGCATGGTGCCGACCAGCAGGACGATGAAGATCAGAAGCATGTGCCTCCCTCAGGATCCATGAAGGTCCAACGCGTAATCTCGCGCCGCGACCTCAAGCGGCGCGCGTCTCTGACACGAGGTTACACGGAAGGCAGAGGTTCGGGAGCGCGGCACGCGACCAGCGCTGCCGCGCCGCGGACGCCGACCCTGACACGCTAAGAGCCCAAGCCGTACACCGCCCACAGCAGCCCGAGCCCGAACACGAGGAGCCCGAACACCATGAGGACCATGTTCACGAGCATGCCCTCCATCTGCCGGGAGCCAGTGGTCTCGAGGTGGCCGGACGACACCGTGACGAACATGACCGTGCGCGCGATTCCCAGAAGCAGAGCTGCCCCGCCGACGACCAACATCATCGTGATCACCTGATGCACCTCCCTGGCGTTCTTGGCGACACGCTAGAGCACATGCGAGGGGAACGTGGTCGGGTCGGGCACGAGGCGGGCTAGAGCACGCGTCGCCTGAGCGCCGCCGACACCAGCTCGCCGAGGATCACGATGCCGAGGATCGCGATGAGCACCGTGGCCACCGTGCGCCAGTCGAACAGGTCGATGGCGCTCTGCAGGATGAGCCCGATGCCGCCGGCGCCCACCAGGCCCAGCACCGTGGACTCGCGGATGTTGATGTCCCAGCGGAGGATGGCGACGGCGAAGAAGGCGGGGAGCACCTGGGGCACGATGCCGTACAGTACGACCTTGGCCGGGCCGGCGCCCGTGGCCTGTATGGCCTCGACCTGCCGCTTGTCGATCTCCTCGATCGCCTCGGCCATCAGCTTCCCCACGAAACCGATGGACCGGAACGCGATGGCCAGGATGCCGGCCACCACGCCGGGCCCGAAGATGGCGACGAAGAGGAGGGCCCAGATGATCGTGTTCACCGAGCGGGTGGAGACGACGATGAAGCGACCCAGCCACAGCAGGGCCTGGTTGGGCGTGGTGTTGCGGGCCGCGATGTAGGCGGTGGGCACCGCCAGCACCAGGGCGAGGAGAGTGGCGATGGTCGCGATGTGCACGGTCTCGATCAGGGCGGAGCCGATCTGGCGCAGGTTCTCCAGTTTCGGCGGGCTCATGCGGCCCAGCAGGTCCGCGATCTGAACCGGGGCGTCCTTGACCCACGGCCAGTAGATGTCGAGGTCCTTGACGGCCCACACCATCACGGCCACCGTGGCCAGGTACGCCAGGTAGCGCCACATGCGCTGCGCGAAGGTGTAGCGCTGCCAGTGGTAGCCGGTCACGTGAGCGCCCCTCGGATGCGGCCGCTCAACGCCTCACTGATGAGGATGATCACGATCATCACGATCAGGATCGCCAGCGAGAAGTCGTAGTCGAAGCGCCGGAAGGAGTTCATCAGCGTGCCGCCGATGCCGCCGGCGCCGACGATGCCGACGATCGCGGAGGCGCGCAGGTTGGAGTCGAGCTGGTAGATGGAGAGGCCCACCTGTCGCGGCAGGACCTGAGGGAAGACGGCGTAGGTGAGGACCTTGAAGAAGCCTGCCCCGCTGGCGCGCACGGCCTCCACCTGACCGGGGTCGATCTCCTCGATGGCCTCGGCCATGAGCTTGCCCACGAAGCCGATCGAGTAGATGACCAGCGTGAGGATCCCGGCGAACGGCCCGAATCCGACGGCCTTGACGAAGATGATCGCCACGATCACCGGATGGAAGCTGCGGGCGATGGAGATGATCGCCCTGCCCACGAGGTAGACCGCCCGCGGCACGACGTTCCGGGCCGCCAGTATGCCCAGCACGAGGCTCAGCACGACGCCGATCAGCGTGGCGACAAGCGCGATCTGGATGCTCTCGACGAACCCGTCGATCATGAGGCCGCGCCGGGAGAAATCTGGTGGGAAGGCGCGGCTGAAGATCTGGACCGCCCGTGGGATGCCGGTCATGATGCGGGCCCAGCTGAGCTCGAGCGACGCCACGGCCCACACCAGGTACGCCGCCACGGCGGCGAACAGCGCGTAGCGAGCGTACGGGTTGGCTATCGCGGGCGGCTTGCGCCAGCGGCGGCTCTCCGGTGGCAGAGTGACGCTCACGTCAGGCCCTGTCCTCCACCAGGTCGCCGGCGCCCGGCACCTCGTCGCGTCTCCTGATAGGTGTCCAGTCGTCCTCGTCGCCGGTGCCGGCCGTGCCCTCGTAGATGCTGTCGAGGGCGGCCTCGTCGAGGTCCGCGGGAGCGCCGTCGAAGATGATCGTCCCGAAGCGGAGGCCGACGATGCGTTGGGCGAACTGGCGCGCCTGCGCCACGTTGTGGATGTTGAGCAGCACCGGCAGACCCAGCTCGCTGGAGATGTCGCCGATGAGCTCGAGTATCTGGACCGAGGTCTTGGGGTCGAGCGAGGCCGTGGGCTCGTCCGCCAGCAGCACCTTGGGCTCCTGCATCAGCGCGCGCACCACGCCCACCCTCTGCCTCTGGCCGCCCGAAAGCGTGTCGGCACGTTTGTTGACGTAGTCCTGCAGGCCGACGCGCTCGAGCAGCCCGAACGCCTTGTCGATGTCCGCCTGTGGGTAACGGCGCGACGCCGCCTGGAAGAAGCTGACGAAGCCCAACCGCCCGGACAGCACGTTCTCCATCACGCTGAGGCGGTCTATGAGGTTGAAGTTCTGGAAGATCATGCCTATCGAGCGCCGCATGTTCCGCAGGGCGGCGCCCTGCAGCGCGGTCAGCTCCACGCCGTCCAGCGTGATCGAGCCAGAGGTGGGCTCGACGAGGCGGTTGATGCACCGCAGCAGCGTGCTCTTGCCGGCGCCGGAAGAGCCGATGATCGCGGTGATGCCGCTGCCCGAGATGTGCAGGTCGAGCTCTTTGAGCACCAGCTCGCCCGACCCGTAGCGCTTGGAGAGCTTGTCGATATCTAGGATCATCGTGAGATAGCGAGACTCTAGCGGAGGAGGGCGGGGGGGCGCCGCCAGGAACGCGCGACGCTCCCCGCCTCGGGCCCTGCGCTTACTCCAGGTTCGCCGGCGTGTACTCGACGCCGTTCGTCTCCTGGATCTGGCGGATGATCTCCCAGTCCGTCTGGTAGTCGATGGGCACGAACTGCGTCAGCCCCTCGAACTCGTCACCCAGGGCGGTGCCGGTGAAGTCGAACGTGAAGAACGCTTCCTTGATCTTCTCGACCAGGTCGGGGTGGAGGTTGTAGACGTAGTTGTAGGACGTGGTCGGGAAGGGGCTGGTCTCGTAGATGATGCGGAGTTCCTCGGGGTCGTAGAGGCCCCGCGCCGCCATGCGTTCCACGACCTCGGAAGCGACGGGAGCGGCGTCGTAGTCGCCGGCCACCACGCCCAGGATCGAGTTGTCGTGGCTGCCCGAGAAGACGATCTCGTAGTCCTCACCCGGTACGACGCCCAGGCGCGGGAACAGCGCTGACGGCGCCTGGTGGCCCGAGTTGGAGGTGGGAGCGGTGTGGGCCACGACCTTGCCCTTGAGGTCGGTCATCTCCTGGATGTCGGAGTCCGCCCTGACGTAGACCTGCAGGGTGTAGCCGAAGCGTCCCGACTCGTTCCCCATGATCGCGAACGGGACCGCGCCGGCCAGGTTCACGGCGAACGGTGTCGGCCCGGTCGAGAAGCCCGCGATGTGGAGCCTACCGGAGCGCATCGCCTCGACCTCGGCCGAGTTCGACTGCACCGCGAAGAACCGCACGTCCTTGCCGGTCACGTCCCTGAGGTGCTGGATGAAGGGCTCCCAGATGTCCTCGTAGATGGCAGGGTCCTCGACAGGCGTGTAGGCGAAGAAGAGCGTGTCGGGATCGATCCACTGGCTCTCGTCCGTGGGAGCGTCGGCCACCAGGTCGCCGTCCGCGTCGCAGTACTGCGTGTCGAGGTCGCCGCGGTTCGCGCACTCCTGCGCCAGGCCGGCAGGGAGCAACGCCAGGATGAGCGCGGCCACCAGGGCCGCGAACGCGAAGTAGCCGGTGCCCTTGCGGGCGCGTGAGAAGTACATCGTCCCCTCCTCTTCCTACCCTGAGTTCTTGCCTACCCCTGAGGCGCAGCGGTGACCGGCGCCAGCCCGGACGTTTCAGGGTCTGTCCCCCCGAGCCACGGCCAGGAGGGCCGCGAACCGAGGCGGGTGTGGTGGACGTCGGCAACCGTAGCATCGTCGTGCACGTCTGTCAATCCGGCCGGAACAGGTGTAACTACCCTCCAGGACGCGGTTTCTTGACCACGCGAGGTGCCGGTGCTAAC
Source organism: Deinococcaceae bacterium (assembly GCA_040256005.1). GTDB lineage: Bacteria > Deinococcota > Deinococci > Deinococcales > Trueperaceae > DASRWD01. The sequence goes on along the minus strand of JBDZWC010000017.1, from coordinate 3,714 downwards.
CTCGGCACACCTGTGCACAGCCTTCGCACATCCGTAGCCGCAGCGGCGCTGGCCCGCGACGCCGAGTCTTAGCAGCCATGCCGATGCCCACGCCCGACGCCCTGGCCTTCGACCTCGACGGCACCGTCTACCTGTCCGCTGAGCCACTGCCCGGGGCGAGGGAGCTGTTCGAGGCGCTCAGCCGGGCCGCCGTGCCGTACGTCTTCGCGACGAACAACTCGAGCGTGCCGGCCGGCGGCTACGTTCAGCGCCTCACATCGATGGGCATTCGGGCGGGCCTCGAGCATGTGCTCACCTCGACGCACGCGGCCGCCCACCACCTCGGTTCGGCGGGAGTGGCTCGCGCCTACCTGGTAGCCACGCCGGAGGTGCAGGCCGAGCTCGCCGAGGCCGGCGTCGCCCACGACGAGGACGATCCTCAGGCCGTGCTGCTCACGTTCGACACGTCGCTGGACTACGACAGGGTCCGCGCCGTCTCCCATCTGCTGAGAGCCGGTCTGCCGTACTTCGCCACGCACCCGGATCTCGTCTGTCCCACCCCGGACGGGCCCATCCCCGACTGCGGAGCGTTCATCGCGCTGTTCCACGCCGCTACCGGGCGCGAACCGGTGATCCTGGGCAAGCCCACCGCGGGCATGGCGGCGGCGATCCGGCAGCGACTGGCGGCGCAGGCCACGGCCCGGGGCCGGCCCGCCCCGCAGCGCGTGGCGTTCGTGGGCGACAGGCTCTACACGGACATGCGCATGGCGAACGAGCACGGCTTCGTCGCGGTGTTGACGCTGACAGGAGAGTCGACGCGCGCCGAGCTGGCTGCCAGCCCTTACCGGGCCGACCTCGTCGTCGCGGACCTGCATGAGCTGGCCGGGCGTCTCGGTCTGGCCGCGGCGGAGGGAAGGCCGGTCCGGTGACCCCGTCCGGTAGGAACGACGACGACGCCTTCGACGACGCCCTCCGGGTGGCGCGCATGTACTACCACCTCGGCCATACGACCACCGAGATCGCTCGCCTGCTCGGGGTCGCCAGGCCCACCGTCTCGCGGCTCCTCAGCTGGGCCCGCTCGCACGGCCTGGTCGAGTTCAGGATCATCGATCATCGCGAGAGGCAACTCGAGCTCGAGACCAGGCTCGAGGAGAGGTTCGGCGTCGGCGACGTCAAGGTCGTGCCCGTGCATCCCGACACCGACACGGCCGAGCGGCAACTGGCGGTCGCCGCCTTCACGGCGCACTACCTCAACAGCCTCATGGAGCCCGGGACGACCCTGACGCTGGCGTGGGGGGCGACCGTATCGCTGCTGGCCAGCAAGCTCATACCCAAGCCCCTCGAGGGCGCCCGCGTCGTGCAGATGAACGGCTCAGGCAACAGCGGGCTCGGCATCACCTACGCCGCCGACATCGTCGCGGCCTTCGCCGAGAACTACGCGGCTCGTGCCTACCTGCTCCCCATCCCCGCCTACTTCGACGAACCGGCGACGAAGGCGGCGATGTTCCAGGAGCGGGCGATCGCCAGGCCGCTGGCACTGGCCGCCGCGGCTGACATCGCGCTCTTCAGCATCGGCGTGCCCGACGCCGATAGCTACGTGTACAAGGCGGGCTACGTGGAGCAGTCTGAGCTCGACACGCTGCGTGCCCAGGGGGTCGTCGGCGACATCGCCACCGTCTTCTTCCGCGCCGACGGCACCTACGACGACATCGCGATGAACGGGCGCTCGAGCGGGCCGGACCTGAAGTCGCTGGCCAGACATAGGCACGCCATCTGCATCGTGGCCGGGGAGAACAAGATCCCCGGGGTGATCGGCGCGCTCCGGGGCGGGTTCCTCAACACCCTGGTGATCGACAGCCCCACCGGCGAGGCCCTGCTGGACCAGGAGGAGCGGTGATGTCCCTGGCCACTGAACGGAGGGACGCGGCGCTGCGGAGGCTCGGCGCGGAACGCTTCGACCTGCTCGTGATCGGCGGCGGCGCCACGGGCACGGGCACTGCCCTGGACGCCGCCAGCCGGGGTCTCAAGGTGGCGCTGGTGGAGCGTGCGGACCTCTCGGAGGGGACCAGCAGCCGCAGCACCAAGCTCGTACACGGCGGGGTGCGTTACCTGGAGCAGGCCGTCAAGCACGCCGACCGGTCGCAGTTCAGCCTGGTCAGGGAGGCGTTGCGAGAACGCGCGGTGCTGCTGCGCAACGCTCCGCATTTGGCCACCGCGTTGCCGCTGCTCACACCCATCTACGGCGCCCTCGAGCTGCCTTACTACTTCACGGGCCTGAAGCTCTACGACATGCTCGCCGGCAGGGCCAACCTGGCGCCCAGCCGCCTGATCGGCAGGGACGAGGCCAAGGACCGCTTCCCCATGCTGCGTCGCGAGGGCCTGCGCGGCGCCGTGGAGTACCACGACGGCCAGTTCGACGACGCCCGCATGAACGTCGCCTTGGCCCTGACGGCCGCCGAGCACGGCGCCGTCGTCGCCAACCACGTGGAGGTGACGGGGCTCCTCAAGCGCTCGGGCCGGCTGGCTGGCGCGGTCGTCGAGGACCGTCTGCGCGCCTCGGCGCCCATCCACATCGAAGCCAGGGCGGTCGTGAACGCCACCGGTCCGTTCGCCGACGCCGTGCGGCACCTCGACGATCCCGACGCCCCCGCGATGCTCAAGACCAGCTCCGGCGTGCATGTCGTCCTGCCGCAGCGCTTCAGCCCGCCCGGCACCGGCCTGCTCATCCCCAAGACCGAGGACGGTCGCGTCCTGTTCTTGCTGCCGTGGCTGGGCCACACGCTGGTCGGCACCACCGACAACCCCGCTCCGGTCGAGGCCCATCCGGCGGCCGCGGCGGAGGACGTCGAGTACATCCTCCGGCACGTTCGTAAGTACTTCGACCTGCCGGTGTCCACCGAGGACGTGCTGTCCGCCTGGAGCGGGCTGCGGCCACTCGTCGAAGCCGAGCAAGCGAACGGGATCAAGAGCACCGCCAGGCTGTCGCGCGACCACGTGATCACGGTGTCGCCCTCCGGCCTCGTCACGGCGACGGGCGGCAAGTGGACGACCTACCGGAGCATGGCCGAGGACGCCGTCGACGCGGCGGTCGAGGTGGGCGAGCTGCGGCCGGCGAGGGGCAGCCTCACTCACGACCTGCCGCTGGTGGGCGGCGCGAGGTTCGACCCGTTCGGGGACGCACGGCTCGTCGCGGAGTACCGCTTGGAACCTGACGTCGCGCGTCACCTCAACCGCGCCTACGGCGACAGAGCCGGCCTGGTGGCCGGGCTGGCCAGGGAGGGTTGGGGTGACAGGCTCGTCGCCGGCCACCCCTACATAGAGGCCGAGGTCGTCTACGGAAGGGACGCCGAACTGGCGTGCACCGCCGACGACGTGCTGGCCAGGCGCCTGCGGCTGTCCTTCCTGGACAGTGAGGCCTCCGAGTCCGCCAGGCCGCGAGTCGAGGCGCTGCTCGCTACCCCCCTGCAAGCGCACGGAGGAGGGTCATGCGGGTCGTGATCACGGGTCCACGAGGCGGCCATCGTGGTCGTACGCCACATTCTCCCGGGGGGCCTTCTCGCAGGTCTTCTCGGCGCCGAAGCCACTACCAAGCTAGTGCATAGTTGCCGCGCGGCCGGTTCCCCTATGCGCGTCCCTGACGGCGTTTATCGTGCAACCTTGCGGTTGCGCTATTCACAGGGTTGGTAGTGGCTTGTATCTTCCGAACGGGTCTAGGTAAAGCCGTGTAGTGGCTTG
>JBDZWC010000133.1:0-7565 GCA_040256005.1 Deinococcaceae bacterium | reverse complement strand
AGCCGGCTCTCACCGGAGGAGTTGGCCGGCGACGACGAAGCCGAGGTCAGGCTCCGCGGCGGCTACAGCTACCCTCACGTGGCCGCGCTCAAGGACAGGCTCCCGGACGCGGGGCAGCGTCAGGCCGAGGACGCGGACGCGTGGACGGTGCTCCAGCGCTGCGAGTACGAGCTCGCCGTCGTCATCTCGATGGGGTTCGCCGACTACTACCTGATCGTCGCCGACTTCATCAACTGGGCCAAGAGCCAGGGCATCAGCGTCGGGCCGGGCCGGGGGTCGGGCGCCGGGTCCATCGTCGCCTACGCCATCGGCATCACCAACATCGACCCGCTGCGGTTCGGGCTCCTCTTCGAGCGCTTCCTGAACCCGGAACGCATCTCGATGCCCGACTTCGACATCGACTTCTCGGACGTCAGGCGCGGCGAGGTCATCGACTACGTGCGGGAGAAGTACGGCGACGAGCGCGTGGCCCACATCGCGACGTTCGGGACCATGGCATCGCGGGCAGCGATCAAGGACGCCGCCAGGGTCCTCGACGTGCCTTACGCCGAATCGGACAGGGTCAGCAAGCTGGTGCCGGTCGTGATGGGTCGCAGCGTGAAGATCGAGGACGCGCTCAGGGACGTGCCCGAGCTACGGGAGGTGTACGAGCAGGGCGCCAAGAGCTACATCGACGTGGCACGCACGCTGGAGGGCCTGACGCGACACGCCTCGGTGCACGCGGCAGGCGTCGTGATCGCGCGTGACCCCGTGACGGACCTGGCGCCGGTGTTCCGTTCCGGCGACGGGCCCGTGGTCGTGCAGTACGACATGAGCTCGGTCGAGGAGCTGGGCTACATCAAGATGGACTTCCTCGGTCTCAGGACCCTGTCGTTCATCGAGGCCGCGCTGCGCATCGTCAAGGACTCCCGCGGCATCGACCTGGACCCGGACGCGTTCCCGCAGGATGACCCCGCCGTCTTCGAGCTGCTCTCGCGCGGCGACGCCGCCGGCATCTTCCAGTTCGAGTCGCCCGGCATGGTCGACACCTTGCGCAAGCTCAAGCCCAAGCGCATCCAGGACCTCATCGCCGTCAACTCGCTCTACCGGCCCGGACCGATGGAGAACATCCCGGCCTACATCAGGCGGCACCACGGCCAGGAGGACGTCGACTACTCGGACTTCCCCAACTCGGCACACCTGCTCACCCCCATCCTCGAGGAGACGTACGGGATCCCCGTGTACCAGGAGCAGGTGATGCAGATCGTGCAGGCGGTCGCCGGCTACTCGCTGGGGCAGGCCGACATCATGCGGCGCGCCATGGGCAAGAAGAAGGCGGACGAGATGGAGCGGCAGCGCGCCGTCTTCCGCGAGGGCGCCGGCAAGAAGGGCATCGACGCGCGCGAGGCCGACCGCATCTTCGACCTGCTCGAGCGCTTCGCCAGCTACGGGTTCAACAAGTCCCACGCCGCCGCCTACGTGCTCCTCTCCTACCAGACGGCGTACCTCAAGGCTCACTACCCGGTCGAGTTCGCTGCGGCACTGCTGACGGTGGAGCGCGGCGACTCGGACAAGGTGGCCCAGTACGTCGCCGACGCCAGGCACATGGGCGTGGAGGTTCTGCCCCCCGACATCAACCTGTCGCGGGCCGACTTCACGCCCGACGGCGAGGTCGTGCGCTTCGGCCTCTACGGGATCAAGAACGTGGGCGAGGCGGCGGTGGATCACGTGATCGCCGAGCGGGCGCGGGCCGGTCACTTCAAGGACCTCTACGACTTCTGTGCCCGGGTGGACACCACCCTCGTGAACAAACGAGCCGTGGAGTTCCTTGTGAAGGCCGGAGCGTTCGACCGGCTCGCCGCCGGCACGGGCCCCGCCGGGTCGGACCGCGGCGCCGCGCTGGCGGCCCGCGCGGCCCTCCTCGCCAACCTCGACGTGGCCGTGCGGTGGGGCGCCGCCAAGCGCGAGCAGCAGGAGAGCGGCCAGCTCGGACTCTTCGGCGACGCCGAGGTGACACCGCCGAGCCCGGCCCACGTGGCCGATGTAGACGAGCTCGAGATGCTCAGGTACGAGAAGGAGGCGCTCGGCATCTATCTGTCGGCGCATCCCATGGCCTCGTACCCGGGTCTCGTCGAGGCGGCGACGTGCCATGTGGCGCAGGTCGACGCCTACTTCAAGGACTGCCTCGACAGCGGCCACCAAGGGCGCGTCAAGTTGGCGCTGGCCGGGCTGGTGCAGAACGTCGTCAAGCGGCCCACGCGGAAGGGCTCGATGATGGCGCGCTTCGAGCTGGCGGACGAGACCGCCAGCCGCGAGGTCGTGGCGTTCGGGCGCACCTACGACGACGTCGCGCCGCTGCTGGAGGAGGACGTGCCTGTCGTTCTCGTCGTCGAGGTCTCGGAGGATGGTGAAGCCACGAGGCTGGTCGCCGACCGGCTCATCCGTTGGGACAAGCGTGGTGAGGCCGAGTCTCAGGTGCCGGAGGTGGCCGTCGTCTCGTTCCGCCTCGACGGCGTGGCCGAGCACCAGCTCCTGGAGTTCAGGTCGATGCTGGACGAGTTCGCCGGCCGCACTCCCGTGAGGCTGTCCGTGAGCACGGGTGACGGCAGGTACCTCTACGACGTCGAAGGAGCGGCCGTCGACACCGCTCACCTCGAGGAGCTCAGGGCCACGTGCCCGTGGCTCAAGGCGTCACTGACGGTGGACAAGCGTGCCCTGGTGGCGAGCCGCGCCGGGCGCAACGGTTTCGACCGGCGCCCGAAGGAGGCGCCGGTCGAGGTCCCGTTCTGATCGTGAGCGCACCCGCCGGGGGTGCTGTGGCGGTCCTAGCTGATGCCTACCTGCGTGTGGCGCAACGAGTCCACCTGGGTCTGCCGTGAGACGTCCGATTGGGTGCCGCGTGACTCGTCCTGCGTCTGCCGGCTGACGTCGACCTGCGTGGCGGCCATCTTGAAGGCCTGGCTGCTGGTCGCGGCCGAGTAGCCGGTCTCGTAGTCGATGACACCATGCGCGTAGAGCTCGGCGAGGTGGTCGTCGAACGCCTGCATCCCGTCGAGCCTGGCCTCCTTCAGCACGTCGTAGAGCTCCGGGGTGCGCTCCTCGTCGCGGATCATGTCCTTCACGCGCAGGGTGCCCTTGAGGATCTCCGTGGCGGCGACCCTGCCGCCGCCCACTCGCGGCAGGAGGCGCTGCGAGACGATGCCGACGAGGGACTCGGCGAAGAGCACCCGAGCGGTCTCGCGCTCGTGCGGCGGGAACAGCTCGATCATGCGGTTGATCGTGCGCACCGAGTCCTGGGTATGAAGGGTGCTGAACACGAGGTGGCCGGTCTGGGCGGCCGAGAGCGCAGCCGCCGCGGTGGCGTGGTCGCGGATCTCCCCGATCATGATCACGTCAGGGTCCTGGCGCATGGCGGCGACCAGCGATTCGGAGAACGACGGCGCGTCCATGCCCAGTTCGCGCTGCACCACTATCGACCGCTTGGACCGATGGAGGTACTCGATCGGGTCCTCGACCGTGACGATCATCTTGGCGTGAGTGCTGTTGATCTCGTCGATCACGCGGGCGAGGGTCGTTGACTTGCCGGAGCCGGTGGGGCCCGTCACGAGGACGAGACCCTTCTCCTGCTGCTTGAAGTGGTCGATCGTCTCCTGCGGCAGGTTCACGACCTGCAGGGCGCTCTCCTCGGAGTTGATGATCCTCAGCACGGCGCTGACCGACCCGCGCTGCCTGAAGAGGTTGACGCGGAAGCGGCCCATGCCGGGGACGCTGTAGGCGAGGTCCACCTGCTGCTTGGCCTCGAAGGTCTGCTTGTGCTGGTCGTTGCACATGAGCTCGACGAGCGCCTCGGTCGCCTTCGGCGTCAGGGCGATGTCGTTCATGGGCCGGAGCTTGCCGCTCACCCGCATCATCACGGGGAGCGGGACGTGGAGGTGGATGTCGGAAGCGCCCGCCTCGATGGCCTGCTTGAGGAGATCGTTGAACCGCATGAGCCAGACCGTAACCAACGGTCCCTTACGGCCTTCTCGCCTGATTCTTACGCCGCTCTTACTCCGGTCTCCGAAGACGGTGAGTACACTTGCGGGGCATGCAACCCACCAACAGCAGTGAACACGCAGAGGCACGCCGCGCCCGCATGAGTGCCGCGGTCGGTGCCGGCACGTCCAGCCGGTGGCGGCGCTCCCGATGAGGATCGTCGCCCTGCTCCTGGCGGTCGCCCTCATCGTCATCAGCGGCTTCTGGCTGGCCCGTGACCGCTCGAGCGGCGCAGAGGGTGACGTCGTCCTCACGCAGGCGGCCGCCCAGGGATCGGGGCCGGACGGCCAGGACGAGGCGAGCTCGGAGGGCGCCGCAGACGGAGCCGAAGAGACGGCGCCTGGCCCGCTGCCGGACGGCTACGAGCCGGTCGACTACGCGGTCGAGGAGCCCAAGCGCCTGTTCGACGCGGCCGGCGACGTGCTCGAGGACGGCATGGACTACGTGGCCGCCATCAGGACCAACAGGGGCGACATCGTCGTGGACCTCTACGAGGACCGCACGCCTGAGACCGTCAACAACTTCGTGTTCCTCGCCCTCAACCGCTACTACGAGCACGTGCCCTTCCACCGTGTCATCGAGGGTTTCATGGCCCAGACCGGCGACCCCACCGGCACGGGCACGGGCGGGCCCGGCTACCAGTTCGAGGACGAGATCGTGGAGGGACTCACCTTCGACCGCCGCGGTCTGCTGGCCATGGCCAACGCCGGGCCGGGCACGAACGGCTCGCAGTTCTTCCTGACGTTCGACGCGACCCCTTGGCTCAACGGGGCGCACACGATCTTCGGCGAGGTCCTCTCCGGTGACGCCGTGCTCGACGAGATCACCCGTGTGGACCCGCAACAGCCCAGCGCCATCGCCCTCACCACCGACACGCTCGACGACCTCGCTGCCAAGGGTGTGGAGCTAGCCGGCGAAGGTGACCAGACCGTGGCGTCGGCCATAGAGGAGGCTCTCGGCACCGCGCCGGTCGCCGGCCAATCGTTCACGGTGGCCGGGTATCGTGGGGTCCTTGGGGCCGTCGGCGGACAGCCGGCCTACGGCTTCTTCCTCGAGCCCGACGAGATCGAGAGCGTGGTCGTTGGCGTGAGGCCCACAGGCGAATAGGTTCCACTCGCCTGCGTGCCTGGGGACGATGCGGAGGTAAGGATGACGGACATGGGTGCAGGCGACGGCGTCTACCAGACGCTCGAGCCGCTGAGCGGCGAGAAGCGGACGCAGTTCGCTCGGCCCGAGCAGGTCCTCGAGCAGGGCGCCGATTACCGCGCCGTGATCGAGACCAACAAGGGACGCATTGTGATCGACCTGTTCCAGGACGATGTGCCGCAGACGGTCAACAACTTCGTGTTCCTGGCCCGCAACGGCTACTACGACGGCGTGAAGTTCCACCGCGTGCTCGAGGACTTCATGGCCCAGACCGGCGACCCCACCGGCACCGGTCGTGGTGGCCCGGGCTACGAGTTCGGTGACGAGTTCAGGAGCGGCCTCAGGCACGACTCGAAGGGCGTCGTCAGCATGGCCAACGCCGGGCCGGGCACGAACGGCTCGCAGTTCTTCATCACGTTCATCCCCACGCCGTGGCTCGATGACCGGCACACCGTGTTCGGCCGCGTGCTGGAAGGTGAGGACGTGCTCGACCGGATCCAGCGCGTCGACCCAGGGCGGCCGGGCGGGCCCGCTCCCGACGTGATTGAGCGGGTGACGATCCAGCAGCGCGCGTAGGGCGTAGCGCGTTCAGCGGCCGCGCTTCCGCCTGTGCTTAGAACGCGGCAGGCGGGTATTCGGCGACATACGAAGGGCGGCCGCGCGGCCGCCCGTTCTCTTCCCGGCCAGCGGGGCTCAGACCCGGATGGGCTCCACCTTCAGGAGTCGCCGGTCGTAGGCGTCCTTCAGGTGCAGGCTGAACGCTTCGACGGGCACGCCCTTGCGCTCGGGCTCCTGGCGGCTGCGGAACGACAACGTGCCCGCCTGCTCCTCCTGGTCGCCGACGATCGCGATGTACGGCACCTTGTAGAGCTCCGCGTCGCGGATCTTCGCGTTCATGCGCTCGTTGCTGAGGTCCACCTCGCTGCGCAGACCGGCGGCCCCCAGTCGGCGCTGCAGCTCGTGGGCGTAGTCCGCGTGGCGGTCGGCGATGGGCACGATGCGAACCTGCTCCGGCGCCAGCCACAGGGGGAAGTCGCCCGCGAAGTGCTCGATGAGGAACCCGATCAGCCGCTCGTGCGTGGACAACGGCGCACGGTGGATGCACAGCGGTGTGCGTCGTTCGTTGTGCTCGTCCACGTACTCGAGCCCGAAGCGCTCGGGCACGGCGAAGTCCACCTGGTTCGTCGCCAGGGTGAACTCGCGGCCTATCGCGCTGCGTATCTGCACGTCGATCTTCGGGCCGTAGAAGGCAGCCTCGTCCTCCTGCTCGACGAAGGGCACGTTGGCCTTGACGAGCACGTCGCGGACCATGCCCTCCGTCCTGCGCCACAGCTCCGGCTGGTCCACGTACTTCTTGCCCAGGCCCTCGGGCGCGTGCTTCGAGAACCGCATGACGTAGTCGTCCACGCCGAAGAGCTCGAAGTACCGCAGGTACAGGTCCACCACGGCCAGGAACTCCGCCTCGAACTGCTCCTCGGAGCAGTAGATGTGGGCGTCGTTCATCTGCATGGACCGCACGCGCAGCAGGCCGGTGAGGGCGCCAGAGTCCTCGTAGCGGTAGCACGTGCCGTACTCGGCCAGGCGCAGCGGCAGGTCCCGGTAGCTGCGCGGCCGCGCCGCGAAGATCTTGTGGTGGAACGGGCAGTTCATCGGCTTCACGTAGTAGCGCTCGCCGCTATCGAGCTCCATGGGCGGGTACATGTCCTCCTGGTAGTGAGCCAGGTGCCCGGAGATCTCGTAGAGCCGTTGCTTGGCCAGATGCGGCGAACGCACGCGGTCGTAACCGGCCTCTTCCTCGACCTCCTTGGCGAGACGCTCGATCTCGTCGATCATCACGGCACCGCGGGGCAGCCACAGCGGCAGGCCCGGCCCCACGTCCTCGTCGAGGACGAAGATGTCGAGCTCTGCGCCCAGCTTGCGGTGGTCGCGCTTCTTCGCCTCCTCGAGCTGCCAGAGGTGGTGCTCCAGCTCCTCCGCGGTCGCGAAGGCCACGCCGTACACGCGCTGGAGCATGGGCCGGCTCTCGTCGCCGCGCCAGTAGGCTCCGGCCAGGTTCATCAGCTTGAAGTGCGGCGTCACCGAGCCGGTGGACGGCACGTGGGGGCCGCGACACAGGTCGGTGAAGCCCTCTTCCCCGCCCTGCTCGTAGAACGTGATCGTCTCGTCCTCCGGTAGGTCCTCGATGAGCTCGACCTTGTAGGGGTCTCCCTGAGCGCGGAAGCGCGCCAGCGCTTGAGACCGCGGCAGCGCGTACTTGCGCAGCGGCAGGTCGGCGGCGATGATCTCGCGCATCCTGGTCTCGAGCCTCGCGAGGTCATCGGGGGTCAGGCTGCGCGGCAGGTCGAAGTCGTAGTAGAAGCCGTTCTCGATGACCGGACCGATGCCCATCTTCACGGACTCCGGCG
>JBDZWC010000001.1:60304-86559 GCA_040256005.1 Deinococcaceae bacterium | reverse complement strand
GCGGCGTTGGCGTGTCTACTTCTCCTCATGGGGTGCGCTGAGCTCGTGCCGCCTCCACCACCGCCGCCACCTCCGCCACCACCGCCTGACGGGGACAACCTCTGGCAGGCTCTCATCGTCGACGACGATGTGGTGGCGCTCGCCGTGTCCTTCGCTTTCGACCCCACGAAGGTGGCCTTCAGGGGCCTCAGCGAGATCGCGGCAGGCGTGACCACGGCAGCGCGCGTCGCTCCGGACGGGAAGTCCGTGACCGTGCATGTTTTCTCCGAAGCGGCTCTGAGCGGCTCGGTCCTGAAGCTCCACTGGATCGTGGCGGAAGGGGCGACGGGCCCACCGCTGGCGCAGGCGGCGGCATACCGGATCGACGGCTCGGCGGCCAACGGGTCGGTGGCCTTGGGCCCGCTCGCGGACGACGACGCCACCGACCTGGTCACCTCGACGAACGACCTGTCTTCCTTCGACGCGGGCGACCAAGCGCGGTCGGCCTGTCTCGCGGCCACCTACGACGCCGGGATCGCCGATTACCCGATGGGCGACCTGGATCGCTCCGGAGACGCCGATATCAGGGACGTGGTCCTGGCTCACGCCCGCATCTCCACGTCCGATGTGGACGTGGAGGACCCCTTCGAGCTGTTCCACCTTGATCTGACCGGCGACTGCGTCTACGACCAGTCGGACGTTGAGCGACTCTTCATGAAAGCGTCGGATCCGTCTCTGGCGGCCTCGCCCGTGTTGAAGCCTGGGATCCTCACCTACACCGACCTCGTGAACGACAAGGTCGTCCTCGTCGGCAACTCCGGCAACCTGGAACTGGAGGACATCGCGTTCGAAGGCACCAACCTCAACGGCTCCCCCCTGTCCACGGACTTCCAGTGGGGCGTCGACGGCCAGACGGGCGTCTGGCGCATAGTCGGGAACCCTAACGACGCGATCGGCATGCTGCGCGTGAGCGCCGGTGAGGCGTCCGCGGACGTGTTGGTCGGCAACATCGCGATACTCGTCGCCGGCCAGTCGAACGCCGTCGGATGGGACCCGTTCGTGCCGTTGGCGTTGCGGTCAGGTACGCCGGGGGTCTTCATGCTGGGCAACGACTACGTCTGGAAGCCTGCGACCGAGCCGCTCGACGTGGCGACAGGTCAGGTCGACTGCGTGAGCGCCGACCAAGGTGCAGGCACCTCCGCCGGGACCAGCTTGGGCCGCACGCTGCGCAACGGCAGTGCGGGCGTCGAGGGCACCGGACGCGACGTCTACCTGATCCCCGCGGCGCTGGGAGGAACCCGGGTCAGCCCACACAAACGAGAGGACAACTGCGTCTACCCGGACTACATCGGTTGGAACCTGGACTCGGTGTATCCGGGCTCCCTGGCCGGCACGGATAGGGACACCTTGTTCGGCAGTGCCGTCTACCGGGCCCTCGTGTCGGCGGGCGAGGAGCCTAACCCCGCCGCGGGCCAGGACCCGGAAGGCGGGCCCGTCAGCGCCGTCTTCTGGTACCAGGGAGAGTCCGACAACACGTCGTCTGACCTGCGTGGCCTCTACTCGGATCGCACCGAAGAGGTGTTCGAGGCGTTCCGCGACCACCTGAGCTCGGCGACCGCTGCCGTCGACCCCGTCATCATCTACGCCCAACTGGCCGCCTACGGCTGCTGCCGGAACGAGCCGGACGATGGGACGATCGAGGACCTGAGGTCTCATGACATCGCCGAGAGGCAGAGGCGATTGGAGGGGGACAGCTACGGTGGCACGGCGGCGCTGAGTCCGACGACGGGGCTCTCGAACGGCGTCGCTTTCGCCCATATGGTCGTCACGCACGACCTGCCCCGCTTCGACCGCATCCACCTGAGCGCGCAGGGGCAGATGATCCTGGCGGAGAGGGTCGCGCTCGCCTACCAGGAGCATGTGCTCGGCTGGGACGTAGACGGCACCGGGCCCCGCATCACCGCGCTGTCTCGCTCCGGCGGCACGATCACGCTGACGCTGGACCGAGACGTCGCCCAGACCAGCGACCCGGGACCGGAAGGCTACTCCGGCTACTTCACGGTCTACTGGGGAACGCCAACCGGCACCAACTACGAGGGTTACGGGGGCAACGAGCTGGAGATACTCGACGTCCGCCGCCATCCCACCGACCCCAGGCGGGTCATCATCGAGTACGAGCCGCCAGCGGGTTCGGGCGCCATATACCTGCGCTACAAGAGGCCGCACGAGTCGTCGGAGACCTCCAGTTACCTGGACGACGTGATCCGCGGGTCCGACTCCGGTCTGCCCCTGCCCTCCTTCGGTCCCCTGAGAGTGGATCCCTAGCGCGTCGGTCCTCCCCCCGCCTTAGACCACGGCGCCGGAGTAGGCTTCTGCCAAGTCGAAGCATGCGCCCGACCGGGCGCGGTCAGGGAGGCAGGTCACATGTCACCAACGGCCACCAGCCGCAGCCACAAGCACGTGCTGACGCCCTGGAGCAAGCAGGGCGCCATCAGCACACCGGTCATCACTCGCGGGCAGGGCTCGTACCTGTTCGACGAGGACGGCAAGCGGTACCTCGACCTGTCGGCAGGTCTCGTCTCGGTGAACCTCGGACATGGACATCCAGCCGTGGTGGACGCGATCAAGCGGCAGGCCGAGAAGCTCCTCTACGCGGCGCCGTCCCTCATGAACGACGTTCGCAACGAGTTCGCTGCGCTGCTCTCGGACGTCTCCCCCTGGCAGGAGGGCGCCCGTGCGTTCTTCACGACCAACGGCGGGGAGGGCAACGAGGACGCGGTCAAGATGTCGCGCATGATCACCGGCCGGCACAAGGTCCTCGTGGCGTACCGCTCCTTCCACGGCTCGGCGCCGGGCGCCGGCAGCCTGACCGGTGAGGACAGGCGCTGGACCAACGAGCCCGGCATGTCGGGCGTCGTGCGCTTCTTCGCCCCCTACCCGTACAACTCGCCCTTCTTCACGGATGACGCCGCCGAAGAGACGAGGCGCGCTCTACAGCACATCGAGGACGTCATCACGTTCGAGGGTGCGAAGAACATCGCCGCCCTCGTGATCGAGCCGGTCGTGGGCTCCAACGGCGTCATCGTCTACCCGGAGGGCTACCTCAAGGGCCTGCGCGACATCACGGCCAGGCATGGCATCGTGCTCGTCTTCGACGAGGTGATGACGGGCTTCGGCCGCACGGGCGACACGTTCGCCGCACAACGCTTCGGTGTCACGCCGGACATGATCGTCTTCGCCAAGGGTGTGGCCTCCGCGTACGTGCCGCTGGGCGGCGTGTTGGTACGCGAGTCGCTCGCCGCCCACTTCGACGACAACGTGCTTATGTGCGGCCACACCTACTCGGGTCACCCGCTCGGCATGGCCGCTGGCCTGGCTACGGTCACCGCCATGCGCCAAGAGGGCCTGTTCCAACGGGCGCAACAGCTCGAACCGGTGCTGAGGGACGGCCTCGCCGCGCTGCGCGACCGTCACCAGGTGGTGGGCGACGTGCGCGGGGTGGGAGCGTTCTTCGCGCTCGAGTTCGTCAAGGACCGCACGACACGCGAGCCGCTCGTCGCTTGGTACGGCGGGGACAACTCGCCCGTGGGCAAGCTCACGGCAGCACTGCGCGACCACGGCGTCTACGCCTTCGGTCGCTACAACGTGCTGATCATCAGCCCGCCGCTGACGATCTCCGAGGAGGACCTCGCCTACGGGTTCGAGGGCCTCGACAAGGCTCTGGCCGTCCTGGCCTGACCCACACGCAGTAGGCGTGGCGCCTGCCCGTCCAGAAGCGAGGAGGCCGGCATCCCGTGGGATGCCGGCCTCCTCGAACCTTTTTCACCTGAAGTGTCTCAGCGCTACGGCAGCCACTGCTCCACGACGTCACGGTTGTCTGCGATCCACGCCCGCGCGGCGTCCATCGGCTCCATGTCGCCCTGGATCATCAGCATGACCTCACCCATCTGGTCGCTGGTCCAGTGGAAGTTGTCGAGGAACGTCAGTACGTCCTCGGGAGCTTCGTTGTCGGCCCATTCGCGGTTGACGATCGTGTTGATCGTCTCGGCGTCGCCGAACACGTCCTCGGGGTCATCCAGGTACTTCAGATCATACGCAGCCCACATCCAATGCGGGCGCCAGCTCGTCACGACGATGGGCTCCTCGCGGTCGTAGGCGCGGTCGAGCGCTGCCGTCATGGCGGAGTCGGAGCCGTCGAGCAGCACGAAGTTGCTCAGATCGTACGTCTCCATCGCGCGGTCGCTGGCCGCCATGAGGCCGGCACCGGGGTCGATGCCGATGATCTCGCCACCGAACGCGTCGGCGTTGTCGTTGAGCTCGGTGATGCTGTCGACATCGACGTACGTGGGAACGGCCCAGCCGATGTCAGCGCCCTCGAGGTTGGGGCCAAGGTCGATCAGGTCGTCCTGGGTCTGCTCCCAGTAGGCGGCGTGAGTGGCGGGAAGCCAGGCCGCGACGATCGCGTCGAAGTCGCCTTGGGCGACACCCGTCCACATGGGACCCGCGTCCACCGACGTCAGGTTCACCTCGTAGCCGAGGTCGTCCATCAGTACGGCTGCCACCACGTGTGTCGACGCGATCTCGGAATCCCAGAGGACGTAACCCAGGTCGATGGTGTCGTCCTGGGCCATGGCCGCACCGGCGACCAGCGCCAGTATCAGCGCGACGAAGAGCTTACGCATTTGTTACCTCCCGACGAATACGGGGCTTTGACGGCGACGGAACCAAGAACGTTCCGCGAGCGTACGTACGTACGCATACAGACGAGCGCCGAACACGGCGACCTTGCGACCGTAACACGAGCTCATCCGAGGTGCCAACCGGCGGTGCGACGCCGGTGCTACCCGGTTAACATGCCGTGAAGCCCCTTCAGGCCCCCCGCGAGCGCCTGCCGCCGACGGACGCCGTGACCCTGTCGAGGACGATCGCCATGATCACGACGGCCAGGCCGGCTTCGAAGCCCTGGCCCACGTTGAGGCGCTGGATGCCCCTCAGCACCTCGGCCCCGAGTCCACGCGCCCCGATCATGCCTGCGATCACGACCATCGACAGGTTGAGCATTATCGACTGGTTCAGGCCGGCCATGATGCTGGGTCGTGCCACCGGCATCTCGACCTTGACAAGACGCTGCCAGCTCGTCGAGCCGAAGGCGTCTGCCGCCTCGACGAGGTCGTCGGGCACTTGCCTGATCCCCAGGTTGACGAGGCGCACCAGCGGCGGGATCGCGAACACGAACGTCGCGACCACGCCCGGCACGAGTCCTATCCCGAAGAACATTACGGCGGGGATCAGGTAGACGAAGGCCGGCATCGTCTGCATGAAGTCCAGGATGGGTCTCAGCACGCCCTCCACCGCATCGCTGCGCGCCGCGAGGATGCCCAGCGGAACGCCAACGGCCGTGATCAGCACCTGCGCCGCGATGACGAGCGCGAGCGTCTGGAGGAACGGGTTCCACAGGCCGATGTTCTCGACCAGAACCAGACCGACGAGGGCGAACAGTCCCACGCGCCAACCGGCCAGCAGAGCCGCCAGCCCGGCGAAGAAGACGATGACCACCGGCACGGGTGCCCACTGGAACGCGGCGAGCATGGCGCTGATCAGCGTGTCTACAGCGTTGGCGAAGCCGTCGAAAGCCGGCGCGAGGGCGTCGCGCAGGTACTCGACCACGTTCGACACGACGTCGCGTATGGGGACTCGGAACTCAAACATGGCGCCCCCGGTCCGCGACGGCGCCCGCCGTTCCTGTGGGCGCAGGTACGGCAGCTTCGGCCGCGGCTGGCGTGTGGTCCTCTCCTCCGTCGCGGCCGGGCCTCGCCAACGCGGCCAGGATGGCGCCCTTCACGACCACACCGCGGAGCCTACCGGCAGGGTCAGTGACGGCTACCGGGGCGGAGCCTTCCGAGGCGACGTCGATGACCTCGTTCAGCGGCGTCTCGGTCGTGACGGCTGGTGCCGGGTCCATCAGGTCCCCATGGATCCTGCCCTGCTCGACACCGCCCTCCCGCATGGCGGCGACGATCCGCTCCGACCTCAGGTAGCCCAAGACATGGCGCTCAGCGTCGACGACGAGGATGCCCGAGATGCCGGAGCGTCGCATCTTGTTCAGAGCGGACTGAGGGCCGTCCTGCAACCTCGCTGTCTCCTTGACCGGCTGCATGATGCTGCCGGCCGTGAGCACGTCGCTGCGGTCCACGCCCTCGACGAAGGCGGCCACGTAGTCGTCCGCCGGCTCGGTGATCACCTCCTCCGGCGTCCCGACCTGGACCACGCGGGCGTCCTTCATGATCGCGATGCGATCGCCCAGGCGCAGAGCCTCATCGAGGTCATGGGTGACGAACACGATCGTCTTCCGCATGCGCGTCTGCAGATCGATGAGCTCGTCCTGCATCTCACGACGGATCAGTGGATCGAGGGCGCTGAACGCCTCGTCCATCAGCAGGATGTCGGCGTCCACCGCCAGCGCGCGAGCCAGGCCCACGCGCTGTTGCATGCCTCCCGACAGCTCTCTCGGGTAGCCCTGTTCCCACCCGGCCAGGCCGACCAGCTCGATCGCGCTCTGCGCCCGTTCCCGCCTCTCGCTGGCGGGCACCCCTTGGACCTCGAGGCCGTAGCCGACGTTGTCCAGGACCGTGCGGTGCGGCAGGATCGCGAACTGCTGGAACACCATGCCGCTGAACTTCTGACGCCTCACCTCGAGCAGCTCGCGCCTGCTGAGCGTGGTGATGTCGATCCCGTCGACCAGGATGCTGCCCGCCGTGGGCTCGTGCAGGCGGTTGAGGAGCCTCAACAGCGTGGATTTGCCGCTGCCCGACAGGCCCATGAGCACGAACGTCTCACCGGTGTGCACGTCGAGGTCGACGTTGGCGACCCCGACGGCGTTGCCGAGGCGGTCCTGGACCTCTGCCTTGGTCGCGCCCTTCTCGAGGGCGCCGATCGCCCTGCCGGGTTCCGGTCCGAAGACCTTGTAGAGCCCGCGGACCGAGATCTTCGCTGACTCGTGTGTTGCTTCGGGGCCCCCGTGAGGGCCCTCTCTAGTTGCCGGTATGGGTTCCATTCGCACTCCGTTGCGGTCGATCTGAAGGGGTAAACGACGTAAGCGTCACCTGCCGTACGGTCCAACACCGGCTCCGATGCCGGACCGCTCGGGAACTACCTACCCTACAACACCGAGGGGAACGGGCCGTCACCCACCCGCGTCTCTCGCCCGTCCAGGACCTGCGCACCGAGAAGGACCTTGCTATCGTGGCCCGCGACGACGGCAACGCGGGCGGAAAGACCCACCAGGGGGCGCATCCTCATGCCACTGCTGGAACGGCAGGCACAGCTCGAGCAGCTCGCAGAGCGGCTCAGGGCCGCTACCCAGGGGCGCGGCTCACTGGTGCTCGTCGGAGCCGAAGCGGGCGCCGGCAAGACCGCGCTCGTCACCGAGTTCGGTCACCGGTCCATCGGCAGGGCACACGTCTTGTTCGGCGCGTGCGACCCACTCACGACACCGCGGCCGTTGAGTCCCCTCGTCGACATCGCCTTGGACCCACGAGCGCACCTGGCCGAGTCCTTCGCCTCCAGCGCGGAACCGTACGAGCTGTTCACCGCGGTACAGCGGCGCCTCGCCGGGGCCACGATCCCGATCGCACTGGTGTTGGAGGACATCCACTGGGCGGATGCCGGCACGCTTGACTTCCTGCGGTTCATCGGCCGACGCATCGCGGACCTGCCCTCCATGGTAGTGGCGACGTACAGGGACGACGAGATCGGTCCCGAACACCCGGCACGCCAGGTCGTGGGTGACCTAGTGGGAAGACCGTCGACGCTCACGATGGGAGTACCTCCCCTCTCCATCGAGGCGGTGCAGACCCTGTCCGGCGCCGACGCCTCACGCGCCGCGCGGATCCACAGGGCCACCGACGGTAACGCCTTCTTCGTCACGGAGGTGATCGCCTCCGGCGACGAGGTGCCGGACACGGTGAGGCAGGCCGTGATGGCGCGCGCCGGGCGTCTCGGCGCCGGGGCCAGGCGCCTGGTCGAGGTCGTCGCCTCGGCCCCCAGGTCGCTCGAGATCGAGTACGCCCTGCAGGTCGCCGACGTAGGTGCGGAGGCGGTCGACGAGGCGGCCGGCGCCGGCATCCTCCTCGTCGAGGGCGCGCTCCTGCGCTTCCGACACGACCTGGCCAGGACCGCTGTCGAGGCGGCCACGCCGCTGGGCCGCCAGTTCGAGTGGCACCGCGCGATGATCGACCTGCTCTCGGAGCAGGAACCCGAGGACTACGCGAGGCTGGCACACCATGCCGGGCGGGCTCACGCCTGGGACCTCGTCGTCCGCTTCGCCCAGCCCGCGGCCCGCCAGGCGACCGAGCGCGGCGCACACCGGGAGGCCGCTCAGTTCCTGAGGATCGCTCTCGAGAGGCGGGAGCACATGGACGAGGCGACGGAGGCCCGCATCAGGGTCCAGCTCGCCACTACCGCCGACGTCCTCGACCTCCACGCCGAGGCGCTGGAACAGTGCGAGCGGGCCGTCGATATCCGCTCACGCCTCGGCGACCCTGAACCACTGGCCGAGGCGCTCGGCATGCTGGGCTACGCACGCTTCCGCATGGGGCGCGACGCCGAGGCCGATGCTCCCGTGGAGGAGGCCCGGGCGCTCCTGTCCGAGAGGCCGCTCTCGCCCGAGAAGGCCCGCAGCCACTACTACAAGGCCCTGGTCTCCATGTTGAGGCGCCGCTACGAGCCGGCCATGGAGGCGACTCGCGCGGCCCTCGACGCTGCCAGAGAGCTTGGCAACGGCAGCATGGAGGTGGCCGCGATGGTCGTCGAAGGTGCCGCGCAGCTCGTGATGGGCGACGTACGCGAAGGTGCCCGCATCGAGCTCGAGGCCCGACAGCTCGCCGATCGCCTGGGGTTCAAGCGCGGCGCGCAGAACGCACTGTGGATGCTCGGCTCGGGGGCTGGCGAAGGTCGGCTCTACGACATCGCCATCACAGCTCTCGAGGAGCTGGTCGAGGAGGCGACCCAGACGGACGACGACGCCTCGGTCGCCTACGGCCGCGCATGGCTGGCGCGCGTCGCTTTCGAGCAGGGGCGCTACGACGACGCCGAGAGGCTGGCCTCCACCTTCAGGCCACTGCCCGGCCACGGCTTCATCGGTCCCATGACGGCTCAGGGGGCTTGGGGCAGGGTGCAGGTGAGGCGCGGGGACCACGGCGCGGCGGACACGCTCAGGAGCGCGCTGGCGATCAGTCCGAAGAGCGCCCTCCAGTACCGGTGGTCGCCCGTGTGCGGCCTGGCAGAGCTCGCCTGGTTGGAGGACAGGACCGCCAAGATACCCGGGATCCTAGAGCCGATCCTCGAACAGGTGAAGGCGGCCGACAGCCCATGGGCGCGCGGCGAGGTGTCTCTGTGGCTCTGGAGGGCCGGCGCGATAGCTGAGCCGCTGAACGGCTCCGCTGAGCCGTTCGCCGTTCTCGTCGAGGGGGACTGGAGGCGATCCGCGGGGCTGTGGGAGGAGATCGGTTGCCCGTACGAGAGGGCCTTCGCCCTCGCCCACGGCGACGAGGCCGCGATGCGTGACGCCGTGGCGAGCTTCAAGCGCCTCGGAGCGGTCCCAGCGGCGGCCCGGTTGACCGCGCAGATGCGGGCGCGCGGCATCGTCGGCATCCCGCGCGGGCCCAGGCGCAGCACGGGTTCTCACCCTGCGAACCTTACCCCGCGGCAAGCCGAGGTGCTGGCGCTGATGGCAGCGGGCCTAACGAACTCGGAGATCGCCGAGCGCCTCTCGATCACGGCCAAGACGGCCGAGCACCACGTGTCTGCCGTTCTGCAGAAGCTCGAGGTCCAGAACCGTGCCGCGGCGGTCGCCCAGGCCGTCGCCCACGGACTGGTCGACGCCAGCAAGGGCCTCGACATCCAAACCTAGGGGCTTCCCCCGATGTCCCTGCCCAGCGTCCTGGCCCAGACTCGCCACAGGCCGTAGGGCCCGGAGAGGAGCCGAACATGCCACGCTTCATCATCGAGAGGACGATCCCTGGTGCAGGAGACCTGACCGAGCAGCAGCTGAAGGAGATCGCCCGCGCCTCCAACGCCGTCGTGGAGTCCCTCGGCGTCCCGTACACCTGGCTCCACAGCTACGTCGCGGGCGACAAGCTCTACTGCGTCCACGAGTGCGAGAACGCCGACGTGGTGCGTGAGCACGCTCGGCGCGGCGGGTTCCCGTGCGACGTCGTGACCGTCGTGAGCGAGGTGATCGGTCCGCACACCGGCGGCTGACCGCCGGCGGTGGGTCCCGGGCGGGTCGATGCGCTGTGCGTATCGACCCGCTTTACACTCTCGGCATGCCAGTCACGATGCCAGCACGCTCCGAGCTCGACCCCGCCTACACCTGGGACCTCTCGGTCCTGTACGCCACGGAGGACGAGTACCGCTCCGACCTGGCGCGCATCACGGCCGAGGCCGAGACCGTCGCCGCCTATCGGGGGCGACTCGGCGAGTCGGCCGCCACCCTGGCCGAGTTCCTGGAACTCAAGTTCGGCCTCGACGCCACGCTTCAGCGACTCAGCAACTACGCCACGCTGCCGGTCAACGTCGACCAGCATGACCAGGAGGCGCGCAAGAAGGCCGGCGAGTTCCTGGCGCTTCGTAACCGGGTCAGACAGCGCCTGGCGTTCGTCGTGCCCGAACTCCTCGCGCTGGGCAGCGACAAGCTCGAGGCGTTCGTGCGGGAAGAGCCCGCCTTGGGTTACCTGAGCCGCTACTTCGAGATGCTGGAGGCGCGACGCCCGCACGTGCGCTCGACGGAGGTCGAGGAGCTTCTCCAGGGCCTCGGCGACCCGTTCGGCGCTGCTCAGCGCGCCTACAACAGCCTCGCCAACGGAGAGATCCGGTTCGAGCCCCTGCGGGTCGGTGGCCAGGAGTACGTCGTCGAGCGCAGCACCTACCCCGCGCTCAGGGGCTCACGTGACCGGGCCCTGCGCGAGGCGGCCTACCGCTCGTTCAAGAAGGGCTTCCTCGCCTACTCCGACACGCTCAGCGAGCTCTACCTCGGTCGCGTGAAGCAAGCCGTGTTCACGGCCAGGGCGCGCGCCTACGACGACACGCTGGCACAGGCGCTCGAACCGTACGAGGTGCCCAGGGCCGTGCTCGAGTCAGTCCTGGAGACGTTCACCGCCAACCTCCCTGTCTGGCACCGCTACTGGGCCGCACGCCGCAAGCTCCTGCGCCTCGACAGCCTCGAGGAGTGGGACGTCTTCGCGCCACTGTCGCCGGAGCCGATGGTCGTGCCCTACCGCCAGTCGATCGACTGGATCCTCGAGGGCATGGCCCCGCTGGGCCCGGAGTACGTCGCCCCGCTCCGCCGCGGCCTCGAGACCGAGCGGTGGGTAGACGTCTACCCGAACCGGGGGAAGCGGGACGGCGCTTTCTGCTCACATGCCTACGGCTACCAGCCGCAGATCATGATGAGCTACGCGGACGACCTGGGAGCTACCTCGACCCTGGCCCACGAGCTGGGTCACGCGATGCACGACGTCCTGATGGACTCGGCGCAACCGATCGCCTACACCGACGTGTCCATGGTCGCCGCCGAGACGGCATCCAACTTCGACCAGGCGCTGGTCAGGCGCCACCTGCTGTCGCGGTTCACCACTGCGAACGCGAGGCTCGACGTGCTGGACGAGGCCTTCGGCAACTTCCACCGGTACTTCTTCATCATGCCCACCCTGGTGAGGTTCGAGCTGTGGGTACACGAAGCCGTGGCTCGCGGGGAGGGGCTCTCCGCGCAGGAGCTGAACGCGAAGATGCGCGAGCTGTTCGCAGAGGGCTACGGCGACGCGATAGAGGTAGACGAGCAGGTCGGCATCACGTGGGCGGAGTTCGGTCACCTCTACGTCCCCTTCTACACGTTCCAGTACGCCGCGGGCATCGCGGCGGCGGCAGCGCTCGCCGAGGACGTCTACGAGGGCGAGCCCGGGGCGGCGGAGCGCTACCTGGGTTTCCTGCGAGCCGGTAGCTCGGTCCCCGCGATCGAGGCGCTCAAGGCCGCGGGCGTGGACCTGAGCACCGCGGCGCCGATCGAGCGGGCGTTCGCTGTGCTCGAGAGGCACGTCGCCGAGCTCGAGCGGCTCGCCTGAGCGGACCGCACGGGGCGACGGTCCGTAGCGGTGGCTCGGCCCACCGCGGTCAGCGCACCTCAGGACAAGCCGTACGCTTCCTCGAGGCGCTTGACCCGGGCGCGTGCCAGCGCCAGCCGCGGGTCACCGTTCGACAGGGCCGCGGCGGCGGCCTGCCAGAACTCCAGGTCGTCGGTGAGCCTCTCGGCGAGGTCGTAGAGGGCGTCGGGGTCACCGGCCATGAGCACGGCTTGCCTGAGGTGTTCCTCGAGCTCCATGCGATGCTCCTCCACGCCGGGAGCCTCGCTGTGCGGGAGCAGTGGCCCCCTCATGAGGCTGACGGCCTCCCTGATGCGGCCGGCGCCTATCAGCTCCCGCAACTGCACGACGTCGGCCTCGTAATGGACAGTGAAGCGATAGGGTGCGTCGCTCACGGGAAGCACCTGCCGCAGACGGGTGACGATGCTGCGCATCCCGCCGCTCGTGAAGGGGGCGTGTCCGGCCGGAGCCAGGAAGTCGTTCAGCTCGTCGCGCGTGGTGCCCTCCGGGTTAAGCGCGATCGCCAACGCGACCTCTGCCAGCCGGGGCGGCAGCTGCAGGTCCTCGCCTTCGTACCTGCCCTCGAAGCCACCCAGGAACTTGAGCGTGAGCGGTGCCCGAGGGGAGGAGAGGGTGCCCCACACGCGCTCGAACGCGCCTGCTGGCCCGCTGAGTACCGCTCGTCCGATGGGGTGCAGGCCGGCCAGGAGCGGCACCAGCTCGCCTGGCACGTTGTGGGCCGCCCCACCGGTGGCGAGCAGGTAGTAAAGAGCGGCCGTCATGCGCTGCTCCGCGATCAGGTCGGTATCGAGCATGGCCTCGAGAAGGTCGTCTGCCGCCGTTTGCGCGCCGGTGACGGCCCCCGCCATGCCACGAGCCAAAGCCGCGAGGGTGCGCTCGAAACCTCCTCCTGCGGACGACACCTCCCACACGTCACTCGCCACCTCGACGGCCTCGTCGGAGCGGCCCAGCTCGAGGAGGGCCCGCACCAGCTGATACCCGTAACGCCCGCGGTACTTCCTGGGGCTGGCGTGGTAGGTCGCCTTGAGCAGCTCGCACGCCTCGGCCGGACGGCCCTCGGCCAGTTCGAGCTGGGCCAGGGTGCTGCGGAAGTACGTCGCCAGGTGAGGCAAGCTGCCTTCGACCAAGGCCTGGGCGTCCTCCAACAGGTTCCGGAGCCCCAGAAGGTCCCCCGTCATGATCCGAGCCATGGCCAACTGGTTGACGATCTGCAGACGTCTGTTCCCGTCCTGAAGCTGCTCGCGGTCGACCACGTCGAGGGCCCAGCGCGCCCAACTGGCCGCCCGCGTGAACTCGCCCATGTGCAGCAGTCGGGAGGCGAGGCTGTACGCGTTGCGCGCCACGTCGTAGGCGCTGCCCTGCTCCTCGGCGAGCCGCACGCTCTCTCGCAGCAGGTCGACAGCCGTCTCGTCGTTGGGATGAAGCCTGCCGTACTGCCATAGCGTCACGGGCGTGCGTCTCGCCTGGGCGGCCTGCTCGGCCATGGCGAAGCCCTTGTCATGGCGGATCGTCCCTGCGCGTCTGGCGCGCAACGTGGGTGCGGAGTGGGCGCTGAGGTAGGCGTCGACGTCCTCCCCCACGCCCTGCAGGTCGTTCGTGGCCACGCCTGCCACCAAGCGCCACTCGAGCACCCGCTCCCCACGCGAGTGCGACTCCGGTAGCGCGGACAACAGCAGGTGGAGACGCTCCAGAAGGCCCTCCGACTGGAACCTGGGTCCGGCCGTCCTGAGCAGGTCGTCTACCAGCTCGGGAGCGCGCAACACAGCGAGCTCCAGCGCGGAGATCGGGTCGCCCTCCCGCATGTAGGCGTAGACCGCCAGGCGCGGATCGATCAACTCCTCCTGACCCGGGGGCAGGAGAGGCCCTTCGGGTGAGGGCACGTTGAGCCGCGGCAGGTTAACGGCCTCGTTCGCCAGGGCGCTGAGCTCGGTGAAGCGGCCCCGGGAACGCCTCCAGAGCGCTTCCACGGCAGCGGCGTCGAGCGCGGCGGGGAGCATCTCGCCCGCCTCGGCGCGGGTGACCATGAGCTGTTCATGGCCCACGACGCGACAGTGCGACAGGACCTCTTCGCCGTGGGCGACCGGTTGCCTGACGTCGAGCAAGACCGAGTAACCGTTCCCATGGAGCTCGAGGAGGTCAGCCAAGAACGGCAGGTCGAGGCGATGGGTCGTGACCGCGAAGCGCAGAGGCTGTAGGTCCGACCTGAACCGTGCCAGCGCAGACAGTTGCGACCGGTACGGGAGCGCCAGGGAGAGCAACGGCGACGTCAACATCCGGTTGACGGCGCGCGCGAGCGCGTTCCCCTGAGCCACGGGGTCGTCCGACGCCGCCGGGCCGAGCTCGAACCAGACCAAGGGCGCCTGCTTGCCCAGCGCGTCGATCAGGAACGGCACACCGAAGGGCTCGCCGCCGAGAAGGGCGACGGGCCTATCGGAGTCCGCTACCGTTTGGGCGACGCGCGGCAACCACATGCCGGAAGGATAGCCCCGTCCCAGCCAGGTCTGACGTGTCTTAAGTCGCCAGTGGGTGTACTCGCCTAGCGGTCGAAGGAGCCGCTATCAAGCAGCGAAGAGCTCGTAGCGTGGCGCCACCTGCGCCTCGGCGCTCGCTGCTACCCCGGTCTCCTCTTCGACCCGCTGCACCTCGGCTATCGCCTTGAGGAGGGCGACGTCACGGACCACCAGTCGTTCCCCAACGAACTGGAACCGCGTCGACCTCGAGAGTCGTGCAAGTGCCTCGGACCTGTCCAACTGCGTACCTCCTAATCAGTGCCAGAAGGCTAGGCAGGCGGGCGATTCAGCGCCGCATCAACTGCCGGACCGCAGGCCCTCAGAGGTTGAAGCGGGTCTGAAGCGCCCACCCAGTTAGCTTTCATCCATCTCAGGAGGTACTCACGATGTTCAAGAAGATCGCTCGTTCGTTCGCCGTCACCCTCACCGTCCTCGGCCTCGCCTTCGGTTCCGTCCAGGTCGCCAACGCCTTCTCCCCCAACGCCGTGATCGCCGACAGCGCTGGCCAGAAGGGCGAGTGGGACGCCGGCTGACCCACCGCGTCGTAGCCACCGGCGTACGCGTACCGAGGGGGGTACGTGGCAGCGTCGGTCGGCAGGTTCTCAGGGACCCAGATCCTCGTCATCTCCACCTTCTTCACGTCAGCCACGCCGATTAGGAAGTCCCTTGGGACCCCTCAGTGTTCGAATCCGCGACTGAAACACCCCCTCTCAACGAGCTGGCCTTCCAGTTCCAGCCGGTCGTAGCTCTGGTCGACCGCGAGCCGGAATGGGCCGAAGCGCTGATCCGTTGGAACCTGCCCGACGGCACGGTGCGCGGGCCTCTCGACGTGCTACCGCACTGGCTCGCCGAGAAGCGGCAAGACGTGTTCACCCGTTTCAGCATCGAACGCGTTGCCGCAGTGCTGGCTCAGCACGACTCCGCCCAGGTGTCCATCAACCTCTCGCCGCGGCAGCTCGTCAGCCCCGCCACCACGAAGGCGCTCGAAGGTCTCTTGCCGGCCGTCGCCGCGCGAGTGAGGATCGAGCTCACCGAACAACGCTTCGGGGACAGCAGGCGCCTGTGGGGCAGCCTCCGCGCCGTGGGGGAGCTGTGCGGTGCCGTTCTCCTCGATGACGTGACCGAGTCGGACCTGCACGACCGCATCCCGCGTGGCGACCTCGTCGACGGCGTCAAGGTGGACCGCAGCGTGACCCTCGGCATCGCAGAGGGCGCCCGCCGCCGTCAGCTGGAGGACTTCGTCCTGGAGCTCGCTCAGCGCTTCCCGATCGTCGTGGTCGAAGGCGTCGAGGACGCGTCCCTATGCGACCGGATCGCGGCGCTCGGGGCGACTCACGTGCAGGGCTTCGGCGTGGCCCGGCCGCGCGCCGAGCTCGTCCTCCCGTTGGGAGAGGCCAGCCTTCCCGTCGTGGAGGCAGCGGTCGCGAAGGCCTCGCGCCTGCACCTCGGCTCGCTGCTACTCGGCGGCGGCGACTCCGACCTGAACGCCTGAGGCCTGGGCCAGAGACCGCGACCACGGTCGTCGCTCTCTCTGCCAGCGCCCGGCGGGAGCGGATGCCGCTCGGTTCAGGTGACCCCCGGCTCCATGAGCACCAGTCGCCGTGCCGCACAATCGACGCGGAGCCAACAGCCCAGCGGCAGCACCATCTGCGGGCTGGTGTGGCCGAAGTCGAGGTTCGCGACGACCGGCATGTCCTCTCTGCCGAACTCGGCGAGCACCTCGATGACCCCCTGCTGTAGCAACCAGTTGTCGCGCGCCGCGTAGTTCTGTGGCCGGGCCAGGAGCAGAGCAGCGGCGACGCTCAACACGCCCTGCGAGCCGTAGTTGCGCAGGAAGCGCTTGACCGCGCTCACCGATGGGGCCTCCTCGCTGGTCTCGAGGCACAGCACGGCGCCGCTCCAGCGCTCGGCTCCCGGCCACCATGGCGTGCCCTTGAGGAACTCCAGCACCTCGATGTTGCCGCCTTCCAGCCGCCCCTCGACGCTACCTGCGCCCTGCAGCCAGGCCGGTCCCTCGCTGGGTAAGAACCGTCGCCGTTCGGCAAGCAGCCGGGGATCGCCCCAGTGCAGGTACTGCTCGGTCCACTCGGTCGCGTGCTCGAGCGGGCCGGTCCAGGCCTCGAACAGGTTGCGCCGCACGCTGCGCTCGACGAACGGCACGATGCCGCCGTTCTCGGCCAGGTCGGTCATGACGGCGGGGCCGTGGAACGCGACCAAGCCGGCGTTCCTGAAGGCGGTGAGCGTCACGGTCGCGTCCGAGAAGCCCATGAACACCTTCGGGTTGCTCTGGATGATGGCCGGGTCGACGTAGGGCAGGATGCGCGCGGAGTCTTCGCCGCCGATCGCGGAGACGATGCCCGTCACCTCGGGGTTCTGCAACGCCCAGTGGAGATCGTCGGCCCGGGCCTCCGGGTTGCGGTACAGCCAGGCGTCGTCAGCCGTCGCGTTGGGGGCGTCGATCACCCTTACCCCGAACGTCTCCTCCATCTGCCGCTTGCCCTGCTCGTACCTCAGCGGGTGTTCGGCCGCCCCGCCGCTCGACAGCGACACGGCGCAGAGCGTGTCGCCCGCCCGTAGCCGGGGTGGCTTGGTCGGTGTCGTGGGGTCGTTCACCGGTCGAAGGCTACCCCGGTCCCGTCCGGCGTAACCTCTGTTCCTGATGGCACGCCGACGCGACAGCGCCGAACCTCCGCTGACCCTGGCGCAGGCCGCCGAGGTCCTCGGCGTGTCAGAGGACGCCTTGATGGAGATGGTGGTCGAGGCTGGCGTAGCGTCGCGCGGATCTACCGCCGCTCCGCTGCTCATCGAAGCCGCCGACGTCAGGGCGATCCTCACCGAGCGCGAGAGGCGGGAGCGGCTCAACCGTGAGGAGCTGGAGAAGCTCGGCGCCGCCCTCGAGGACGCTGACCTCTGAGCTAGTTCGTTGCCTGGGGCGTCACCGGGGTGTGTTGATGGTAGGTGAGCTTCCAGGTGCCACTCTCCCACACGTACGTGCTGCCCACCAGCGCCTCGTAGACCTCTTCGCCGCGCCGCGCCCTGGCCGCGTAGGAGACGACGGCGGCATCTGCCCCCAATCGCTGTACCTTTTCCTCCCGCATCTCAACCGAGTCCCAGCGTGGGCCCGCTGCTATGCCGGCGATCGCTTGGTCGCGGTCCAGCAGTCCCAGGCTGGGGAACGTCATGCGGCAGTCGGCCGTCAGGTTGGCCTCGTAGAACGGGGCGTCGCTGAACCAGAAGCTGCGCTCCAGTCGGAGGATCTCCCTGTCGTTCGGCTCCATGTCGGCCATGGGCCAATCTAGCAACGCGGCCGCTTGTCAGCTGGGCTTCTGCCGCTTGACACTCACCCGACCCGCTCATATCCTGTGCCTTACCCTTAGTATCTAAGGGTAACGAAGGGAGTGGGTCCATGCCGCCACGGCCGGTCAAGCAGAACCAGATCCTGGGCGCGCTGCGTGCGGCTTACGAGCGCGCGGGCACCACGCCGGACCTCTCAGCTCTGGCTCGCAGCTTCGGCATCACCTATCCCACCCTCAGGGAGCACCTCAAGGCGCTCGAGGCCAAGGGCAAGCTGGTCATGGAGAGCCGTGGCCCCGGACGGGCCCCGCGCCTGAAGCTCCTGGGCGTGAACGCGGGAGTGCCGCTCTTCGGCGAGATCGCCGCCGGCCTCCCCATCGGCAGCTACCCGGAACCCGAGGGCCACCTGGTCCTGCGCGGCCGCCCGGACCACTTCGCGCTGCGCGTCAGGGGCGACTCCATGGCGGACCGCATCGAGGACGGCGACGTCGTGCTGCTCCACCGCGCCGAACCGCAGCGCTCTGGTGAGGTCTGCGCCGTTCGGGTGGGCGACGACGAGTCCACGCTCAAGTACCTCGAGTGGAAAGCACGCTCGAGCAGGCCCAAGCAGTACCGCCTCCGCCCTCACAACCCCGCGTACCCAACCCTCACGGTCCCAGCCTCGCAGCTGCACGTGGACGGCGTCATGCGCGGTCTACTCCGCGGAGACGTCGTGCAGGACCTGTTGCTCGAAAGGGGTGGTTGAGGGACCGCCCATCACGCCCGCGATCCTGGCCCACCGATAACGAAGGACACATCCACCGCCGCCAAGCAAGGGAATGTGTCCTTTCGCCGCCCATATCCGACCGCTGCCGCGGTCCTGACTAGGTCGTTCGCATGCTAACACCGTCACGCACGGAAACGAAGGTCGTCCGCCCCCGAGGCATACCGCCTCGTCCCGGTCGCCCGCCCGCCGGGCGACCCCCGCTCCTGAGGGTGAGGGTGGCCGCCGCATGATCGCGTCCCTCTGCTTCGATCCCTTGGACCTCTACCTGGCCGTCAGGAGCGATCCTGGGCTCGCCCGGGTACCCCTCGTCAGCGCTCAGGAAGAACGCGTCACTCACGCCAACGCCCCCGCCAGGCGCCACGGCATCACGCCGGGTATGCGGCTGGACGGCGCGCGCATGCGCGTCGAGGGCCTCGAGGTCGTCTCCCACACGGAGCCGGACCTCCAACACGCCTGGGAGGAGCTCCTGCGCGAGCTCAACCAGCACACCCCGTGGGTCGAGGGTGCGGCGCGCGGCAGGGCGCTGGCGCGCTTGGACGACGTCGAGGCCGAGGAGCTGGCCGCCCGTTACGGCGTCCGCGTCGGCCTAGCCCATGACCGCGAGACGGCCGAGCTCGCCGCCGTCAGTTCCCGCCCCGGAACGGTGAGGCGCGTCGATGACGTGAAGGGCTTCCTGGCTCGCTTGCCGTTGCGCTTCCTGCGCAGGGTCGGCCTGTCCGAAGCCAACCTCACCCGCCTTACATGGCTGGGGCTGTCCTCGGCTGCCCATCTCGCCAGCTGGACCGCCTCCCAGATCTCTTCGTACCTGGCGGCGGAGGGCGATGCTCTCCTCCCCTACCTACACGGTCCCCGCCACACCGATCTGCGGCCGTTCGAGCCGGCGCCGGCCGTCGCTCGTTCGCTCGCCTTCGAGGACCCCGTGGTCGAGCCCCAGCGCCTCCTGCCGGCGCTCGACAGGCTAGCCGGGGAGCTGGCCCGCGAGCTGGGGGGTCGCACGACGCGCCGCCTGACGCTCACGGCCAGCCTTCCCAGCGGCACCAGGCGCGCGAGCCGGTTGAGCAAGCGGCCCCTGACACAGGCACGCCACATCCGCCAGCAGGCGCTGTTCGCATTGGAGGACAGCCACGCCTACGGGCAACCCATCGAACGCCTCACCCTGGAGCTCGCCTCGCCCGAGCGGCTCGCCGAGCAGGAGGGGTTGTGGCCGGTGCGCGAGCGTAGACAGTGCGCCCTCGAGGCGACCTTGGAGCGCTTCCCCACGGCCCAACGCCGTCTCGAATGGGGAGACACGCACTCCCAGGCGGTCGACCTCGTCTGGCGCTGGCGTGGCTACGCTGACGAGGACGGCGCGTACGCCAACGCCTCGGTGGTGAGCCGGAGGGTGGGGGGCACGGCGCAGGCTCGCAACGTGACGAAGGCCCCGCTGACACCGGCCGCCGTGACGGCGGCGGCGGTCCCGCTGTTCGACGGCACGGCCGAGGTGGCGCCGCTGACGCGTGGGGATGTCCCGCAGCAGTTCTCATCCGCCGGCCTACCGGCCGCCCCTCAGCCCACGGACGCCACAGGCGCAGCGGCGTCCTACCTCGACGCGTTGTTCACCGGCGGGGAAGACACCGGCGCGCACGCGGACACCGAGGACGCTCACGTGTCGGCTGGCGCCGCATCCCATGCCGAGAGCGCGGGCAGGACGGAGCCCAGCGGCCGCAGCAGCTCCCTTCTCAACGGGTCGCGGCAGCGCTACACCGAGGAGTACGGCCTCGAGGCCGCGTGAGGCGGGTAAGCCGTGCGCGTGCTCATGACACCGGCCGTCGTCACGCCCGCTCGGGATGGCACGCCCGCGGCGGTGGCGTGGGACCAGCCCGCTTCCCGCCCGCGAAGGCAAGGCCAGGGCCGGCGCCCGAGTCGCGTCCTCTCCGTGATCGACAGCTGGTGCTACGACGGCCGCTGGTGGGAAGCGGAAGAGCTGCACCGCGACTACTTCTTCGTCGAGCTCGAGGGCGGCGTGAGGGTCGAGCTGTACCGGGAGGGCGAGGGCTGGTGGGTAGCGAGGGTCAGCGATTGACCGGCCGCCAGCAGAGTGGAACCACACGCTGCTACGATCCCCGGGCTTACGTTCTGCCGCCCATGTCATTTGCGTTCTGCCGGCCATGCCGTTTACACTTCGCCGAGGATGCAACCGGCGGTCCCGAGGCTCGTGCGCGACAGGCTGCTCCAGGCGCTCGCCGACTCGCCCGTCGCGCTGCTCCAGGGGCCGCGGCAGAGCGGGAAGACGACGCTGGCGCGTTCCCTCACGGCGCAGAGGGGCTACGGCTACTTCACGTTCGACGACGACGTGACGCGCGCGGCGGCAGCCGCCGACCCGATCCGGTTCGTGGACGACCTGCCGGACCGCGCCGTGATCGACGAGGTGCAGCGCGCGCCCCAGGTGTTCACCGCTCTCAAGAGGACGGTCGACGAGGACCGCCGGGCCGGCCGCTTCCTGCTGACCGGATCGGCCGACCTCCTGAGCACGCGAGGCCTATCCGACTCCCTGGCCGGGCGGATGGAGGTCGTGCCGCTCCACCCGCTGGCGCAGGCGGAGTTGGAGGGATCGGAGCCTCGGTTCCTCGACAGGCTGCTGGCCGCCCGGTTCCGTGGCGAGCGTACGGAGCGCCTCGGGAGTCGCTTAGCGGAGCGGGTCGTGGCAGGCGGGTACCCCGCGGCCCTGGCCCGAGGGGCCGAAGCCCGTCGCCGCGCCTGGTACCGCGACTACAGCCAGGCGTTGGCGCAGCGCGACGTGCAGGACATCGCCAAGGTGACGTCGGCCGAGACGCTACCCCGCCTGTTGCAGGTGGCAGCCTCCCACACCGCGAGCATGCTGAACTTCACGGAGCTGGCGGCGCCGTTCCAGCTCTCCCGACCCACGATCGCCACCTACGTCTCGCTGCTCAAGCGGCTGTTCCTGCTCTACGAGCTGCCGGCCTGGCACAACAACCGCCTGAAACGGCTCGTGAAGACCCCCAAGCTGCACGTCGGCGACACCGGGCTGGCGGCCGCCCTGCTGAACGTGACGTCGGAAGCCGTCTACCGCGACCGTCATCTCTACGGCCC
This sequence comes from Deinococcaceae bacterium, assembly GCA_040256005.1. GTDB lineage: Bacteria > Deinococcota > Deinococci > Deinococcales > Trueperaceae > DASRWD01. The sequence goes on along the minus strand of JBDZWC010000001.1, from coordinate 64,762 downwards.
GCTGCTGGAGACGTTCGTCCTCCAGGAGCTCGTGAGGCAAGCGAGCTGGCGGGACGACGACCTGCGGTTCTCCCACTTCAGGGACCGCGACGGCTCGGAGGTGGACGTGGTGATCGAGGCGCCAGGCGGCACCATCGCGGCCGTCGAGGTCAAGGCCGCGGCGACCATCGGACAGGGAGACTTCAGGGGCCTGAACAGGCTGAGGGAACACCTGGGCGAGCGTTTCGCCTGCGGGGTGCTGCTCCACGACGGGGATTCGGTCCTGTCGTTCGGCGACCGGCTGTTCGCGGCGCCGGTAGCCACGCTCTGGACCTGAGCCGCCAGGAGCACGGCGGGCAGGGTGTCTTCCCGTGCGCCCGCTGACCCCTCCTAGGCCGGCTCCCGCGTCGGACCCGCCCCGCGACGGCGCGGCCGATGGCCGGCCGGAGCCTCCCTCGGGCCGGCTCTCCCCCGCCCGCGGCGGTAGCCGGCTGTCAGCCCTGCTGAACGTGCACTCCTACTTCAGCTTCGGCGCCGGCACGGCCAGCCCCACGAGCCTGGTGAGGCGCGCCGCCGAGCTGGGCTACCGCTACGTAGCGCTCACCGACGACCTCAACGTCACGGGCGGCGTCGAGCTGTTCCAGGCCGCGCGGGAGCACGACGTGAGGGCGCTGATCGGCGCGACGGTGCCGGTGCGCCTCGAGGACGAGGTCTACCCGCTGGTGGTCATAGCGGCCTCGCGCGTGGGGTACGGGACGCTCTGCCGCCTCGTCTCCCAGGCTCACGAGCGCGCCGAGCGCGACGTCCCCTTCCCCGTCCTGCTGGCCCACACCCACGACCTCGTCCTGCTGACGGGCGGCCGCGAGGGCCTGCCGGCGAGGCTGCTGGCGCAGCGGCGGATCGGCGAGCTCGAGGAGGCGCTCAGGCAGCTCGCCGGGGCGTTCCAGGACCGCCTCTACGTGCAACTCTTCCACGACCGCTACCGCTGGGACGAGCGCCGCGCCCGTGTGCTGAGACGCCTGGCACAGAGCCTCTCCCTGCCGGTGGTGAGCGCTCCGCAGGTGCGCTACCTGGACCCCGAGGACTACCGGCTATACGACGCGGTCACCTGCGGGCGCCTCGGCCTGAGCGTGCAGGAGCCCAACGAACGGCGTCCTCAGAACGCCTGCCAGTACCTCCCCTCCCCCGAAGAGGTCGCCGCCCGCCTCCCGTTCGCGGAGGGCGCGCTGAACGCCGACTGGGTCGCCGAGCGCTGTCACTTCGAGCTGCTACCCGACCGCCTCGTCCCACCCAAGGCCAGGGTGCCGGACGGGCGTAGCGCGGAGGAGCACATCGTCGAACGCTGCTACGCCGCCCTGCTCGAACGCTACGAGGGCGAGACGCTCGTGACCGCCAGGCAGCGCCTGGAGAAGGAGCTGGCCACGATCAGGGCGCTGGGGCTCGCGGACTTCTTCCTCGTCGCGGCCGAGGTCACCGACTACTGCCGGCAGCGCGGGATCCTCGCGGCCGGCAGAGGGTCCGCGGCGGCGAGCATCGTCTGCTACCTGCTCGGGGTGACGCAGGCCGACCCCCTCAAGCACGACCTGCTCTTCGAGCGTTTCCTGCACACCGGGAAGACGAGCATGCCAGACGTCGACATCGACATCTCCTCGGCCCGGCGCGATGAGGTGCTCGCCTGGGTCGAGGAGCGCTTCGGCGCCACGACCGAGGCGATGGTCTGCAACAAGATCACCTACCGCCTGCCGCTGGCGGTGCAGGACCTCGGTCGTGCGCTGGGCCTGCCGCCCGAGCTACGCAACCGGCTCACGAAGGCGCTCGGCCGCGACTTCCGCGGGCTGCGTCCGGCGTCCGTGGAGAAGGCGGAGGTGGCGCTGCGCGAGGTGCTCGGCGACGCGCCGGTGGCGGACACGTTCATCGCGCTGCTCAAGCGCATGGAGCGCAAGCACGTCAGGCACATCGCTCCTCACGCCGGCGGCGTCGTGCTCTCGCGCGATCCCCTCACCCACTACTCGCCGCTGGAGCGCTCCTCCGGCGGCATCAAGCTGCTGCAGCTCGACAAGGACGACGCCGAGGCCATGGGGCTGATCAAGCTCGACCTGCTCGGTCTGCGGATGCTGTCGGCGCTGGAGCGCGCCCGTGAAGAGGTCTTCCGCCTCGAGGGCGTGTGGCTCGACCTCGCCGACCTCCCTGACGATGAACGCGTATGGGACCTGATCTCCGAGGGGGCGACCCTCGGCCTCTTCCAGGTCGAGAGCCCGAGCCAGCAGCACACCAGCCGCGTGATGCGCAGCCGCAACCTCAAGGACCTCTCACACCAGATCGCCCTCATCCGGCCGGGGCCCATCCAGTCCGGCACCGTCCACCCCTACCTGCGCCGGCGGCAAGGCCTGGAGAGCGTCACCTACTGGCATCCCTCCCTGGAGCCGGTGCTCGCGAAGAGCTACGGGGTGCTGCTGTTCCAGGAGGACGTGCTGAGGATCGCCGTGCACTTCGCGGGCATGAGCTGGATCGAGGCCGACAGGTTCCGCAAGAAGGTGTCCGGCTTCGCTGACCTGGAGGACATCGAGCCCGACAGGCGGCGCTTCGTGGAGGGGGCGATGCGCCACGTGGGCGCCACGCGCGAGGAGGCGGAGACCGTCTTCGACGCGGTGAAGGGCTACCAGGGGTTCGGGTTCGCCGAGTCGCACGCCTGGGCGTTCGCGCTGCATGCCTACGCCAGCGGCTGGCTGCGGGTGCAGTACCCCGCCGAGTACATGGCCGCGATCCTCACCGAGGAGCCGGGCATGTGGTCGCGGCAGACGAAGCGCCACGAGGCGCGAGACTGGGGCGTCCCGTTCCTGCCCTTCGACGTCAACCGCTCCGGCCTCCACTTCCGCGTGGAGCGCGTCTCCTTGGGCAGCGGCTCGGAAGGGGCCGCCGGAGCAGGCAGCGTCCCGGAGCCCGACCACCCGGGTGCGCGGATCGCCGACAGCGCACCGTCGCAGGGAGGCGCCGTCAAGGCCATCCGGCCTCCCCTGTCCGGGATCACGGGCGTCTCGGAGGACGCGGCGCGGGAGATCATGCTCGAGAGGCTGGCCCACGGTCCCTTCTGCGGGGTCGAGGACCTCCATCAGCGCGTCGCTCTGGAGCGGGACGTCGTGGAGGCGTTGGTACGCGCCGGCGCCTTCGACGCGGTGCAGCCCCGCCGGGAGGCGCTCTATCGGACGGGCGTGCTGGCGAACTCCTCGGAGCCGGGGAGGCGGCCGCTGTTCTCCGCTCCGGTAGCGACCCCCGTGCTGCCCCGCATGACGCTCCCCGAGCGGTTCGTGTGGGACTACCAGACCACGCGCATGAGCACCCTAGAGGTCCACGCCGTCGACCTGGTGCGCGACCAGCTCCGCGAGCTCGGCTGCGTGCCGCTGCTGCGTCTGCGTCGGACCCCCCGCAAGACACGGGTACTGACCGCCGGCCTCGTGGTGGGCCGCCAGAGGCCCGGCACGGCCAAGGGGTTCGCGTTCTTCGTCCTCGAGGACGGTCCCGTGCGGGCGCAGGTGATCATCTCTCCCGATCTGTGGAACGAGCAGCGCGTGCTGCTGCGCGACGCCTCGATGCTGGTCGTCGACGGGGTCGTCGAGGACACCGGCCACCAGCTCACCCTCAAGGCGTTGAGGCTCGGCGAGATCGCCGGTCCCATCCACGTGCGCGGCTACCACTTCGGCTGAAGACGACAGGCCAACGCCCGACCTAGGGCGAGTCCCCACCGGCGCGGATGGCAGTGTCTTCGCCAGACCCCTCTGCCGCCACCGGCTCGCCGAGTCGACGCTCCATCTCCTCAGCCAGGGCCCTGCTGACCGGATCCGCCGACTCCCGGAGCGACGCGGCGATACGCCACTGCTCGGCCTCGCTCTTGTTCTGGCTGAGCTTGGCCTTCCCCTCGATGCGAGCGACCTTCACCTCGAACCCGACGATGCCGCCCAACATCCCCTGTCGGTAGCGCTCGGGAAGCTCCTGCCACCGAGCCCAGTAGGACCGCTCGTGCACACCGATCAGCTCCCGGAGCAGCCGCAGGTTCTCTTCCGGCTCATGGATCGTTCGTCCCGTCCCGTACGCGTGGACCGCCAGGTAGTTCCAGGTCGGCACGCTCTCGACCGCGTCGTAGTGCTGGGGGGACACGTAGGCATGCGGCCCGGAGAAAACGACCAGCGTCTCGCCTGCGCCTAGGGCACGCCAGTGCCGGTTCGCCTTCGCGAAGTGTCCTCGTATCATCACGTCGCCCCCGTCCACGGTCACGGTGACGGGCAGATGCGTCGCCACCGGACCAGACGCCGGTGCGGATATCACGAGCGCGAAGCCGTGCTGGCGCATGAACGCCAGCTGCCTGTCACGGTCGTCCTCACGGAAGCGGCTGGGAACGTACACCGGACCAGGCTATACCTGCCTCGCATCCGGGAACACTCGAACCTCACCGCCCGGCGTACCCCGGCGCGGCGCCCGGTACCC
>JBDZWC010000001.1:0-60204 GCA_040256005.1 Deinococcaceae bacterium | reverse complement strand
CCGGGAACACTCGAACCTCACCGCCCGGCGTACCCCGGCGCGGCGCCCGGTACCCGCCCGGTACCCTTAGTTCCCCACTAGGCCCAAGATGGCCTCGGCGCGAGTACCGCCGGTCTCCCCTTTCACGACCGCGCCGGCTGGCACACCGCTCACGTGAGTACCGCTGCGTTCCCCCTTCGCTGTCGGTACCCCGGGTTCCCCGGCGGCGGTCTCGCTAGAACCGCTCCACGAGTACCGCAGCCTTCCCCCTCGTGCCCCGTTGACGTTCGGTTCCCCATCTTCCCCACTTGCGCCCGGTCGCGCACCGCAAGCGCCGCGCGATGACCCTACCTGGACGCGCGCCTGGGCTCGCGAACGCTCGCCGGGCCCGAGTACCCTCGGTCTCCCGCTAGCGTGCTCTCAGGCCGACACCCTGCCCACGTGGAGCTCCAACGCTTCTCGTACCTCTGCTGCATGCGACTCGGGATCCACTACGGTCCACGTCTGGGCGATCCGGCCACTGGGATCGATCAGGTAGGTGATCCGCAAGATGCCCTCGTAGCGCTCGCCGTCCCGCTCCTTCTCTCCCCAGGCTTGGTACGCGTCGATGACCCGTCTGTCGACGTCGGCTAGCAGGGGGAAGTTGAGACCGTACTTTCCAGCGAACGCGTTGTGGCTTCCGACGTCGTCCGCGGAGACCCCCAGTACGACCGCGTCCAAGCCGGCGAACGCCGGTAGACCGTCCCGGAACGAGCACGCTTCCTTGGTGCAGCCGGCCGTATCGTCCTTCGGGTAGAAGTACAGCACGACCCATCTCCCCCGCTGCTCGCTGAGCTTATGTACCCGCCCTGCCTGGTCTTCGAGGTCGAAATCAGGTGCCGCGGTTCCGACGTCCAGCATCTAGCCCTCCAGGCTGCGCTGCGCGCAGATACGGCCACCATAGCCACCGCCGCTGCCGCCTCCCGTAGCGCCGCGGCCTCACTCTTCCAGCTCAGCCCGCAACGCTTCGAGCAGCTCGTTCACCCGCGTTAGCTTCTCGGGCGCGAGCGCGACCAAGCGTCGCCTGTTCAAAAGCCGCTTCGTGTTGGACACCAATCGGTGCGTAGCATCCAGGTGGCTCGCCGCTCCCCGCTGCGCCAGCGCCGCACGCCCGGCCCTCAGCTCGGTGATCCGGCGGCGTATCTGACTAAGGGACAGATCCTCGCTCACCGCCACACTGAGCAGGCGCTCCCTGTCGTCCGCATCGGCCACCCGGGCGATCGCCTGTGCCTTCGTGAACGCCAGTCTCCCCTCGCGAACGGCTGCCAGCAAGCTCTCGGGGAACTCGAGGATAGGCAGCCTGTTGCTCACGAAGGAACTGATACTGAAGCGGCCCAACCGCTTGAACAGCGCCTGCACGCTCTTGCGCTCACCGTCGCTCACCTTCCGGCCCGTGATACGTCCGCGCTCCTCGTTGTACAGCGCCTGGAGGACCTGGGTGACCTCGCGCCGACCCGCATCGAGCTCCATCTCGAGCAGCCCCAACACGGCCTCTGTCTCCTCTACCGCGTTCAGGTCCTCCCGTTGCAGGTTCTCGATGATCGCGATCTCGAGCGCCTCGCGGTCATCTATGTCGACGATGATCGCGGGGATCTCCTCCAGCCCCGCCAGCGCAGCCGCCCGCGTGCGCCTCTCGCCCGCAACCAACTCGAACCCGCCCCCGACGCGCCTCACGATCACGGGCTCCAGCACGCCTCTGTCCTTGATGCTCGCGGCCAGCTCCTCCAAGCCATCCTCGCTGATGTGCTTGCGCGGCTGGCGGTCGTTGAACCTGATGGCGCGCAGCGGCAAGGTCGTCCCGCTCTCGACGGCCTCCTCTTCGGTCAACCCGCCGAGGATGGCCTCGAACACCGCGGACCTGTCGACGGATCCCCGCTTCTTAGCCATCAGCCGTTCCCCAGCGCCTCGAGAAGCTCGTCCGTGACGGTCCTGATCTCCATGTCCGCATCGCTCCCGGGAGCGTACACCGGTACGGGCACCCCCGCTACTTGCGCGTCCGAGTAGTACGCCGGCCGGCTACCCAGCGGCGTGGAGACCGGCGCGATGCTGACGAGTTGCCGCCCGATCGCGTCGAGGCTCTCCCGGTCGTGGCGGGTCCGCCGGTCGTGTTGCGTGAGCACGAAGAACTCTAGGTCGAGTCTGGGCGCCGCCTTCCGGTACTCCCGCACCATCTTGATCACGGTCGCGAGCCCGTCGAGGCCCTTCCTGTTCGTCGGTAGCGGCACTACCACTCCATCAGCCGCCACGACCGCCAACGCCGACAACTGACCCAGGCTCGGCGGCGGATCTATCAGGACGAAGTCGTAGCCCTCGAGCTTCCTGACGGCTTCCCGTAGCCGCACGACGCCCATGAACACGCTCAGGATCTCCCGCTCCAGGATCGCCACGTTCAGTTGACTGGGTATCAAGTCCATGCCGTGAACGGTGCGCGGCCTGGGCAGTACCAGTTCCTGATCGTCCACGTCCTCGTCCTCAGCCGCGCTCATGACGCCGGGATAGATCGTATCGGCGAGGTCGACGTCCTCCACGCCCAACCACCGCGTCAGGTTCGCTTGAGGGTCTACGTCGATCAACAGGACGCGATAGCCGCGCTCGCCGAGGACGTAGCCGACGTCCCTTACCGTGCTCGTCTTCGCCACGCCACCGGCATGGTTGAAGAACGTCAGGACCCGCATCCACACCCGCCATCGACAAGTGGTGTGGTCTCGGCTGGAGGTGTCACGCTCGTGATTCTACCCGCGCCCTCCGGAGCCGTACGCGACGCCCGGCCGCGGCTCCGCGTTCCCGAGGACCGGGGCGCTGGTGAGCGCCATAACGCTATTGCGTCGCAGGATCGGACGCTCTGTGTCGGCGCTACATCCGGTAGGCCGCGAACGAGCGTGTACCTCGGGACCGGCTCCGGTGGGGAAGGGCCAACGTCAGCACGTCGGCGCGGCAGCGCCCGCAGCCGACCTCCCTCGTCGCCTTCGCTGGCCCGCGAACCTCCCGCGCAGGGCCAATGAGGAGGCTTGGCGGTGAGTAGTCGGCTCTCCCGCAGCTCCGGGACTCCACAGCGGGTCCGATCTCTACATCACAGGTCCGCCTCGGCCACCGGAGTCGGAGCGTCCCGGTGAAACGCCATATCGTTATGGCGGCATCGACACCATGCGCAGGCCGCAGCCGGTCCGCGAGTACCGTCGCTTTCCCGTTTGTGCCTGGTGCTGCGCGAGCGCCATGTCCGGGCCGCCATGCGGACCTGTAGCCGGCGCCTATGCCCGGTAGGGGAGAGGGGGTACCGCCGGTCTGGGTGCGTTCATCGGCCCGAGCCAGCGAGGTTTCGGGCTGCAGCCCGCGCCTTCCGAAGTGGGAAACGGCCGGTACTTGCGGAACCGAGGGCGTCTCGATCTCGAGATCTGGCTGACTTCTGGAAGAGAGCAACAGCAAGCTTTGGGTTGTTGAGGTTCTTCAGCTCCATTTCAGATTCCCATTAGGGAACGCCGGGAAGTGCGTTCAGGACGGGGCTGTTCGACGTTGAGCGGGACAGCGGGGGTACCCTGGCGGGAAGGTTCGGGTACCGGAGCGGGGAAGCGGCGGGACCTCGGCGGGGAAGCGGCGGTACCAACCGGGGAAGACGGGGGACCGAACCGGGGAAAATGGGGAACCTGGATGCGCTCTCCCCGGGAAAGGGGGAACTAGCGGGAAAGCGTTGACGGTTCATTCCCACCGGACGTAGGATGCGCAGGAAGGTCTCCGGGCTTGGAAGGGCGGGATGGACGCTTCGAACAGAGGTACGACGCCCGTGGATGAGGTTACCGCGGTGGAGGTAGAGCCGCTCGCTGTGAAGGGCAGGCGGGGCACGGCGGGTCCCGGGAGGGGCCGGAGAGGGGAGACGCGAGCCCTAGACCGCGGCGGCTCGAAGTTGTCGGTGACTCAAGCGAACCCGCTGGCGCTCAGCCGGCAGGAGATGGGGATCCTCAGCAAGCGCCTGCTGGTACTGGCGCTGTCGGACGTGACCCGGAACGACGAGGACCTCCAGCCCATCCGCATCACGGCTTGGGAGTTCGCTCAGCTGTTCAACATCAAGGGGAAGAGCATCTACTCGCGGATCGAGGAGTCGGCACGGGAGCTGCTCGAGCAGACGGTCCAAGTCAAGGAGCCCAACGGGGACTGGGTGATGTTCCAGTGGGTCTCCGAGGCGCGCTACGAGAACGGCCGCGACAGCAAGGATCAGATGGCCTGCATAGAGCTGAAGATCCACGAGAAGCTCAAGCCGTACCTCTTGCAGTTGCGTCGTGACTTCAGCATCATCCCTACGGACCAGCTCCTGAGCTTCGAGAGCTTCAACAGCATGAGGCTCTTCGAGGTGCTGTACACCGCGAGCTACGCCGGCGAGAGGCGACGCTTGACCTTCGACGTCGACGACCTCAAGCTGCGACTCGGGCTCGACGGCAAGTACGAGCGCTTCAAGGACTTCAAGTACGTGCTCGACAGGGCGCAGCAGGAGTTCGCCAAGTACACATGCCTCGTCTTCGACTACGAAGCGGCCAAGGTCGGACGCAAGTACCAGCGCGTAACCTTCCGTATCGAGAAGAACGACGTCTTCAAGCCACGTATCCGGCTACCGGCCAGCCTCGCGAAGCGGGTGCCGCGCCCCGCGGACAAGCAGCGACTGCTGCGAGAGCTGCAAGCCACGGACGCGCTCAGGGAGATCGGCTGGGCTCAGGATGCCGACCGTACCGTCGGGCATCACGGCGCCGACCGCGTGCTGCGCATAGTCGCCTACGCACGCCAGCTGCAGGCGAAGGCGGAGGGGGCAGGACGGCCGATCTACAACCTGGCCGGCTTCGTCAACAGCCTGCTGACGCAGGGCGTCGAACCGCCCGCCGAGCAGATCGCCGACGAAGCTGCGGACGCGGCGATGACGGCCGACGAGGCGCGCAGCATCGCCGCCAGCATCCTCGAGGCGTTCCACCAAGCACGCAAGCGCCTGGCCAGCGCCGCTTGGCAGGCGATGACGCCAGACAACCGGGAGCTGGTGCATACGATCATGCAGGCCACCCTGCACCGCTTCACCCTGGAGCGAATCGGCGCGGACGACTGGCGCGGCACGCTGTACGAATCCAAGCGCACGGACGTGATGGCGAGCCACGGCTTCGTGACCTTCCCCTCCCACCTCCGTGACGTGAAGGCCTACGTCGGCACCGAGAACGTGCTGTCGGAGTACTCTGCCCAGGCGCGGGAGTCGATCCTGGTCGCGCTGGAGGAGGCGGCTTAGATGTGCGGGCGCTACACGCTGTACAGCCACGAGGACGACCTGGCAACGCTCTTCGAGGTCGAGACCTACCCGCTCACGCCGCGCTACAACATCGCCCCGACGAGCACCGTGCCCGTGATCAGACAGCGTTCCGACGGGAGCAGGGTCATGGAGGAGATGCGCTGGGGTCTGCTGCCGCACTGGGTGAAGGACCCCAAGGACTTCAGGTCGAACCTGTTCAACGCGCGCGCGGAGAGCGCGGCGGACAAGCCGTCGTTCCGTGACCCCATGAGGTCGCAACGCTGCCTGGTGCCGGCCTCTGGCTTCTACGAGTGGCGTACCGAAGGCGGGGCTAAGCAGCCCTACTACGTGTACCGGACGGATGGGCAGCCGCTGGCCTTCGCCGGCCTCTGGGCGGTCAACCGCAACGGTGAGGCGCCAATCGCGTCGTGCACCATCCTGACCACGGACGCCAACGTCGAGATGCGAGAGCTGCACGACAGGATGCCCGTGGTCCTCGAGAAGGGGGAGTGGGGCCGTTGGCTCGACGTCGAGGAGAAGGACCCGACAAGACTCGAGGACCTGCTCGATCCGGCCGACGCCGGCGTCCTTACCATGCATCCCGTTGACAGGTCCGTGGGCAGTCCGAGGTTCGACAGCCCCGCCTGCGTGCAGCGCCTGGCCTGATCTGTAGGACAGATCACACGGCCACCTCATTTACTAAGGTAGTGTGCGGCTCATGAGCCCACTCGGTCTCCTGGCCGTCGCTTTCGCCGTCGTAACCTTCGGGGGCGGCGCTGTCGTCTACCTGTACGACGTCCTCGAGGAACGCCTGTCGCGGCGTCCGGTGGCTGGCGGTGGACGCTCTGCCCTGCGGCGCGCTAAGGCACGGGTCATGCCAAGGCAGCCGAGCCTTCCTCGTGGGCTCGTAGTCACCGTCAAGGCCGGGGGCCGGCAGGCCAGTGGGGGAGGGGTGACCCTCAGGGCCAGGCATTAAGATCGGTCGCATGGAAGCCATCTCGGATGCCGAGAAGCGCGTTCGAGCCTTGCGGAGCGAGCTCAGCAGGCACAACCACCTCTATCACGTCCTCGACCAGCCGGAGATCTCGGACGAGGCGTATGACGCCTTGCTCGCCGAGCTTAAGGAGCTCGAGGAGCGCCATCCTGAGCTGATCACGTCGGACTCGCCCACTCAGCGGGTAGGCGGTGCGCCTGTCTCCGGGTTCGCCAGCGCCGTGCATGCGAGGCCCATGCTCAGCCTCGACTCCAGTGCGAAGGAGGAGGACCTGAGGGCGTTCGACGCTCGGTTGCGCCGCGCGGCAGCTGCGGCCCAGGTGGAGGTCAGCTACTCGCTGGAGCCCAAGATCGACGGCCTCTCCGTGGAACTCGTCTACGTGGGGGGCGCCCTCGAGCGGGCGGTCACCAGAGGGGACGGGGTGGCGGGGGAGGTCATCACACCGGGCGTCCGGACCATCAGGAGCGTGCCTCTGAGGTTGCTCGAGGGCACCGGCTACCCGGAGGAGCTCTCGGTCAGAGGTGAGATCTACCTGCCGATCGACGCCTTCGATGACGTCAACGAGGACCTGATCAACCAGGGCAAGCAACCTTTCGCGAACCCTCGCAACGCCGCAGCGGGCACGGTGAGGCAGTTGGACCCCAAGCTCACCGCCAGCCGGCCGCTCAAGATCTTCTGCTACGACGTGTTGGCGGGGGCTGAGGGAGTCAGGACCCAGGAGGAGTTGCTGGCCGCCTTGTCCCGTTGGGGTTTCCCCGTGAACCCTCTGAACGCCGCCGCGCAGGACGTCGACGGGATCCTCGAGTACTTCGCCTCGATAGAGGCGCGACGCGACGACCTGCCATACGAGATCGACGGCGTGGTCATCAAGCTGCAGGACGTGCCGGCCCGGGACGACATCGGTTACACGGCGCATCATCCGCGTTGGGCGTACGCGCTCAAGTTCCAGCCTCGCAAGGAGGTCAGCCAGGTCCTCAAGATCGTCGCCAGCGTTGGGCGCACCGGGGTGGTCACGCCGATCGCCCTACTCAGGCCGGTGAACATCGGTGGGGTGACGGTCAGCCGGGCGAACCTCCACAACGTCGACGACCTCACCAGGAAGGACATCCGCGAAGGGGACCACGTCCGCGTGGAGCGCGCTGGGGACGTGATCCCCCAGGTCGTCGAGCGGGTGGACACGGGTGACGAGCGCGGCGAGCCGTTCAGGATGCCGGTGAACTGCCCTAGCTGCGGGACGGAGTTGGTGCGGTCGGGGCCCTACACCGTTTGCCCCAACGCTCTGGAGTGCCCCGCTCAGCTGATAGGCCGCATAACCCACTTCGGCAGCCGCAGCGGGCTCGACATAGAGGGGCTCGGGGAGCGGACCGCCAGGCAGCTCGTCGAGCGAGGGCTCGTCACGCGTCTCCCGCAGCTGTTCGACCTCACGGTGGAAGATGTGTCCCAACTCGACGGCTTCGCCGCCATCTCGGCCCGCAAGCTCGTGGACGGCATCCAGGCTGCCAGGGAGCCGGAGCTGGCGAGACTGCTCTACGGGCTCGGGATCCCCGAGGTAGGCGGCGCTGTGGCGCGCACGCTCGCCCGTGCCTTCGGTACCTTCGACGCGGTCAGGTCCGCGACGGTCGAGGAGCTCATGGCGATCGAAGGCATCGGCGAGGTGATGGCGCGCCAGATCCACGGCTTCCTCAACGAACCGCACATGGTTGAGTCGCTCGACGAGTTGACCGCGCCCGGCCGCATGTGGCCAAGAGCCGACGAGAGCGGCAAGAGGAGCGATGCGCCCGAGGCGTTCGCAGGGAAGACCTTCGTGTTCACCGGGACCCTGGAACTCATGTCGCGCGAGGAGGCATCGGAGCTGGTGCGTGGCCTGGGTGGCAAGGCGTCCGGTTCGGTGAGCGCGAAGACGGACTACCTCGTCGCCGGCGAAGGCGGCGGCTCCAAGCTGGCGAAGGCACAGGACCTCGGCGTCACGGTGCTCGACGAAGCGGGCTTCCTCGAGCTGCTCCGCTCGGCCGGCGTGGCTCCTGTCGCGTCTGCCTCGTGATGGCGAGGCGCCCGCCCCCCGTGCCATGAGCAACGCCGAGATAGCCAGGCAGCTCGACCGGTTGGCCGACCTCTCGGAGCTCGATGGCGACAACCCGTTCAAGGTGCGCGCGTATCGGAACGCGGCGGCGACGATCAGGGACATAGAGACCCCGGTCGAGGAGCTGTTGGCGGGCGGGGCGGATCTCACCGCGATCAAGGGAGTAGGGAGAGAGATAGCGGCCAAGGTACGTACCCTGGTCGAAACGGGCGTCATGCCGCAGCTGATCGAGCTCGAGGAGCGGGTGCCGGTGGGTCTGCTCGACCTCACGCGCGTGAAGGGGGTCGGACCCAAGCAGGCAGCGACGCTCTGGAGGGCGTTGGGCGTGCAGTCGGTCGACGACCTCGAGGCCGCTGCGCGGGCGGGCCGCCTGACCGAGCTGAAGGGCTTCGGTGCCAAGTCCGCCGAGCGGATCCTCCGCGGCATAGACAGCTACAGGCGGAACGTCGGGCGCCTTCCTCTCGGCCACGTGGACGCCGTTCTCGTCCCGCTGCTCGAGCGGTTGTTGGCGGTGCCCGGCGTCCGGCGCCTCGAGGTCGCAGGGTCCTACCGGCGTCGCAAGGAGAGCGTCGGTGACGTCGACCTGGTGGCCGTCGCCACTGAGCCGGCCGCCTTGCACGCTGCGCTGGCCACGTACGACGAGGTCGCTGCGGTGTTGGGCACGGGTGAGACCAAGACCAGCGTGGACCTGCGGAGCGGCCTCCAGGTCGACCTGAGGACGGTCGAGGAGGCGAGCTATGGTGCGGCGGTCCTGTACTTCACGGGCTCCAAGGAGCACAACGTCGAGCTGAGGCAGCTGGCCCTGGACAAGGGCTGGCACCTCAACGAGTACGGGTTGTTCGCGGGCGGCTCGGCAGGCAAGGACCGACCCGGCGGCAAGCGGCTCGCTGGCGCCACGGAGGAGGAGATCTACGCCGGACTCGGTCTGGCGTTCGTGCCGCCGGAGCTGCGAGAAGGCAGGGGAGAGGTCGCCGGGGCCGCGGCGGGCGCCCTACCCGACCTGATCGAGCTGACGGACCTGCGTGGCGATCTCCACATGCACTCGACCTGGTCCGACGGACGCGACAGCTTGGCAGCGATGATCGAAGGGTGCGCCGCACTGGGCTACGAGTACATGGCGATCACCGACCACAGCGGGTCGCTCGCGTTGCAAGGGGGACTGGACGACGACAAGCTGAGGCGCCAGCACGCCGAGCTCGCAGGGTTGATAGCCGGCCGGGAAGACATCCGCGTACTGCGCGGTATGGAGGTCGACATACTTAAGGACGGCAGCCTCGACGTGACCGACGAGCAGTTGGCGAACCTCGACGTCGTCATCGTGAGCGTACACAGCTTCTTCGAGCTACCCGAGTCGGTACAGACCGAGCGCGTCGTCAAGGCGCTGTCGCACCCGCGCGTCAACGTCTACGCGCACCCGTTGGGCCGTCAGATCGGTCAACGGGACCCCATAGCGATCGACCTGACCGAGGTGTTCGCCGCTTGTGCGGCCAACCACGTGGCGGTCGAACACAACTCGTCGGCACGTCGACTGGACCTCCCCGACGTCCACCTGCGCTCGGCCGTCGCTGCGGGGCTCAAGGTCTTCATCGGCTCCGACGCCCACTCGGTGCGTGGCCTCGGCGTGATGCGCCTGGGCGTCGATCAGGCCAGGCGGGCCTGGCTCACGGCGGAAGACGTCGTCAACACGCGGCCCCTGCCCGAGGTACTGGCGTTCCTCGCCAAGGCGTGAGGCGTACGGCCGGACGTCCAGCGGGCCTGCGGTGGATGGCGCTCGGTCTATGCGCTGTGGCGGTGTGCGCCGCGGCAGCGTCGTTCACGTCGATCGGCGACGCTTCGTCACCGGTGCCCGTGGGCAGGGACCTAGCCACGTTGGACACGACGGCGGGCCGGGCCCGTTACGAGGCCGACTGCGCCGCTTGCCACGGCTACACGGGAGACGGTCTGGTGGGGGCGTACCCTCCCTTGGCGGCAGTGGTCCCGGAGCTTCTGGGCGTTGACGGTGGGCGGTGGTACCTGGTCAGGGTGTTACTGCACGGCCTCTCCGGCGACGTGAACGTGGCGGGCCGGAGCTACGACGGGCTCATGCCGTCGTTCGGTCACCTTGGCGACCAGGAACTGGCGCTGGTCCTCAACCACGTTGCCACCGCCTGGGGCAACCGGGAGCTGCTGCCCGTCGGTGAACGGGAGTTCACGGCGTTGGAGGTCGCCCTCGCCAGGGGCGGCCCGGTCGACCAGTCCCAACTTAGCTCCGCGCGCGAGCAACTCGCTCAAGCGCTCGCGCAATAACGCAATGGCGCGCTCAGAGCCTCTCGGCGCTCGCCGGCGGAGCCTCCGGCAGGCGGCGGGAGTAGCGGTTCCTAGGGGTGATGGTCAGGAAGGGGAGAGCGCGCCGTCTGGGGTAGACGTTGTCCGCCAACCACTCGACCTCGGCCTCGTGTTGCGAGGCGGGCAGGTCCTTCCACCAGGCCTTGGCCTGCCCGCTCCAGCGGTACCCGCGAGCCTTGAGGTCGTCCTTCTTCTCGAACGGACTGCCTTCGGCCCAGAGCCTCACCCACACGGCCGCCGAGCGCTGCAGCAGGTCGGCGAAGGCCGGTGGTCCGGACTCGCGGATGGGCATCCGTAGCAGGCCCAGCGCGACGTGACAGTCGTAGATCGCGCGGTGAGCCTGGTAGAAGTACCCCTTCGCCAGCGCCAGGTTCTCCAGCCGGCGGCTCCTGAGACCCCCGGCCGACCAGTCGACGTCGGCCATCGAGCAGGCCCAGTCGACCTCGCTGAAGAACGGGAAGCGTGCCTCAGCGAACTGGCGGTCGAACCCGGCGTTGTGCGCCACGACCAGGTCGACCCCATCCAGTAGCCGCGCTACCTCCTCGTCGAGGATACGTTGACCCCTCACCATGTCGTTCGTGATGCCTGTGAGGGAGACGACGTCGGCCGGGATCGTGCGTCCCGGGTCCTCCAGGCGATCGAACGCCTCGGTCACGTGTACGACCCTGCCAGTCTCGTCGTAATGGAAGACGAGCATCGCCAGCTCGATGATGCGGTCATGGGCCATGAGCCCGGTCGTCTCGACGTCGAGGTAGACGCCCTTGCGGACCCCCGAGCCAACGACCGGCGCCGGCGGATCGTCGAGCCGTTCGTCGAAGCGGCGTAGGACGCGGTAACGCCCGGTCGCTTCCAGGTCGGCGACGAGCGCCTCCCAGCGCTCGTTGTCTTCCGGGGTGGCCGCGGAGGACGGGGCGTCTGCGCCCGAGGTGGGCGGCACCGCACCGGAGTCGCCTTCGCGAGGCAGCGGGTCGCCGCGGGTTGGTTCAGTGAGTACGACGCTTCCGTCCACACGGTCTGGCGACGAGTATTCCCGCAGGTCGAAGAGACCCGGCTGATCGATCGTCCCGGCTTCGGTCAAGGTCCAGCCAGGCTAACATCGGTCGTTCGCGATGCGGCTCTGGAGCGTGACGAAGTTGTGGGAAGCCCCTCATGTCTGGCGTCTGGGGCGATGGAACAATGGCTGCTGCGTCGAGCGCCGTTCCCCCCCAACGGCGTTCGACGCCTCCCGAAGGGTGCCATCCACACTCCATGCTGATCGCTCGCCCGCGCCCATCCCAGCACCCCACCGCAGGTCGTATATCGGTCGCGAGGTTCCGATGTCGGCCGTGAGGCGCCTGATCGTAGCGCTCGGGTTCGTGACCGCGAGCCTGGTGGTCTGGGCCAAGGACAGCCTCATGGCGTCAGCCTACGCGCCAGTCGTCACCGACCTACTGGCGGCCTTCCACGCCGAGGAATCGATCTGCACGCTGACCACCTACCAGCACGACGTCTGTTTCGTCGCCAGCCCCGCGGGTGCGAGCAGCCTGGCTGAGGCGCTCACGGAGGTAGCGGACCAGTACGCTGCCGCCGAGCTCCGTCTGGGACCGTGGCGATCGGCGAACGGTGTCTGGGCTGTGGAGCTCACCTTCGGTTCGGGCGCGTACGGCTCGGTGGAGCTGTTCCTCACCGAACCTCAGCCCGGCGCGGTACGAGGCGTGTTCATCTTCCACGAGCCAAGGTAGGCCCGGTCGGCCAAGAGCGGTCCACGCGAGCACGTGCGGGATCACGGCGGCCGTACCGGTCGGTCCGACCGACCAGCGTTGGCTGCTGATTCGCCGTTCTGGACGAGTGTGATGCGCATCGTTCCGTCCGCTCTACCGCGCCTCGAAGCGGAGCGCATAATGTGATGAGCTACCACTAAACGTCCGCCCATGGCGGGTTGTCGCCGTCGAGAGCGGGACGATCTGGACACACGGCCGTCAGAATGTGACAAAGTGTGCTCAAGCCAAGCGGCCGAGATGTATAAGCCGGACCAGGGGCGGACGGTGACCGAATTGTCTACACATGTGTTCGAACTGAACCTGACGAGTGTCTGTGTCAGCAGCGGTGTGATCCAACTACCGCTCAAGATGATCGAGTACTTCGCTCCGGGCAGCGTCGCTGCGGAGCTGGACGGAGAGGCGGTCGAGCTCGCTTTCCAAGCCCCACGGCGACTGTACGGGCTCAGAGATCACTTCGGCGCGCGCGGCCTCCGGTCGAACGATCGGGTCCGTTTCGCGCTCGAGGTGGACGCTGGCCGTCTCGTGAGGCTGAGCGCGACATGCGTCAAGAGGGAGCGGCAGCGGCCGAACGAAGAGACGGGCGCCGAACAGGGGAGAGCAGAGCGCAAGTCCTCCAGCTACGACTTGGCGCCGAGGGAGCCGTGGGAAAGCGTCGAGGAGGTGCGAGCTGTAAGACGTGTTCGTATCCCTGGGCTGCCCTCCGCGCAGGCCCCGTCCGAGCTGGACGTGCCCGCGCGGGACGCCAACCCCGACTGGGAGGATGATCGGCGAGGTCCGGCGGCGAGCTGGGCTGATGCGGCGACGGGGTCGATCCCTGACGAGGGCCTCACCACGGTGCGTGTCAAGAGACGCCCAGCCGCCCAGCACGGGGCGAGTGCGTCGGTCGGGGCCGGCGCGTCCCCCGCGCCTGCCGTCGTCGATCACGCAGAGCAAGTGGTCGGACCAATCACGGCGACCATGGAGACCGAGGTCCCACTGCAGCTGTCTGACCTGAGGGCACCGCCTATCGAGTCCGCGAGGCCGGTCGACACCCCGGCGGACTCGGGTTGGAGGCCACGCAACTGGGCAGCCCTGTCCTCCAGGATGCGGCTGGGCGCAAGGCCTGCAGCACCCCAGCCCAGGGACCGTCCGTACACGAGCGGGCCCAGCAGGTCGGATCGGGCGGCCGGGCAACCCCAGGAGGAGCGCACGGGCAGCAGGGAACAGGGCAGGGAGCTCGTGGCGGCCCCGCTCCGCGCTGGCGGCGCCGATACGACCGTAGGAGCTCCGCGGCCCGTGGTGCTCACAGGTGACAGACCACAGGCACCCTCTGCCGAGGTCGGCCGCGTCCCACCCGGAGAACCGGCCGGCGAGGCAGGCGGCCATCGAACCCCCAGCGCGGGCGGTCACGAAGGCTACGTGCGATCGCAGCGCGTCGAGCCCGCTGCCGCAGGATCGCGACTCCTCGATAAGAACGGTCGTGGCTCGACAGACCCGCGCTTGGAGAGCCGTGCGCGGGGTGAGACAGGGCGGTCCAGCGACCAGGCTGGCAACGAGCCGGGGACGCTGTTCCCCGCGCCTCAGGTGGCGCGCGCCACTGCCTCCAGGGCCAGCAGTCCAAACGGTCCTCGGGCCGCGGATACCCATTCGACCGTGGCGCGTGTGGAACAGCGCAACGTCCCGCTCATCGACGACGCCGACTTCGGGGGCGAGTACCTGGTCACCGTCGACACCGAGCCGGAGGCCGCGGCGCCCGCCAGCGGCGGCCTCGAGCTGGACATCAGGTCGGTGGAGGAGTACCTGAGCCGTCCAGACACCCCGGCCATCATCAGGGCGGAGGCGCTCGGCGAGATCCTCGGGATGGGGGAGGAGCGGGCCGAGCGGGCGCTCGAGCGCATCTCCGAACGCCCCGACCGGCTAAGCCGCATCAGACGCGGGGCCTACATGGTCCGCGCCAGGAGAGACTGACGGCCGGCACGATACAGGCAGGTCGTGGGGCTGTCGCTCGCCTCGCCGTGTAGGAGACCCCTGGCGCCGACACCGGCGATCACGGACCGTGGGCCGCGGAAACGTCAGTGAGCGTCCAAGGCCTCTAGATGAACCGTGGTGGCGCCCGCGGCCGAGCGTGCGTCGCGAGCCGCCACCGCCGCCGCTATCGCGGCGTGTTGGGCTGCATGAAGCTCTGTGGGTAACCGCACGGGACCGCTGAGCCTGACTAGGACATCGATCAACTGACGCGCGAGCTCGTTGCCTGAAGCCGCAGCCAGAGCGGAATGGAACGCCGCCTCGTCCTCGGCCGCCTCCAACGCTGCGGCTGCCGCCGTGCCCCGGCGAGCCGCAGCGCCGGCCAGCGCGGGCTCGATCAGCTTCCGGATGGCGATGGCGTCGGAAGGCGCGGCGCCGTCGGCAAGCGTCACGAGCCTGAGCGCATCCGACAGGTCGGGCCGGCGGACCACGATGCCGGACCCATGTTTCACCTCGACGTGGCCGAGCAGCTCCAGCCGTGACAGCGCTGACCTGAGCGTCGATCGCGAGACCCCCAGCCTCTCAGCCAACGTCCTCTCCGGCGGCAGACGAGTCCCAGCCGGTGCCGCGGTCACGTACGCCAGTACGGCGTCCCACGCTTGGAGGGCAGCCGTCGTTCGACCTTGGTCGGCGGCCCCATCTATTGGTCCTACCACTGTGTAAGCTTATGCGCTCGGTTGCGGGACGGTCAAACGTGCGGCTCCAGGTTCTGCGCCAGGTGAGCTGACATCGCCGGCCGCTAGCGCCATGGCTCGAGGCGTGCCGACCTCCTGGACACAGGGGGTCTGCATGGCCGCGAGCGGCGGCTTCGTGATGATCAGACTGTATATGCGTTGTCGGGCGGTCAGGAGAGCGTAGGTGCGCAAGTCGAGAACGCAGTGAATATGCTGTTTGTCACTATGCGTTTTGATAAGTCAAATTATCAAATTAAATCGGGACAGCGCTCTGGCCTCGTCGACGCCTCGCCGTCGCGGCTGCTAGCTGTCACGTTGGAACCACGACGTCGACGCCGAGGGCGCCTAGTGCGCCTGGGGCGCCTTGGCGCGACGGTACGGGTGGCACAGAGCTCCACGCTCAGAGCACGTCGTTCAGGGTCAGGGCCCGCTCAGAGCTCGTCGTCTTGATCGTCGCCGAAGTCGATCTCTTCCTCGTCGTCGTCCTCGACCTCGTCATCCCAAGGGTCTAGACCGTCGTCCTCATCCTCTTCCTCGTCGTCGTCCTCGTCGTCCCAGTCGTCCTCGTCGTCCCAGTCGTCGAACTCGTCCTCGGCCTCTTCCCAGTCGTCCTCGTCGTCGTCGTCACCGTCGGCGAAGTCGTCGTCTGCGAGCGGGTCAGCTTCCGAGCTGGTTTCTTCGTCGTCCCAATCGTCCCTAGCCAGGTAGCGCCGCGTCACGGGCAGCCAGCGAGTCTCTGCTTCGCGCTCGCTCGGGGCCGGCTGCGGCCGCAGAAGGTCCAGCATCGGCGTGCCCAACGTCTCGGATCGTTCCGTCGTCATCACTGCCCTCCTGTCCGGCGCGCCCCCCTCAGGAGCCGGCAGCCCAGCGCCTCTGCCGTCTTCCCATGGCCCCAGCCTAATGGCAAAGCGCTGCCGTGCAAGGCCTTCTGCGATAATCGACCTACATGAGAACGAGTTCTCAAACGACGGAGCCCCGGCGGGGGCCGTTCCGCCTCCTGTCGGCAGCGGGCCTGGCCGTGTCGGTCCTCTCGCTTCAGCTGGTCATGGCGCAGGCGAGCACCGAACCCGTCGAGGTCGTCGTCTCGATCCATCCGTGGGCGGACCTGGTCAGCCGCGTGGGCGGCGACGATGTCGAGGTCACGACGCTTCTGCCGGCCGGGGCCTCACCTCACGCTTTCGAGCCGTTGCCCTCTCAGGCGGCTCTTCTCGCCGAGGCGGACCTGGTGGTCATGAACGGTGGCCTGGACGCGTGGCTGTCCCGACTCCTGGACGCCGTGGCGCCCAGGGCGAACCGACTGGTGATCATGGACCGGGTGGACTTCGTACCCATACAAGGCGAGGGACACGACGAGACGGAGGCTGCCTCCGGCCGGCCCGAGGGCGTCGGCGCGGCGAACCCTCACGTCTGGCTCGATCCGCAGGTGGCAGCACGGGCCGTAGCGGTGATCGCGACCGAGCTCGCGATGATCCGCCCGGCAGGTGCCGAGCGCTTCGAAGCGCGGGCGGGCGCGCTCGAGGCGCAGCTCAGCCAACTCGACGCGGAACTCTCCGCCCTGCTCGCGCCTGTCCGCGACCGGCCCTTCGTGCCGTTCCACGATGCCTGGGCGTACTTCGCCGCCCGCTATCAGCTCGACCTGGTAGCGACGTTGGAGCCGTTCCCGGGACGAGAGCCCAGTGCGCGCTACGTCGCCGAGACCGTGCTGGCCGTGCGGCGCACGGGTGCCACCGTGATCTTCGACGAGCGCCAACTCAGCGGCCGGACCGCCCGGGTAGTGGCCGAGTCGGGAGGCCTGCGGGTGGTGACCCTCGACCCCATAGGCGGACCCCCGGGACCGGAGAGCTACCTAGACTTGCTCCGGCACAACGCCAGCCTGATCGCCGCGGCCCTGAGGGAGTAGGCGTGCTGGGGCCCATGACTAGACGGACCGAGGTACCGCTCCGAGCTCGTTACCGAAACGCATTTGATAATGCGAAACACGTCACTGGTCTCCCCTGCCGCCCGGGCTAGCCTCGCTGGCGTGGGGATCACCTCACTCGAGCTTTCGACCGCGACGCGCTTGCAGCGCGTATCCCGCCTCCAGAGCCTCTCCGAGGAGGCGCTGCGGAGGCATGCGGTCAAGGCAGCGGGCGAACGGGACGAGGACGCGCTGTGGGAACTGATGGAGGCGCACCTCACGCTGAGAGGCGCCCGGGGCGTCACCACGAGCCGGCACACGCTCAGGGCCTATCGACGCGGGCTCAAGGAGCTGCTCGCCCTGTGGCAGGGTGAGAACCTGCTGCGACCCAGCCGCGACGCCGGCCCGCTCTACGTCCAGCGGCTGCTCGCGGGAGACCGCGACGAGGTGGTGGCCGGCGACGACCCGTCCCGGCGGGGCCGCCGCGTCAAGCGTGGCCCCCTCGCGCCGGCGACCGTGGGCCTGCGCGTGGCTGCCGCTCGCGCCTTGTACGACGCCCTGGCCTGGGCGGGCGCCACCGAATCCGACCCGTTCCGGCACGTACGGCTCGGCAGGTCCGCACCCGACCTGGGTGACACGGCCACCGCCCGCGTCTACACCGAGTACGAGATGAACGAGTTGCTGGCGGCCGCCAAGGACGCCCACGAGCGAGTCATGCTCCTCCTCGGCGCGCATGGAGGGCTGCGCGTCAGCGAGATGGTGCGGCTGCGCTGGGACGATATCGACCTTCGCTCGGCCACGCTGCTCGTTCGGGAGGGCAAGGGCGGCAAGGCCGCCGAGGTGGTCCTGAGCCCGCGTCTGGCTGCGGAGCTCGCCCGGTACGCCCGCCAGGTGCAGGCCGACCCGGCCACGAGGCACCGTGAGGAGGTGCTCGAGCTGCGCTCCCAGTACGGCGTCTACAACCGGCTCCGCAGGCTCTGCCTGCGGGCCGGTATCACGTTCAAGGGCGTCCACGCCCTCAGGCACGCAGCCGGAACGCGGCTCTACCGCCAGTCCGGCGACCTCGGCCTGGTGCAGGATCACCTCAGGCACGCGACCCTGGACATGGCGCGCCGCTATGCCCGTTCGGACAGGCGTAGGTTGCGGGGTAGCCTGAGCGAGTGGGACTGAACGAGACACAGCAGCGGCCGTCGGGCCGGCCCCAGGCGCTACGCGGCGTCTACACGATCGCACCCACACCGTTCACGCGCACGGGGGAACTCGACGCCGAGAGCCTCGCCGGCCTCGTGCGCATGCTGGTGGAGGCGGGCGTAGACGGTGTGACGGTGCTGGGCTTCCTCGGTGAAGCACACAAACTCAGCGAAGCCGAGCAGGACACCGTCGTCACCGTCGCGAGGCAGGCCGCCGGGGATCGTATCCGCGTCTACGCGGGCGCCAGCGCCGGCGGCGTGGACCTCACCGTCAAGCGCGGCGTGCGGTTCCTCGAGCTGGGAGCCGATGGACTGATGGTCGCGCCTGCGGCCGCGCAGCCGGAGGCCGTGTTGGCGCAGTACCGAGAGCTCGACCAGGCGCTCGTGGCCAGTGGCGGCCGGGTGCCCGTCATCGTGCACGACTACCCGGCAGCGACCGGGATCAAGCTTTCCGCCGCCACCCTGGCCCACGTGCACGCCGAGGTGCCCAGCGTCACCACGATCAAGCTCGAGGATGCCCCGACGTCGCCGAAGCTGTCAGCCCTCAAGGCGGTCTCTCCGGGCCTCAGCGTCCTGGGCGGCCTGGGCGGCTTGTACCTGCTCGAGGAGCTGCAGCGCGGGGCTGACGGGGTCATGACCGGCCTCTCGTACCCGGAGCTCCTGATAGGAGCCGTAAGAGCCGTCCTCGGCGACGCGCCTACGGAACGCAGGCCGGCGTTCTCCGTTTATCGCTCGGCGGCGGCGTTCCTCGCGTTCGAGTTCCAGCCCGGCATCGGGTTGGCGATCCGTAAGGAGGTCTACCGACGGCGCGGCGCGATCGCGACCGCCTTCGTCAGGGCGCCAGGTCAGCAGCTCGACGACGAGACGGCACGAGAGCTAGATGAGCAGCTCGAGTACCTGAGCGCCGTGAGACCAGACCTGAAGGTGTAGGCGTCAGGGTGAGCGCAGGGCTCGATCGCCTCACCAGGCCCGGGAACCGCTCCCTCGAGGTCGAGGCGTGGACCGTGCGCGAACGTGGGTTCGACCCGGCACGCGCCGCTGCCCACGAGAGCGTGTTCGCGTTGGGGAACGGGTACATCGGCGTCCGTGGGACGCTCGACGAGGGCCCGACGGCCGGAGCAGTCTCGATACCAGGCACCTACCTCAACGGCTTCCACGAGGTCGACCAGATCGTCTACCCCGAGGGAGGCTACGGCCAGGCACGCGTCAGGCAGACGCTACTGAACGTCACCAGCGCGACCGGCTTCAAGGTCACGGTGGACGGGGAACCGGTGGGACCCGGACAGAGAGCCGCCCGCCACGAGCGCGTTCTCGATCTGAAGGACGGGACGCTGACCAGGACCCTCGAGTGGCGGGGCTCCGCCGGCAAGAGGACTCGCCTGAGCTTCACCCGCTGCGTGTCCCTTGGCCACCTTAGCCGGATGGCGATAAGGCTGCTCATCGATCCTCTGGACGGACCGGTCGATATAGTGGTGACACACGTCCTGGACGGGCGGGTGCAGAACCAGGTGGAAAGGGGCGACCCCCGATTGGGGTCCGCCTTGGCGGGCCAGGTGCTGGTGCCGGTAGCGCACGGGCACCGGCCGGACGGGCGCTTGCACCTCAGCCAGCGAGCCGACCGCAGCGGCATGCAGCTCGTCTGCGCCGCCGACCACACCGTCTCCGGAGCACGCTGCAGCATCGACGTGAAGAGCGCGCCCTACGCCGCTACGTGGCAGGGGACGCTGTCGGCCGCCGGCCCCGTCACGGTGGACGTCCACGTCGTGTACTCCGACGCCAGGCATCATGCCGCCGCGACCCTCGTGGAGGCCGCACAGGCCGAGCTCGACGCGTTCGCAGCCGCGGGTGGGGTGACGGCGCTGCTATCGGACCAACGCGCCTACCTCGAGAGGTTCTGGGAAGCCGCCGACGTCGAGGTGGAGGGCGACGAAGCCGTCCAACAGGCCCTGAGGTTCGGACTGTTCCACCTGCTGCAGGGCGCAGGGCGCGATGGCCTCACGAACATCCCCGCCAAGGCGCTGACCGGGGAAGGCTACGAGGGGCACACGTTCTGGGACAGCGAGGTCTACGTCGTGCCGGTACTGCTCAGGACCCAGCCCGAGCTGGCGCGTGCCTTGCTGGCGTACCGCATCGCCATGCTGCCGGCCGCCAAGACCAGAGCTACGGAGCTGCGACGGGAGGGTGCCCTCTACCCGTGGCGGACGATCTCGGGGCAGGAGGCCTCCGCCTACTTCCCCGCCGGCACGGCACAGGTACACATCGACGCAGACATCGTGCTGGCGATCCGGCGCTACGTCGACTCGACCGGCGACTACTCCCTGCTATGGGAGGGCGGCGCCGAAGTCGTCTTCGAGTGCGCCCGGTTCTACGCGGCGTACGGGTCGCTGGGCTCCGACGGGCGCTTCCACCTGCACACCGTCACGGGTCCGGACGAGTACACGGCCCTCGTGGACGACAACCACTACACGAACAGGCTCGCAGCGCACACGCTTCGCTACGCTTCTCAGCTGGCGGCCGATCTGGCAGAGATCGACACTGCCGGATGGGACGCGTTGAGTTCCCGTCTCCGGCTGGGCACCGAGGAGATCGCCAGGTTCGCCGAGCTGGCTGGGATCATGTATCTGCCCGTCGACGAGCGGCTCGGGGTGACGCCGCAGGACACGTCGTTCCTCACCAAGCCGGAGTGGCCGTGGGAGCAGGTCGCCGAGGATCTCTACCCTCTGCTCCTGAACTTCCACTACCTGGACGTCTACCGGCACCAGGTGCTCAAACAGGCCGACGTGGTGCTGGCGCACACCTTGCTCCCCGAGGGCGTGCCACGCTGGCAACTGCGGCGTGACCTCGAGTACTACGCCCGTCGCACCACCCACGACTCGTCGCTGTCGGCCTGCTCGCACGCCATCGCCTATGCAGCACTGGGCGACGTGGACACGGCGGTCCGGTTCTTCGACGCGACGGCCCGCATCGACTTGGACGACACCCATGGCAACACCGATCACGGAGTCCACGTCGCGGCGATGGGTGGTACGTACCTCGCCCTCGTGGAGGGCTTCATGGGGCTGAGGGTCGAGGACGGCCTGATGTCGTTCAGGCCGAGGCTGCCCGAGCGGTGGCGCCGCGTCAGCTTCCGGGTCGCCTGGCGCGGGTCCCTGCTAGAGGTAAGCGTCGACGGGCCAAGGTCCGTCTACCGCCTCCTGGCCGGACCGCCCGTCGAGCTGCTCCACAGGGGTGAGACCGTGGTGCTACGCCGCGCAACCCCTGTCGCAGTGCCGACGGGGCCTCTCCTACGCGGCGTCGTGTTCGACCTCGACGGCGTCATCACCGACACAGCGGAGCTCCACTACCGGTCGTGGCAGGAGCTCGCCGACGAACTGAGCGTCCCGTTCGACCGCGCTAGTAACGAGGCGCTGAAGGGGGTCGACAGGATGGGCTCACTGCGGCGCATCCTAGCGGGGTCCGTCAGCTCGTTCGGCGAGGAGGAACTCCGGCGTCTGGCCGCTCGCAAGAACGACCGCTACGTGGCGCTGCTGGCGGACCTCGGGCCGAGCGACGTCGCGGCTGGGATCGGCCAGCTCCTCGACGAGCTCGACGCTAGCGGGGTACCGTTCGCGCTGGCCTCGGCGAGCCGGAACGCTCCCACCGTCCTCTCGCGCCTGGGGCTGAGCGACCGGTTCGCCGCCATCGTCGACCCGGCGACGCTGTTCCGGGGGAAGCCCGACCCGGAGACCTTCGAGCGCGGAGCGGCGGCTCTGGGCCTCGACACTGACGAGTGCGTCGGCGTCGAGGACGCCGCGGCCGGCATCGCCTCGATACTGGGCGCCGGCATGGCCGCCGTGGGCGTGGGCGACAGCAGCTCCCTCACCGGGGCGCACCTCGTGGTGCCAGCCCCCGAGCACCTCACCTTCGAGGTGCTGAGGTCCGCCCATGAGGCTGCTTTCGGCACCAGGCCGCCTGAGGGTTGAACCCCGGGGGGCCGATCCCACGCCGGGTCCTCCGGCCGGCCCTCGTCGCACTTCCTAAGCACGTCCACGGCTCCGCGCGTGTGAGCTGATGCACGATACTTCCAATTGAAACTATCTCGGTGGTGGGATATCCTCGGGCGTGACACCGCCTTTCACAGTTCCCACTACCGAGCGCGACGCTGCTCTCCGTCTACTCGCGAGCCTGCAGCGCGCCCGTCGAGCCCTGGTGGCGTATAGCGAAGGTTGCGCTTCCCGCCTGGGTCTGAACTTCCAAGAGCTCATCGTCCTGAACGAGCTGGAGAGCACCGCCCACCCTACGGTCGTGGCGCGGTCCACCGGTATCCCCGCTTCCACGGTCAGCCGGCTACTGCGCGGCCTGGAGGGGCGCGGGCTCGTGCAGCGTGCGGTCGACTCGGTCGACCTCAGACGCTTCCGCGTCTCGCTCACGGTTCAAGGCAAGCGCGTCGTGAAGGAGAGCCAGGACTGTCTGGCGCGGTCCCTGGAGCCCCGTATGGGCGTGCTGGGCAAGCGCCGCGTGGAGCAGCTCTTCAGGGCCCTGTCGGTCCTCGAGGAGTCGGCATGAGCGCCGGCCAGCCTCTCCCCCGCGGCCGCAAGCTGGTGGTCATCGGACTGGTCGCCGCGGTGCTCGTCGTCATGGGCGTCATCCTGGCTGCTTACCTGACCCGCCGTGGACCGTCAGAGGTGTCCTACACCGCGTTCCTCTCGCAGGTCAGGGCGGGCAACGTCACCACCGTGACGGCGCACGACGACACGCTGCGGGTGTCGCTCAGGGAACCGGCCACGCTCGTCGGTGCCTCTGGGCCACTGACGCTGACGGAGTTCACAACGACGCTGCCGGCCTTCGCGCTGCCGGAGCTGGGTCAGGTCCTAGCCGAGCACGCCGTCGAGGTGAGCGCGGTGCCCGTGAACCCGAAGCGTGACCCGCTCGTCGCCTTCGCGCTACAGGCGTTGCCGGCCCTGTTGCTGGTCGCCGGCGGTTTCTGGCTGATCAAGCGCCTGGGTGGCAACTTCGGCCTCGCCATCGGGCGGAGCGACCCGAGGCGCTTCGAGGGCGGCAACCACACCATCACGTTCGCTGACGTCGCAGGCATCGATGAGGCGAAACAGGAGCTCGTCGAGGTCGTCGACTTCTTGCGCAACCCGGACAAGTACACGCGGCTCGGTGGAGTGGCCCCCAAGGGCGTACTCCTGGTGGGCTCACCCGGTACCGGCAAGACGCTGCTCGCGAAGGCCGTGGCGGGCGAGGCGGGGGTGCCGTTCCTCAGCATGAACGCTTCGGAGTTCGTCGAGATGATCGTCGGGGTCGGGGCCAGCAGGGTGCGCGACCTCTTCAAGAGGGCTCGGGAGGAGGAGCCGGCGATCGTGTTCATAGACGAGCTCGACGCCATCGGACGAGCGCGCGGAACGGGCGGTTACTCGGGGGCGAACGCCGAACAGGAGCAGGCGCTCAACCAGATCCTCACCGAGATGGACGGCTTCTCGGCTCAAGAAGGCGTCATCGTTTTGGCCGCGACCAACCGGCCCGACGTTCTCGACCCCGCTCTGCTGCGCCCGGGCCGGTTCGACCGTACGGTCACGGTCCAGGCGCCGGACAAGGCCGGTCGGCTGGCCGTCCTGCAGGTGCATACCCGCGACGTGCCGTTGGCGGAGGACGTCGATCTGCCCGCGCTGGCGGCGCGGACGCCCGGGCTGGTTGGCGCGGAGCTCCGCAACCTGGTGAACGAGGCCGCGCTCGCGGCGGCACGCAGAGACGGCGCCAGCGTCACGGTCAAGGACTTCGAGGAAGCCCTCGAGAAGCTCGTGCTCGGGCCCAAGAGGCCGCTCGTGCTGAGGCGTAGCGACCGCGAGAGGATCGCCTACCACGAGGCCGGACACGCGGTCCTGGGTCTGGTGGTGCCCGAGGCCGACCCGGTCACCCGGGTGACGATCACCCCTCGCGGTCACTCTCTTGGCGTGACCTACCAGAGCCCGGAGGACGACCGGTACAACTTCTCGGAGGGGTACGTCAGAGCGCGCATCATCGGCGCTTTAGGCGGCCGCGCAGCGGAGGAACTGATCTACGGCGATCGCACGACCGGTGCGGAGAACGACCTCGAGCAGGTCACCAAGCTGGCTCGCATGATGGTGACCAGGTGGGGCATGGCAGGTGTCGGGCCCCTCTCGCTCGCCTCGCGCGACGACCCGTACCTGAGCGGCAACGGACCGGCTCCGGCAGCCAGGCCGCTCAGCGAGGACCTCGCCAGACAGGTCGACGCCGAGGTACGCCGGATCGTCGAGGAAAGCTACGCCCAGGCGCTCGAGCTGTTGAGGTCGAACCGGGACCGTCTGGACTCGCTCACCCGCGCGCTGCTGGAACGCGAGTCGCTCGACGAGCCGGAGATCCTGGCCGCCGTGGGTCTCACTCGCACCGCCGAGGAGACCATGGCAGCCTGAGCCGGCGGCGGCCAACGCCGTGCCCGCGCGCGGCGAACAGTGCCGTCGGACGCGCCGTGCCCACCGGGCCCTTGTCATCAGACCGACCGGTACGTATCATCGGTCCACATGAGCGATCAGGGTAGGTCGGGAGCCGCGGAGCGACTCTTGGACACGGCTGCGCGGCTCTTCTACGCGCGCGGCGTGTCCAACGTCGGCATCAACGAGATCATCGCCCGCGCTGGCGTGGCGCGCATGACCCTCTACCACCACTTCCCCTCGAAGGACGCCCTGATCAAGGCGGTGCTCGAGCGACGGACAGCCGAGCGAGACGAGTGGCTGGACAAGGCGAAGGACATGGCCACCGAGCCACTCGGTCGCATGCTCGCCGTGTTCGACCTCTTCATCGACTGGGCGGCCAGCCCCGACTTCAGGGGCAGCCCACTCGTATCCGCCACGTTCGAGCTCGGCGGACAGCTCAACGCGGCGCGACCGTTCGCTCAGGCGCACGGTCACAGGATCGAACGCTACTTCGAGGATCAGGCGCGCGAGGCCGGCCTGAACGACCCCGCGGGCTTGGCTCAGCAGCTGCTGATGCTGCTGGAGGGCGCCAGCGTGGTCGTGCTCGTCAAAGGGAACGCGCAGGCCGCCGAGCTCGCGAAGAGCGCGGCGGCCTCGCTCATCGCGGGGGCGGCCAGCTGACGGTCGCCGCCGGCGCCGCCATCTGCTAGCTGCCGGGCGCCGCCTCAGGCGGTGACGGCTTCCCCGGCCTCCTTCGGTGCGCGCACGAGCTGTACCGCCGCGTTGAAGCGCACCCGCTCGCTCACGAGCAGCGCACCCGCCTCCAGCACCTGGTTCCACGTCAGGCCGAAGTCACGGCGGTCGAGCTGGCCTTCCAGCTCGGCGGCGAAGCGGTCGTTGCCCCAAGGGTCCTTCACGGGGCCGGAGACCTGGGCTCGGAACGTTACCGGCTTGGTGACGCCGTTCATCGTCAGCGAGCCAATGACGAGGTAATCAGGCCCGTCTTCGTTGAACTGGGTGGACTCGAAGACGATCTGCGGGTTCTTATCGACAGCGAAGAAGTCAGCAGACCTGAGGTGTGCGTCGCGATCGGCGGAGCCGGTATCGATGGAGGCGGCGTCTATCACTACGCGCACGCTGCGAGGGATGCCGTCTTCGGCCACCTCGGCGTCGACAGAGAAGTCTTTGAACTGACCCTTCACGGTCGCCAGACCCATGTGGCGAACGGAGAACTCAAGGCTGCTGTGCGTTGTGTCCAGTTTCAGGCTCATCTAGCGCTCCAGTTGTCGTGATTTTCGGGCGGGTGGACGCTCGGCGCACCGCCTCGATAGACACACCGTAATATAAAGCGCTTTGTATTGTCAAGTGCTTGGTATTGCCAACTTCATGCTAGGCTCTGCTTCGTGAACGACGAGTTCTGCCCGGTACATGCGTCCATCGACCTTCTTCAGGAGAAGTGGGTCATGCACATCATCCGGGCACTTCTGGCCGGTCCGCTCGGCTTCAACGCGATCGCGCGGGACGTGGGCGGTGTCAACACGGCCACCCTCACGCAGCGCCTCGAGCGCCTCGAGCGCCTCGGGATCGTCGACAAGTCCGTGGAGTCGACCATGCCGCCGCGCACGCGTTACGAGCTGACAGCCGCAGGCAAGGAGCTGCAGGCCGTGATCGGATCGATCGACGCCTGGGCTCGAAGACACATCCAACCTCTGGAACAGGAAGCCGGCCACGACTTCAAGGTCGTAGCCGGCTGATCGTCCGGTCCGGGTGGTCGCCTAGCACCGCACACGACGCCGAAGCACCACCCTGACGAGCGCGTTTACTTCTCGACGCGCTCCTTGAGGCCCTTGCCCGTCTTGAAGGCGGCGTACTTCTTGGCCGGGATGGTGATGGGCTTGCCGGTGCCCGGGTTCACGCCCTTACGTTCGCCGCGGCTGCGGGTCTCGAAGGTGCCGAAGCCGGTGATCTGCACCTTGCGGCCGGCGTCCAGCTCGACGGCGATGATGCCTTCGCCATCGGCGGTCGAGAAGATCGCGTTGACGACCTCGTAGGCCTTGGCTTCGGAGAGACCGGTCTTCTTGGCGAGTTTCGCGGCGAGTTCAGTTTTGTTCATGCCCAGGTTCTATCACGCCAGACACGGCGCATCCAAGGGTTTTTCACTCGGTTGGCCCCGCCAGCAACGGTCTCATGTGACGTGTGAGGGGCAGGACGACGCTTGGACCCGAAGGCAGCTCGGTTGGCGCCGGGCGCAGCGGACGCCCGCGGCGGTCTGAGCCTCAGATGACGTCCCAGACGTAACGGTCGGCGGCCTCGTCGAGCGCTGCCGGTACCAACGCGTAGTCGCCACGCGCACCTTCCAGCACACCGGCCTCCTTCAGCTCTCCAAGCACGCGCGTCGCGGTCACGCGGGCGCAGCCGGCCATGAGGGCGACGTCATCGTGCGTGAGGCTGAACGGCAGGTGTCGCCAGCCGGAGGGTGGCACGTCGCCCCGTTCGGGCGCGCTCGGCCCCTGGAACTCCTCACCGAGCCGCTCCGCTAGACGTGCCAGGATCCGGCATATCCTCGCGCCCATCGGCAGCCCGAGGTCGTCCGCGAGCTGCCTGCTCCGCACCAACTGTCTGACGAGAGCGGAGACGAACGCCTGCCTGTGCTCCTTCCCGGCGAGGGTCGCGGCCAGGTCGATTACTTGGACCGTGGCCCCCGTCTCAGCGGCGTCGACGCTCTCCGCATGCGGGCGGTCCTCGACAGCTGCGGTACCGATCACGTCTCCTCTACCCACCAGGTCGACAAGCCGACTGCGACCCTGCGCGTCCACGCTGACGCGCAGGACGCCGTCCCGGACCAAGAACGGGACGGTGGCCGGCTCCCCTTCGGCATAGAGCCGCTCGCCAGCCCGCAGCACGCGTTCCTCCACCAGCACGACGCCGACGGCCGGCGCCGTTGCGATGGGCTCGAACTGATCGGCGAGGCGCCGGCCGGCGGCGTGCCGCTGCGCCTGGGTCTGCGTGCGTGCGGTGATCATCGCGGCAGCCTTCCCTTCAGCGCGGCCGGCTCGACGCGCTCGTTGGCGAGGATCAGCTCCCTCGCGGCGTCCACTTGGCCCCACGTGTTCCACAGCAGGACGCCGACGACCTTGCCGGCGTCCAGGTAATAGACGACCCCTTCCGTCTGCGGCGTCTTCCAATCCTCGACGAGGTCGAGTCGGCCGTCGAGGACGCCGACGGCTTCGTAGCCGTCGGAGAAGAGGTCCGAGTAGAAGAACGGTAGATGGTCGAAGTTCACGGGCGCACCACCATCGGCGGCAACGACCATCTGGCGCCCGGCGTGCTGCCCCATCTGTACCGCAGCGTCCTCATGCTCGATCCGAGATCGGGACAGCGGCTGTGGCCAGGGGAACGAGGCGACGTCGCCCGCCGCGAAGACGCCCGGCACGGGGCGGCCCGACCTATCCAGCACGCGCAGGGCGGAATCGACGTCGATCCCGCCGTTGGAAGCGAGCCCAGCCGCTCTTGCCAGGTCGAGGTTGGGCTCCGCCCCGACGCCGACGGCCACGAGGTCGTAGACGCCGGAGGTCCCGTCGCTCAGGGTCACCTCCGCCTCGTCGGCCCGCTCCTCCGCCGACGCGACCAAGACGCCGGGACGTACGGTCACGCCGCGCTCTACGTAGCGCTCGGTCACCGCTCCGGAGAGACCGCTAGGGAAACGGTTGGCACCCAACCCGTCCTCGGGGAACGCCATGTGAACCTCGGTGCCGGCGTTCACGAGCCCCGCCGCTAACTCGGCGCCGACGAAACCGCCGCCGATGACGAGCGCCTTCTTGCCCGGGCCGGACCTGGACCGCGCCTGGTGGTAGTCGGCCAGCGAGCGGTACGCGACGACGGGCCCACCCGCTGGAAGACCGGGCAGGGTGCGGGCGTGCGCCCCCGTCGCGATGAGCAACTGGTCGTACGGCAGCTCTCGACCATCGTCGAGCGCGACGACCTTGGAACCCGTGTCGATCGCGGTGGCGGTACGGCCGGCCAGCTGCTCCACGCCATGCTTGTGCGTGTTCAGCATCGCCTTGTCGAGCGTCCCGCCGTTCCACAGCGCTTTGGTCAGGTGCGGCCGCCGGTACGGCCCGACCTCCTCGGCCGTCACCAACGTGATGTTGCCCTGGGGGTCGGCTGAGCGGATGGCCTTGGCGGCCGCGTCCGCCGCGAGCCCACCGCCGACGAGTACGTATCTGTTCGGCATGTCGTGCTCCCGCTGTCACGGTAGCACCATGGCGACAGTTTTGATAGTCCTTTATGTCATAAGGAAGGAAGTGCCTCGTGGACGCGGAATAGCGCCCCACTCACTAACGCAAGCCGCCTGAGATGTACTCCTGCAGCTGTTCGATCAGGAACTCCTGCTCCGACATGACGGCCTTGACGACGTCCCCGATCGAGACGATCCCCACCAACCGGTCGTCCTCCACCACGGGCAGATGACGGACACGGTTGTCGGTCATCAGTCGCATGCAGTCGGCGACCGTCTGCTCCGGCCCGACGGTGACTACGTCTCCCGACATGACGACGCGCACCGCCAGGTCGCGGGAGCCACGGCCCAGCAGTATGACCTTGCGTGCGTAGTCGCGTTCGGAGAACACGCCGACGACGGCGCCTTCGTCCACGACGACCAGCGCTCCGACGTCGTGCTCGGCCATGACCTCTAACGCCCTGAACACCGTCTCGTCCGGCAACACCGTGTAGACGGCGACGCCCTTGTCGTGCACGAGCTGTCTGACGGTCCGTCTCGCCTGCATGGCAGCACCTCCGGATCGAAGATCGCCCTCATCATAGGCGCGAGGCTCGATCGGGCCGCCGGCGGCCCGCCGCTGCGCCGGGGGTAGGATTGTGCGCGAGTTGAGCGGCGACGACACGCGAGAACGACCGGCTGGACCGGACCCGGCACGCGACACACGCGTCTTCGTACGGCCGGCCGAGGTGCCTCGCGACCTGCGAACCGAAGCGGAGTTGGCCCGGCACGGTTACCACGTGCGCGGAGCGGTGGCTGGCTGGCTCGAGACCTCGTCCGGGGTGGTGGCGCTCTACAGCACGACCGAGGCGCGTCGCCTACGTGGCGACATGTGGCTCAGACCGCGCGGTGCGCCCGCGGACGGTGCCGCCGCGAGCCGGGCCGCTCGACGCGCGACCGCGGCTGGCATCGCCGAAGCGAGGCGCGTCCGCAACTACACCCCCGCTCCTCAAGCCCGTTGGCGCCAGCCCTCGCTGGGGCGCGAGCCGCGGCGCTGGTTGACCGAGCTGTTCCGCGAAGGCTTCGCGATCATCGACGTGGAGACGACCGGCCTCTCTGCCCGGGACGAGGTCGTCGAGGTCGCGGCCGTCGGGAGCGACGGCGACGTCTTGTTCGAGAGCCTGGTGAGGCCCAAGCTCGGTCGAGTCCCCGCCGCAGCGGCGCGCATCCACGGCCTTACCTGGCAGCGGCTGTGCGGCGCGCCCACTTGGCCGGAGGTCGTCGACGACCTGGCCGACGCTCTCGCAGGCCGCCGGGTCCTCGCCTGGAACGCCGCGTTCGATGAGCGTCTCGTCGTGCAATCGAGCCGTGCTTGGGCGATCCCGCACCCTCTACCCGGTTTCGAGTGCGCGATGCGCGCCTACGCGGTCTGCCGCGGCGTGGGAAGCGGCGGCCTGCGGCTGTCGCGTGCCGCTGTCGTAGAGGGCGTGCTGGCGGGGTCACAATCACACCGTGGCGGAGCCGATGCCGCGCTGACCCTGGCGGTCCTCAGGGCCGTTCACCTGCGACAGGCTCGGGCTGCGTGAGGCCGTGCGGAAGATCGTCCACGTCGACATGGACGCCTTCTACGCCTCGGTCGAGCAGCGCGACAGACCGGAGCTGCGCGGCAAGCCCGTAGCGGTCGGCGGTACCGGACCGCGGGCCGTCGTGGCGGCCGCCAGCTACGAGGCGCGTGCCTTCGGCGTGCGCTCCGCCATGCCGATGGCTCGCGCCTTGCGGGCGTGTCCGGAGCTGCTCGTCGTCAGACCTCGGTTCGACGTCTACAGGGGGGTCTCGTCCCAGGTGAGGGAGGTCTTCCACCGCTACACCGACCTGGTCGAGCCCCTGGCCCTCGACGAGGCATACCTCGACGTCACGCAGCCGAAGCAGGGTCCGGCCTCGGCCACGCTCATCGCGCGCGCGATAAAGGCCGAGGTGAAGCAGGCGACCGGGCTCACGGCATCGGCTGGCGTGTCGACGGGGAAGTTCCTGGCCAAGCTGGCCTGCGGCCTCTCGAAACCGGACGGCCTGAGCGTGATCACCCCGGATGAGGCCGATGCGATCCTGATGCCGCTGCCTGTCGAGCGGTTCCACGGCGTGGGACCTCGCACGGCCGCGAAACTGCGCGGCCTCGGCCTGACGACGGGAGCCGACCTCAAGGCGGCAGGGCGCGAGCGACTCGAGGCCGCCCTGGGCAAGTTCGGCGCGTTCCTGCACGACATCGTCAACGGCATCGACGACAGGCCCGTCGTACCGAACCAGCCCCGCAAGTCGATCGGATCGGAGACCACGTTCGACGTGGATATCACGGAGGACGCCGGTCTCGACGCGGTACTGCAGGAACTGTGTGCGGACGTGATGACCAGCCTGGAACGGCGCGGCCTGGCGGCCAGACGGGTGACTGTCAAGATCCGCTTCGACGACTTCCGCACGGTGACGCGCAGCCACACCGAACCGGTACCTTTCTCGCAGCGTGCCCACCTGCTGGTACTGGCGCGCAGGTTGGCGTTCGAGACCGAGGGGCCGAGGGCGCCGGTGCGGTTGTTGGGCGTGGCGGTGGCCGAGCTGTCGGAAGCAGCCTCCGCTGCCGCACAGCCCCGACTCGAGTTCGGGGCCGGCGGGTAGCCTCAGCTCGCTGGCTGGAACGCCCGTGCGTGGCGCAACGCGACCTCGTCGGTCAGGTCGAGCCTGAGCGGTGTGATCGACACGAAGCCGTTCTCGACGGCCCAGCGATCGGTCCCTTCCTCGAGGCGTTCCCGAGGCTCCTCGGCGAACCAGTAGTGACGCCGTCCCATCGGGTCCTCGCCCGGTATCACGAAACCCTCGTAGTGGCGGACGGACATGTTCGTCCACAGCACGCCTTTGGGATCGTCGGGGAAGTTCACGTTGAGGAGGATGGGAGCTTCGCTGCTGGTGACCCGGTCGATGACCTCGCGCACGTGTGGGGCGAACAGGTCGTAGTCGGGCGGTTCGTCGCTGTAGCGGGCGCTGAAGGCGATCGCCCTGATCCCGAGGAACGCCGCCTGCTTGGCCGCTGCCACGGTGCCGGAGTGCCAGATGTTGTGACCCAGGTTGTGGCCCAGGTTGATGCCGGTGAGCACCAGGTCCACCTCGTCCCAATGGTGCGTGCCGAGGGCGACGCAGTCGGCCGGAGTGCCGTCCACGCGGTAGGCCTCCATCCCGTTGAGGGGCGTCTTCGTGTAGTGAAGGGGTCGCCTCACGGTGATCGCGTGGCTCATGGCGGACTGCTCCACGTCGGGAGCCACGATACGCACCTGCCCGAACTCCCTGGCGACCCGCGCGAGGGCGAGGATCCCCGGGCTGAAGATGCCGTCGTCGTTGCTGACCAAGATCCGCATCTAGGATCAACTCCAACTCTCAGGCCGCCCCGAGACCCTGGTGGACCGTCGCGAGCGGACGGGCATCATAGCGCGACGCTCACGGCGCCCTCACGCAACGGATGCGAAGATTACCCAGATGTCGGCCCACCCTTCGCCGACACGCGGCGAACCGACCACCTCCCGTCATCCACGCCAAGGGCCCCCCAAGGACACCAAGAAGCACGTGGTGTTCAAGGCGGACCCCGTGCGGCGCTACCTCGTCACCGCCGGCGTGCTGATACTGCTGCCGACCCTGCTCATCGCCTGGTTGGCCGCGGGCTTCGTCTCCAGGCGCGTGGCTGAGCACGTCGCCCAGGCCGGCTCGGTCGAGGTCGCCGCGAACGCAGCGGCGGTGCTCAGGCAGAGCGGCTTGGCGTACTCGACCAGGGGTGAAGCGCTGATCGTCCGGGGCGACGTGGCTGACGCCCAGGTAGCGTGGACCTACTTCGACACGGTCGTCAGGCGCAACCCCAACACGGTCGGTGTCAGGGTCTACGACGAGAACGGCACTGTCGTCTACGACGACGACGACAGGGAGCTCGTCGGCACGGTACCGACGCCTGACGCGGAGCTTAGGCGGTCGCTGGCCGGCCAAAGAGACACCAGGCTGCTGGGCAACGAGGAGCCGGTCGGGCCGATGGCCACGGGCGAATCGGTGCGTTCCTACGCCGTCCTGATACCACTGGTTTACCCGGAGGGCGCCGTCGCCGGCGTCCTCGAGGTGAGCCACGACCTCGGCCCGATCTCCAGTGACATGTCCCTGGCTCGTTGGATGATCGTCCTCATCATCGTCGGCCTGTCGCTGCTGCTCATCGCCCTGACGGCGTTCTTCACGACGCGCCTGGCCCGCCGGTCGTTCTTCGACGCGATCACGGCGCTGCCGAACTTCAGCTACCTGCGCGCCGCCTCGAAGGCGGTGCTCGATGGCAGCGCCAAGAACGGGCGCCCAGCCGCACTGGTCCTCCTTGACATAGACAGGTTCAAGGCCGTGAACGACACGCTGGGTCGCTCCGAGGGCGACCGCCTGCTACGTGACCTGGCTGACCGGCTTCGCGCCGTCGTCCGCGGCGGCGACTACGTAGCGCGCATCGGCGGCGACGACTTCGCTGTGCTGCTCTCGGCGTCAGACGAGGCCGCGGCGAGGGCGGCGGCGGAGAGGGTGGTGGGCGCCGTCGCGAACCCCTTCCGGGGCGGCGGTCGCGACATCCGGTTGGAAGCCAGCGCGGGGGTGGCGTTGTTCCCTCGCGACGCCGTCGACCTCGACGGCTTGCTGCAACGAGCCGAGATGGCCATGTACCGTGCGAAACAGGTCCGGACGTCGATCGCCTTCTACCGACCCGAGAGCGACACGGCCCGTCGACACAGCCTCTACCTCGAGTCGGACCTGCGTGACGCGGTCGAGCGCGAGGAGCTGACGATCGCGTACCAGCCCATCTGCTACATCGCCACCGGTGAGATCGTCGGACTCGAGGCGCTGTTGCGCTGGGAGCACCCGACGAGGGGACCCATCTCGCCCTCCACCTTCGTCGACCTGGCGGAGCGCAGCGGGTTCATCGACAGGCTCGACCGTTGGGCGTTGAGGGAGGCCACGGCCCAACTGGCGGTCTGGTCCCGGCTCGGCTCCAACGTCGTCGTGACCGTGAACATGGCCGCCCAGACGCTGTCCGACCCCACGCTGCCCGCCTACATAGAGCGCTTGATCGAGGAGACCGGTGCGCCCGCGGACAAGCTGGTCCTCGAGGTGACCGAGCGGACCGCGCTCGACGACTACGGCCAGAGCGCCGGGGTGCTCGAGCGCGTGAGGCAGACCGGCGTGGGCATCGCCCTCGACGACTTCGGTCGCGGCTACTCGTCCCTCACGACCCTAGACCGCCTGCCGATCTCGTTCCTCAAGCTGGACGCCAGCTTCACCCAGGGCATCGGCACCTCGCTCAAGGACGAGCACCTCTTGAGAGCGGTGAAGATCTTCACCAAAGGCATCGGCACGCCGTTCGTGGCCGAGGGCATCGAGACCGAGAGCCAGAGGTCATGGCTCATCGCACAGGGGGTCAGGTTCGGGCAGGGGTTCCTGTTCTCTCGGCCCACCACCAGCGAGAACATCCTGCCGCCACGCCACGCCGGCGGCGTGGCCAGCCTGACAGCCTCCTCCCCTCTCGGGGCGTCGGGCACCCGCGAGTCCAACTGACGTCTGCCGGGCGTCCAGCGTTCTAATGACCGCGCGATACGCTCGGACAGGAGAGTGAGCGAGAGTCTCACTCCGGGGACAGTGTGTGTCCCCGTACGGAGGTGCGGAATGTACACGGATCTTCACGCCCCGCGCCGAGCCGGGCGAACGGTCGCGCTGTACGTGCTCGGGCTCGTCGCGGCAGCGCTCCTGGGCATGGCCACCGCTCAGGAGCTGCCGCAGAACGCGGCCGAGGCGCTCGACCGCGGCGAGGCGCTCGTGGCAGAGGCGCTCGCGACCTACGACGCGCAGTACCCCGACCGGCCCCTGTGGCGTCAAGCATTCGCCGAAGGGCGCACCGCGATGGACCTGGCTCCCGGCCACCCGGAGCCGATGCGCTTCCTCGCGCGGGCCTACAGCCTCTCGAACTGGCACGGTCCCGCCGTGGACATGTGGCAGGCGTTCCTGGGAGCCGGCGGCGAGTTCAGGGATGATGACGCCGAGCTCTTCGGCCACTCCGCCATCGAGTACGCGTACGCCGCCTACCAGGTCGGTGACCTGGAGCTGGCCGCGCAGCGTTACGAAGAGATCACCATGGTCGTGCCTGACAACGTCGAGGCGCACCGCTGGCTCGGTCGGATCCTCCTCGAACTGAGGCTTCCCGAGCAGGCTGTGGCCGCGTGGCGCACGGTCGTCGAGCTCGAGCCCGACTCGCCGGGCGCGCAGTACTTCCTGGAGCTCGCTCAGGCGCAGGCTCGCTGGGGCATAGACGCCACCAACAACTTCTACGCCGGGGTGGCCGCTTACGAGTCCGGTGACCTCACGCGTGCACGCAACAGCTTCGCGGCGGCCACCGCCCGCAACGATGACTACGCGGCGGCTTGGGCCTGGCTGGGGCGCGTCTACTTCGAACAGGAGCTCTACGAGGACGCGAACCTGGCGTACGAAAGGGCCAGGCAGCTGGCGCCGGACGTGCAGGCTTACCAGTGGTTCGCTCGCGAGTCCGCGCGGCTGATGGCCGAGGGTGGCGAGCCGGCCGAAGACGCCCCCGAGCTGGACGCGCCCGCGCCGGCACCGGAGGGCGAGGACGCCCTTCCGGGCGCTGACGACGGCGACGGAGCGAACGAGACGAGCGACTAGGACTTGCCTTCGAGCCAGTTGGGCCCGATGGCGGCATCGACCTTGAGCGGCACCCTGAGCGGCAGGGCGCCGCTCATCGTGTCTACGGTGGCCTCTAGGGTCCTCTGCGACACCCCGCGCGGGGCCTCGAGGACGAGCTCGTCGTGCACCTGGATCAGTAGATGCGCGCCCTCGCACTCGGTCTTGAGCCGCTGGTTGAGCTTGATCATCGCGACCTTGATGAGGTCGGCGGCGCTGCCTTGGATCACGGTGTTGATCGCCAGGCGCTCTCCCAGGAAACGCTGGTTGCGGTTTCGCGACCGGATCTCCGGGATGTCGCGGCGCCTGCCCATGATCGTGGTGACGTAACCAAGGTCCTCGGCCTCCGCCACGCAGGTCCGCAGGAACTTGTCCAGGCCGGTGTAGCGCTCCTTGTACTCGTCGATGAAGCTCTGCGCCTCACCGCGCGGGATACGCAGCGTCCGGGCCAGGCCGAACGCCGTCTGGCCGTAGACGATCCCGAAGTTCACGGTCTTGGCCACGCGCCTCTGGTCCGACGTGACCTCCTCGATGGGCACGCCGAACACCTGTGAGGCGACGTACGCGTGGATGTCGAGGCCCTCGTTGAAGGCCTTGGTCAGCTCGGCATCGTCGGAGAAATGCGCCAGCATGCGCAGTTCCACCTGCGAGTAGTCCGCGGTGATGAGCACGCTGTCGTCGTCGCGCGCGCGGAACGCCCGGCGGATCTCGCGACCGGCCGCCGTGCGGATCGGGATGTTCTGGATGTTCGGGTCGGAGGAGGAGAGCCTGCCGGTGGCCGCGCCCGTCTGGTGGAACGACGCATGCAGCCGGCCCGTGGTGGGGCTGAGGTACCCGGGCAAGGGCAGCAGGTAGGTGCCGAGCAGCTTGTTGAGCTCGCGGTACTCGAGGAGCAGGGGAAGGAGAGGGTGGTCGGTCTCGGCCGCCAGGGTCTCGAGCACCTCCGCGTCCGTCGACCGGCCGGTCTTGGTGGTCTTGACCACCCGCATGCCCAACCGGTCGAAGAGGATCTCGGAGAGTTGCTTCGGCGAGTCCGGGTTGAACTCCTCACCCACGACGTCGACCATCTGGGTGCGCAGCTCGTCGATACGCTGCTTGATCGTGCCGGCGTAGCTCTTGAGAAGGTCCGCGTCGAGGCTCACTCCGGCCCGTTCCATGTCGGAAAGGACGCGTACCAGTGGCATCTCGACCTCGGTGAACAGCTGCTTGAGGCTGGCCTCCGTCCCAGCCGCACGTGATCGGCTGGCAGCATCGGCGGCGTCGACCGGCTCGGCATCTATGCCCTTCGCCAGCAGCTCGTAGAGGCGCCAAGTGATGTCCGCGTCCTCCGCGGCGTACCGCGCGACCTGGTCGAGCGGGACCTGGAGCATCGAGAGCTGGTCCTTGCCCTTCCCTATGAGCTCCGTGATGGGTGTCGTAATGACCCCGAGCAGGTCGCGGGCTAGGTCGTCCATCCCGTACGTCCGACGACCCGGGTACAACAGCGCTGCGGCCACCATCGTGTCGAACAGCGGGCCCTTGAGCTCTATCCCCGCCCGCTCGAGCGCGATCAGGTCGTACTTGAGGT
Source organism: Deinococcaceae bacterium (assembly GCA_040256005.1). Classification (GTDB taxonomy): domain Bacteria; phylum Deinococcota; class Deinococci; order Deinococcales; family Trueperaceae; genus DASRWD01. The sequence continues at coordinate 23,068 of JBDZWC010000001.1, read as the reverse complement.
TCTGCCCTACCTTGAGGGTCCGTTCGTTCTCGAGTATCGGCTTCAGCGCCTTGGCGACCGTGTCTGGGTCTAGAGTCTCGCCGTGCTCTCCCCTGACCGGGACGTACCAACCAGTCCCGGCCTGCCAACTGAAGACGTAGCCCACGATGTCGGCATCTACCGCGCTGAGGGCGGTCGTCTCGGTATCGAGAGCGAAGCTCTCCTGCGCCGCGAGCTCGGCCACGAACGCATCGAAGGCCTCCTGCGTGTTGACGACGCGGTAGTCGACCTCCATGCCGGCGGCCTCGACGTCCGAGGGGGTCTCCTGAGTGGCCTGCGCTACCGCGCCAGCCTCGGTGACCTCTATCTGCTCCAGGAACGTCCGGAAGCCCAGCTCCTCGAACACCTGACGCACGTCACGACGAGTGACCGAAGGCGTCACACACTCCTGCAGGTCGAACTCGATCGGAGCGTCGCGATCCAGCGTGACCAGGCGACGCGTCAGCGGCATGACCTCCCTGTGCGCCGCGAGGTTCTCGCGGAGCTTGGGTGTGAGGTCCTCCAGGTTCTCCATCACGGCCTCGGCAGAACCGTACTTGGCGATGAGCTTCGCGGCGGTCTTCACGCCCACCCCCTTCGCGCCAGGGATGTTGTCCGTGCTGTCGCCGGTCAAGGTCTGTACCTCGACGGACTGCTCCGGTGTGTAGCCACGTGACGCGATGAGGGACTCCGGGTCCAACAGCTCGCCGCTGGAGGGGTCCCACAGCTTCACCTTGGACGTCAGGATCTGGTGCAGGTCCTTGTCCTTGCTGCCGATACGCAGCTCGACGTCTTCCCCCTTCAGACGCTCGGCGATCGTCGCGATCACGTCGTCGGCCTCGTAGCCTTCTTTCTCGTAGACCGCGATGCCCATAGCTGCCACGACCTGCCTGATCCGGGCGTACTGAGCGTGGAGGTCGTCCGGTGCCGCGTCCCGGTTGGCCTTGTACTCGGCGAAGTCACCCTTCCTGAGGGTCGTCGAGTCGCTGACGTCGAACGCGATCGCGACGTAGTCGGGACGGATGTTCTTCAGCAGGTTGATGAGGAGCTGGGTGAAGACGTAGACGGCCTTCACCGGCTCCCCGCCCGGACCCGTCAGGTCGCGGAACGGCGCGTAGTAGGCGCGGAAGAGCTGGGCGTGCCCGTCGATGATGTAGAAGGTCTTCACTGGTTACCTCTCGTCTTCGGCGCGGGACAGCGGCTACCGCTCGCCCGCCGACGGTCGCCCCCTTGCCATTGGGATGCGCGCGCGGAGGACCCCGGCGGGTACGGCTCACGATTCTACCATCCGGGTCCGACCCGGCCGGGACGGCAGCAGGCCTCGTCAGGGCCGGTATGGTGGCGCGAAGGACTCGACCCTCGGGTCGCAGTGCGGCAGGACCAGAGGAGTGACATGACAGACCTCGACGCCCTTGGCACCTTCTACCTGGGGGCGGTAGTCGACGACGGCTTCGAACGGACGCCGGAGCCGCTCATGTACGACGCCTCCGACCTGACGACGCACGCGGTCATCGTCGGCATGACGGGCAGTGGGAAGACCGGTTTGGGCGTGGGGCTCATCGAGGAGGCCGCGCTCGACGGCATCCCCGTACTCGTGGTGGACCCCAAGGGCGACATGGGCAACCTGGCGTTGCGGTTCCCCGATCTGGCGGCGCAGGACTTCGCTCCGTGGATAGACCCTCGCGAGGCGGAACGCGAGGGTACAGACATGTCTGTCTATGCCGAGGGAGTCGCGTCGCGCTGGCGGGAAGGACTGGCGTCCTGGGGCCAGGGGCCCGATCGCATCGAGCGTCTGAAGGGCTCGGCCGACGTGACCGTGTACACACCGGGTTCGACTGCCGGGACACCACTCTCTGTGCTGTCGTCGTTCGCGCCGCCACCGGCAGCGGTGATGGAGGACGCCGAGGCGCTGGCCGAGAAGCTCGCCAACACGACAGCGAGCCTGCTCGCCCTGGTCGGGCGCGACGCCGATCCCCTCGGTCGCGAGCATCTACTGATCTCCGCGGTAATAGACGCCTCGTGGCGGGAAGGTCAGGAACTGAGCCTCGCCGCGTTGGTGAGGGCGGTGCAGGAACCGCCGGTGACGCGGCTGGGCGTCATGGACCTGGAGACCGTCTTCCCCTCTCCCGAGAGGACGAAGCTGGCGCTAGCTCTGAACGCTCTGCTGGCATCTCCGAGCTTCGCGGCTTGGACGCTGGGGCAGCCCCTCGACCTCCAGGAGATCCTCTACGGTCGCGACGGCAAACCGCGCATCGCGGTCATCACCATCAGTCACCTCAGCGACGCCGAGCGGACCTTCTTCCTCACGCTCCTCTTCTCCGAGGTCGTCGCCTGGACGCGCTCGCTGACGGGCACCACGAGCCTGCGAGCCCTCGTGTACGTCGACGAGCTCTTCGGGATCATGCCGCCCGTCGCGGAGCCTCCCACCAAACGCCCCCTTCTCACCTTGCTGAAACAGGCTCGCGCCTTCGGCGTCGGGCTCGCCCTCTCGACCCAGAACCCCGTCGACCTCGACTACAAGGCGCTGTCCAACGCGGGCACATGGTTCATCGGCAGGCTGCAGACCGACAGGGACAGACAGAGGCTGCTCGACGGTCTCCGCTCCGCGGACGACGGAACGGACGTGGCGGCGCTGGGGGCGACGATCTCGTCCCTGCCCAAGAGGACGTTCGTGGTGCGCTCCGTGCACCGGTCCGAGCCTGTCGTGTTCCAGACCCGCTGGGCGATGTCGTACCTGGCAGGCCCCCTGTCCAGGCAGCAGATCGGTCGTCTCGCCGCGGCCGGGCTCGCCGCGGAGTCGACGATGTCGGCGGAGCAGGGCCGGGTGCCTGCCGAGGGCCCGCGGTCCACGATCGCGGCGGGAACACCGCGGCCCATCGCCCGGTCGGAGGCCGCCCCCACAGCGCCGGCAGACGTCTCACGACCCGTCCTGCCTCCGCACCTGCCCGAGGTCTTCCTGCCTCCTGCCCCAGGAGAAGAGGGCGTCAGGTACTTCCCGTTCCTGCTGGGCGTGGCGGACGTCTACTACCATTCCCAGACGCACGGGGTCGACGAAGAGCGCAGGGTTGCGCTGCGCCTCGAACCCGTGGAGGGTCCGTCTCCCGTCGAGTGGTCCCGCGCGGAAGCCGTCGCGGTCGACCTCGATGGGGCGCTCGGCGGTCCGCTGCCGGGCTCGGCCTTCGCACCGCTGGCGGCGGTACCACTAGGACCGAAGGACGTGAAGGGTTGGCAGGAACTGTTCGAGCGCTGGCTGCGCACGGAGGGTGCCTTGCGCCTCTTCAGGGACCCGGCGACGAAGCTCACCGCGCAGGCCTCCGAGAGCGAGAAGGAGTTCCGGCTACGCTGCGCTCAAGCTGCCCGCGAGCTGCGTGACGAGGCGATCGCCAGGCTGAGGTCCAGGTACGCCTCCAGGCTCGACACGGTCGAGCGCCGCATGCTGCGCGAGGAACAAGCGGTCTCGCGCGAACAGCAACAGTTCCAGGCACGGGCTGCGAGCGTGGCGGGGAACGTCATCGGGGCGATCTTCGGAGGTCGCCGCTCGCTGTCGACGACGCTCAACAAGGCGTCGACGGGTGTCAAGGACTTCGGAGACGTGCAGAGAGCCAAGGAGAGGCTGGAGGACGCTCGACGCCAGTACGCCGACCTGGAAAGTGAGCTACAGGCCGAGTTGGAGGCGCTGGAAGCCGGCACCGTGCGTCCCGAGGCGATCCAGCTCGAGGAGGTCGTCGTCAGGCCGACGACCCGGGACATCGCCGTACGCTTCTTCGGCGTGGCGTGGGTGCCGCACGTGCAGGTGGGTGGACGCTGGACCGAGTCGCGGTCTTCGCCGCGATAGGCGCTAGTCGGAGTCCGGGACGGCTGCGAAGCCCTCCGGCGCCGGCAACAGCCGCCAGTTCCACTCGCCATCGCGCTTCGGCGGCCAGATCACAGCCGTGGCCCGGCCCGCGATCGCTATCGAGTCGACCGGCCCGAAGTAGCGCGAGTCCTCGCTGCCGGTGGGCGAGCGGTTGTCGCCCATGACGAAGTAGGTACCTTCCGGGACGACGAAGTCGAGGACCACCGGCTCCCCCTCCGGTGTGCCCGGCGGCACGACCACGTTGCCGATCACGTTGCCGTAGAAGAGCTGAACCCTGGGGTCGTCGGCGTTCACCGGCGAGCCACCCAGGCGTGGCAGCCAGTTGCCGTCTGGCGCCCTCTGGAACGAGGTGATCATCGCGGCGACCGCGCCGTCCTGCACGACCACCTCCGGGAAGTCGACGGGAGCCACTGGTACCGTCCCGGCGTCGGTTATGAAGCTCTGATCGACGGCGACGTCGTTGACGTACACCTGACCGCTCTCGATCCTCACCCGGTCGCCGGGTTGACCGATAACACGCTTGATGAAGAAGTTGCGCTTGCCGGTCGTCAACGCGGTCGGAGCGTTGGCGGGTTCCCTCAGGACCACCACAGCGCCGCGCTCGTACTCGCCGAGCACTCCCATGCGCCTCAACCACGTGTCGAACTTGGGTATGAAGACCCTGTCCCCCGTCAACAGCGACTGGAGGAGGTTGCCCCGGCCCGAGCCGCCGTTGAGGTTCGGCTCCATCGAGCTCCCTATGACCCCGACCGTCGTGAACACGAACGTGACCACCAGGTAGGCGATGGCCAGGGCCTCGGCGTACCCCCTGACCTCCCGCCACAGCTTCTGCTGCCAGGTGGCCGGTTCTACCTTCTCGGCCGCGCGGCCGCGCTTGCTACGCGCCGCTTCGCGCGGCGAGGTGGTCTCGGGCATGACGGGACAGGTTACATCGCCGGGGCTGGCCGCACCGTGCGTACGGTCGGCTCACCCCGTAGTCGCGTCCATACCTTAGTATCTGAGGCATGTCTGCCGAGGACGAACGGGCTGCTCTCCCCGACCCCCGGGCCCATCGCGGCCGGGGCGCGCGACTGAACACCGGCAACCGGTTCACACGGCTGGAGGTGGAGCTCGACCTGGAGGAGGTCAGCGAGGACGACCTCCACGTCAGAACCCGCTACCTAGACGACACCTCGCGGTCGGCGGTAGCCAGCAACAACAGCCCGGACATCGGCTTCGACGTCAGCATCAACCCATACCGCGGCTGTGAGCACGGCTGCGCCTACTGCTACGCCCGGCCGACGCACGAGTACCTGGGCTTCTCGGCCGGCCTCGACTTCGAGCGCGTCATCCTCGTCAAGCGCAACGCGGCCGCCCTCTTGGAGCGACGTCTGCGGTCTCCCAACTGGACGCCGCAGGTCATCGCCATCTCCGGCGTCACGGACCCCTACCAGCCCATCGAGCGCAAGCTGAAGATCACCCGCTCCGTACTGGAGGTGCTGGCTCGGTTCAGGAACCCGGTGGGCCTCATCACCAAGAACGCCCTCGTCACGCGCGATCTCGACGTCCTAGCCGAGATGGCCGCCTGGAACGGAGCGCACGTGGCGGTATCGGTGACCACGTTGGACGAGGGGCTGCGCGCGAAGCTGGAGCCACGCACTAGCACGATCGCGAACCGGTTGGCCGCGGTAACGCGGCTCGCCGAGGCCGGTGTGCCGGTCGGCGTGAACGTCGCGCCCATCATCCCGGGCCTCACCGATCACGAGGTCCCCGACATCCTCGCTGCCGTGGCCGCAGCTGGCGCTCAGAGCGCCAGCTACACGCTGCTCCGGCTGCCCGGCGCCGTGTCGCAGGTGTTCGAGGAGTGGCTGGAGACGAACTACCCGCTGCGGAAGGACAAGGTGCTCAACCGTGTGAGGGAAGCTCACGGCGGCCGAGTGGCCGACAGCGTCTTCGGCCGCCGCATGAAGGGCTCGGGCGAGAATGCGGAGCGGGTCAGGGACCTCTTCCACCTCACCTGCAGGCGCCTCGGCCTCAACAGGGACCGCAGGTCGCTCGACGCGTCCGCGTTCCGGGTACCCGGAAGCTCTGAGCAGCCGGGTCTCTTCTGACCTCGCCCGCGAGCCGTGTACCGGCCGCGTCCCGCCGGAGTACCCTGGGCTCGTGGCTAAAGCACAGGCGAGGCGGACGTTGGGGGCGCTAGTGGTCATCGCGACCCTGGGCGCCATCGGGCAGGCGCAGCAACCTCTCACCGCTCCGAACTACTACCTCTTCCAGCTTCCTGCCATCTCTCCCGGCGACGAGGTCAGTGGTGAACTGACCGAGTCCGACGGGCAGAACTTCAAGGACGGCAGCCGTCTGGACATGTACGCGCTCGCCGTCTCGGCCGGCGAGAAGGTGACGTTGAGGGTGGACAGCGCCGACTTCGTCCCGGTGATCAGCGTGTTCGACGGCGGTGGCGCGCTCGTGGCGTTCAACGACTTCGGTGACGACATGGGCGGAGTGAGCACCAGCTTCCTGGCGGACGCTGGCGGAAGGTACGTGGTCGTCGTCAGCGGCTGGTCCGACTTCGACCTGGGTACCTACGTGCTCTCCAGCGGGCGCGTACGCGGGGGCGCCGAGACCGCCTCCCCCATCGCTCTGCCCGCGACGCTGACCTCGGCGATAGCCGCTGATATGGCGCCCGCACCGGGTGCGTTCGCGGGTGGCGCCGAGTACTTCAGCTTCGAGGTGGCTGAGGAGCTGCTGCTGCTCGCGAGCATGACCTCGTCAGACCTGGACGCGGCTCTGATCCTCTACGACGCCGACGGCAACATCGTCGCGACCAACGACGACGACGGTTTCACTACCGACTCGTTGCTGGTGGCCCTGTTGACGCCAGGCAGCTACGTGATCGCCGCGAGCACGTACTTCGCCGGCGAGTCGGGCGACTACACTCTGACCCTGGAGACCTTCTACCGGCGCTGAGCCCGGTCGGCATGGAGGGCAAGCGGCAGGCTGGCCTGTTCACCGGGACCACTGCCGAGCCACTGGCAGCCCGCATGCGTCCGCGGACGCTGGATGAGTTCATCGGCCAGGACCGCATCGTGGGTCCGGGACGCCTGCTCCGCAGGGCGATCCAGGCTGACCAGCTCTCCTCTCTGATCTTCTACGGACCTCCTGGCACCGGCAAGACGACCCTCGCCCGCGTCATCGCCAACACGACGAGGGCCGACTTCATCGCCATCAACGCTGTCTTGGCCGGCGTCAAGGACATCCGTGAGGCGGTAGCCAGAGCCCAGGTGACGAAGGAGACGGGCAGACGTACCATCCTGTTCGTCGACGAGGTGCACCGCTTCAACAAGGCACAACAGGACGCCCTCCTGCCGTGGGTCGAGAACGGCACCGTCGTCCTCATCGGTGCCACCACGGAGAACCCCTACTTCGAGGTCAACAAGGCCCTGCTGAGTCGCAGCCGCGTCTTCGAGCTGACCCCGCTGGGTGACGCGGACCTCCGCGCGGTGGCCAGACAGGCTCTCGAGGACCCGGACAGGGGCTATGGCCGCCTCGACGTCGCGATCGAGGACGACGCGCTGAACCACCTCGTCAACGTGTCCAACGGCGATGCCAGGGCCCTGCTCAACGCCCTCGAACTCGCGGTCGAGACCACCGAGGCCGGTCCCGGCGACCGCATCGTGATCACGCGCGAGGTGGCCGAGGAGTCGATCCAGCGCCGCGCCGTCCTCTACGACAAGGAGGGCGACGCTCACTTCGACACGATCAGCGCGTTCATCAAGAGCGTGCGCGGTTCCGATCCGGACGCCGCCCTCTACTGGCTGGCGAAGATGGTGTACGCGGGCGAGGATCCCCGCTTCATCCTCCGTCGCCTGCTGATACTGGCCAGCGAGGACGTGGGCCTTGGAGACCCTCAAGCCCTCGGGGTCGTGGCGGCGGCAGCCAGCGCGTTCGACTACGTTGGCATGCCCGAGGGGCGGTTCCATCTGGCCCATGCGACCCTGTACCTGGCGACGGCGCCCAAGAGCAACTCGACGCTGGCGTTCTTCGACGCGTTGTCGGCCGTCGAGAGCGAGCGCGAGGCCGACGTCCCGAACCATCTCAAGGACGCGAACCGCGATGCGGAGGGCCTCGGACACGGCGAGGGGTACCTCTATCCGCATGCCTACCGCGATCACTGGGTCGCCCAGCAGTACCTGCCCGCCGCGCTGCAGGGGAAGGTGTTCTACCGTCCCAGCGAGGTCGGCTACGAGGCGACGGTGAGGACCGAGGTCATGCGGCGGCGCGAGGCTCAGATCGCGGCGCTGGCAGAGGCCGAGGCGCTGCAGTCTGTAGGGCCCAAGGTCCCCGGGCGCCCCCTGGCGGAGCGCCCGGTCGAGCGCTGGTTGGAACGGGCGGTGTCGCGCGCAGGCGAGCGGCTGGCCGCGGTTCGGGACGACATCTTCAGGCTCGCCCGTGTCGACCGCCACGACATCGTGCTCGACCTCAACGGCGGCACCGGTCTGCTGACGTGGGAGGCTCTGAGGCATGCTCCGGACGGCCAGGTCTGGGCTCTGGCCGGCACCCCCGGGGACGCGGAGGCTCTGGCTGAGGCCGCGGCAGGGCTGCCGGAGCTGCAGCGTCCAGTGGTCGCGACCCGCTCCACGATGGACCTCAGGTCCGACCTCGCTGCCGCCCACGAGGGCACGCTGCCTAGCTTCGATGTCGTGTTGGGTCGTGACGCCTTGGGCTGGGGCGATGCACGACCGCTGCTGGCGCAGGTCTACGCCCTGTTGGCGGCAGAGGGGCGCTTGGTCCTGGCCGACGTCGACCGCTCCTCGGCTCAGCGGCTCCACCGGCTGGTGGACCTCGGGGACGCGGACCTCCAGCGCAAGCTGGAAGCCGCCGAGGAGGCCATCTACGCGGCGGAGGAGCCAGACGACGAGGGCCTCCGGGCGGCTGCGGAGTCGGCAGGGCTGGCGGACATCTTCATCGAGAAGCGGACGTTCACCTCTCTCGAGACGCTGCCGCGCCGGACCGTGGAAGCCTGGTTCAGGACCGGTGAGGGCCGACCCAGCTACAGCGAGCTACTGGCGCGGGAGTTGACCGCGAGCGAGATAGCCAGGGTGCGCTCCGCGTTCCTGGCCCAGCTCCCGGACGCCGAGGTCGCATGGCGAGCCACGTATCGCTTCGTGACCGCCCGGCGTGATTGAGCGTCGGTGGCGTCTGTTATCATCGCGCGCAGCGTTGGACCTCTGGCGGGGGAGCCGGCAGCGCCGGTCGGAACGGGGGGAATCTCGCAGTGAAGCCTGGGCGAGGGCGCGCGCTCACGTCGCGGTACGCGGCCTTGGCGGGCACCTTGGAGCTGGCCATCGCCCTGCCCATGCCTGTGCTGATCCTGCACATGACGGGGCGCGGCCTTGACATAGCCACGGTGGGCCTGGCTTTCACCGTGAGGGCTCTGCTGGTCGCCCTCCTCGAGTTGCCGACGGGCGGGCTGGCCGATGCGATCGGTCGGCGACCGGTCGCGCTCGCATCGCAGTTGTTCACGTTGGCGTCGTTCGCAGTCCTGCTCTTCGTGATGGGGCCGGTGACCGCCATCGTATACGCCATCTTCCAAGGGATTGGCTCCGCCCTTCACTCTGGCGCCATGGACGCCTGGTTCGTCGACGAGCTGGGACGGTTGGAACCGAACGCGCCCTTGCAGCCACACCTGGCCGCCGTCGACGTCGCCCAGGCAGCGGGGATGCTCGCCGGCTCCGCGATCGGCGGCCTCCTGCCCAGCCTAGCGGCCCCGCTGGGCCTGCCGTGGCCGCTGGCAGGCTTCGGCGTCGCGCTGGCAGCGGGGCTCTGCGTCCGGGTCATCGTCTGGTTCTGGACGCTCGCGCTCGTCCAGGAGACGTCCCGGGCTAGGCCCAGCGCGGCGGTCCTGCGGGAGGGCGTCGCGGCCATGCCCCAGATCCTCGGCGATGCCCTCAGGCTGTCACGTGACACGCCGGTGATCAGATGGTTGCTGGTAGCAGCCGCCGCCAGCGGGCTCGCCATGGTCAGCGTCGAGACGTTCTGGCAGCCCATCGCTGCCACGGTGTTGGGCGCCACCGCGGCCGACAGCCAGGGCTTCGCGGTCCTCGGCACTCTGGCCGGTGTGGCCGTGCTGGCCGGCAGCCTGGCCGTCATGCGTTATGGGCAGGCCTTCCCCGGCGGTGAGGCCGCCCTGGCCGGCGTGAGCCTACTCATGCGGGGCGGCGCCATGCTGCTGTTCGCCGTCTCGGCTTCGTCTGTCGGCTTGGCTGCGGGCCTTGGCATCGTCTACTTCGCGCTGGCCACCTCGAACGTCCCTCACGACACGCTCTTGCACAAGGCGGTCCCTTCGGCCAGGCGCTCCTCGATGCTCAGCGTCCACTCCCTCGTGTTCTCGCTCGGCATCGCAGTGGCTTCCGGTCCGCTCGGCTGGTTGGCAAGCTCGACCTCGCCGAGGCTGGCGCTGTGGCTCGCCGGGCTAGCGACGATCTGTGCCTGTGGCGCGTACGCCGCGATCGGCCGCTCCCAGGCCGCAGCGCAGAAGCGCCAAGCGGTGCAGCGACGGTACGCAGAGGGCAGCGGCACACTGGCGGACGCGCTGCTCTTGGACGACTCCTCCGTGCCCGAGGCGTGGGTGGACGGCGTTCGCCGGTGAGCCACGGCGAACACCAACGGACGGCTCGATCGGCGCCGAACGACATGGCCTCCGCGCTGGAGCCGCGCCTGGCGCTGGCGTTCACCGCGACGGCGCTCAAGGACGTCGAGCGTGCCGGTTGGGTGCTGAGGAACGTCGCCCGCCCGGAGTCGGTCGCCGATCACTCGTACGGCACGGCCCTCCTGTGCCTGCTCTACGCGGAGGAGAGCGGCGTGGACGTCGGCCGCGCCGTCACCATCGCGTTGGTCCACGACCTGGCGGAGGTCGTGACCGGCGACCACATAGCCAGGGCAGACCCGGCGGACCGGGAGGTGCCGGAGGCGGTCAAGGCGGGCGCTGAACGAGAGGCCATGTCGACGCTGCCAGCCGCCGACGCCGTCGCGTCGGCGTGGCAAGAGTACGAGGACAGGGCCTCGCCCGAGGCGGTCTTCGTCAGGGACATGAACCTGATAGATATGTGCCTGCAGGCGCTCCGGTACGAGCTCGAGCGAAGGTACGACCCGTCGAAGCCGGTCCCGTCTGCTGGCGGCTACGTGCACCTCGACGAGTTCTTCGCCAGCGCCGAGCCGCGGCTGGCCGGAGACGTCGCCAGACGCCTCTTCTACTCCACACGCGAACGTTACCTACAGGTGCGGGTGAGGCGCGACCCCACGAGCTGACACGCGACGTGCCGGGTCACGGTGAACCTTCGGTCCGTCGTGCCTGCGGAACCGCGCGGCAACCGTGAATAACATGGAGTTCGCACACGGCTCCGCGCTCGACGTGACGGCCGCGGCGCCAGGACGGAGACGATATGTATCGAAGGCTGTTGACGGTAGTCGCGGGGTTGCTGCTCACGATCGCCGCGGCACAGGACCTGGTCGTGTACACCAGCGTCGACGAGGAGAACGCCCGCAAGCTCCTCGACGCGTTCACGGCTGACACCGGCATAGACGTGCAGATGGTCTTCCTCTCCTCCGGGCCGGCGCTGTCGCGCATCGAGGCGGAAAGCAGCCGGCCGCAGGCCGACGTCTGGTTCGGCGCTCCCAGCGAGAACCACATCGTGGCCAAGGAACGCGGCCTGACCCAGCCCTACGTCGCGGCGGGAGCCGAAGCCCTGTCCGCGGAGTTCAAGGACGCCGAAGGCTACTGGCACGCGATCTACATGAACCCGATGGCCGTGGGGGTCCGCACCGACATCCTCGAGGAGAGAGGCGCCGAGGTGCCCTCGAGCTGGCAGGACCTCCTCGATCCGCAGTACCAGGGGCTCATCCAGATGCCATCGCCTCAGGCGTCGGGCACCGCTTACAACTTCGTGCTCACGCTGCGCGAGGTGATGGGCGAGGACGCGGCCTACGAGTTCATGAGCCAGCTCGACGCCAACGTCCAGACGTACACGCAGTCGGGCACCGCCCCCTCCGGCGCCCTGGGCGTGGGCGAGACCGCCGTCGCCATCCAGTTTTCGCCCGGCTTCCTCCGCCTCATCGACGAGGGCTTCCCGGTCGCGATCGTCTTCCCAGAGGAGGGCGTCGGTTACGAGGTGGCCGCCATGTCGATCCTGGCGGGCGCCGCCAACCTCGAGAACGCCCAGGCGCTGGCTGACTGGATGACGTCCGAAGCGGGACAGCGCGCGCTGTCGGAGCAGCAGACGTACTTCATGCCGATCCGGCCGGACGTCAGCGCCGGGGAGGGGGTGCCCTCTCTCGACACGATCAACCTGGTCAGCTTCGACCCCCAGGAGGCCGCGTCCGAGCGCCAGCGCCTCATCGACCGCTGGGTCGAGGAGGTCCTCGGCCAGTGAGCCCGGCGCAGGGCCGGCAGTAGCAGATGAGTAGGGCCGTCAGGGAGCTCCGGCTCCTGGCGCGCGACCCGATCCTGTTCGGGTTGGTCGTGCTGATCCTGGCGGCCCTGCTCGTCTTCGTGCTCTACCCCATACTGCTCGTCCTCTGGCAGAGCTTCACGACGGGCACAGGGCTGGGGCTCGACAACTATCAGTTGCTCGCCGAGAGGCGGCTCTACCGCAACGCGCTGCGCAACAGCCTGGGCGTCGCTACCCTGGTCGCTGCGATCAGCGTGGTCATCGGCTACCTCGTCGCCTTCTCCCTGTCGCGCACGGACGTGCCGCTGAAACGCGTGCTTCACAACACGACGATCCTGCCCATCGTCTCGCCACCGTTCTCCGGCGCCATCTCGATCCTGTTCCTGTTCGGCTTCAACGGCGTTATCACGCGTCAGCTCCTGGGGCTGCGCGACTTCAGCATCTACGGGTTCTGGGGCGTGGTGGCCTCGCAGGTCTTCACGTTCACGCCGATCGCCTACCTGAGCCTCAGAGGGGTGCTCGCAGGTATCAACCCCACCCTGGAGGATGCCGCCATGAACGTGGGCGCGTCGCGCGGCCAGGTGTTCCGTCGCGTCGTGCTCCCGCTGTCGCTGCCCGGGGTAGCGAGCGCCTTCCTGGTCGTCTTCATCGAGTCGATGGCAGACTTCGGCAACCCTCTCGTGCTGGCGGGCGCAGCGTTCCCGATGCTCGCACCACAGGCGTACCTCGAGATCACCGGCTCGTTCAACCTGCCGCGAGGTGCGATGCTGGCGGCTGTACTCCTCGTGCCGTCGCTGACCGCCTTCGCCATCCAGCGCTACTACATCAACAAGCGTCAGTACGTGACGGTGACCGGCAAGCCGACCGCGTCCACCACGAAGGCGGTCGGCCCCGCCGGGAAGTGGCTGCTCTACGCCGGCGTCCTGCTGTTCGGGCTCGTCGTCGTGGCCTTCTACGGCGTGATCCTCATCGGCGCCAGCACGGCCGTGTGGGGGTTCGACTACACCCCTACCCTGCGTCACTTCGTCTACGTCTTCGACGTCGGTTGGGACACCGTGAAAGACACGGTCCTCGTGGCCGTCGCTTCGACCCCCGTCTCCGGCCTGATGGGCATGCTCATCGCTTTCCTCGTCGTCCGCAGGGTGTTCCCGGGCAAGCGCCCGATGGAGTTCCTCTCGATCCTGAACTTCGCCGTCCCCGGGACCGTGGTGGGGATCGGCTACATCCTCGCCTTCAACCGGCCACCGCTGATCCTCACGGGGACCCTCGCGATCCTCGTGCTCAACTTCGTGTTCCGCTACGTGCCGGTCGGGATACAGAACGGCATCGCGGTGCTGAGGCAGATAGACCCGTCTATCGAAGAGGCCGCCCAGAACCTAGGGGCCGACGGCGTCACGACCTTCCGCAAGGTGACCTTACCGCTGATCGCCCCCGCCTTCTTCTCAGGACTGGTGTTCGCGTTCGTGCGCGCCATGACAGCGATCAGCGCCGCCATCTTCCTCGTCTCTGCCAACTGGAACCTCATGACCGTCCAGATCCTGAACCAGGTCGGCTCAGGTCGGCTCGGGGTAGCGGCGGCCTTCAGCATCGTCCTGCTCGCGATCGTGCTCGTCGCGGTCGGCATCATCGGCACGCTCGTCGGGCGCCGAGCCGCGGCTGCCTCCACGGTCAGGTTCTGAGAGTGAGGCTCGCGTGCCGGTAGACCTTCGCCTCGTGAGGCTCCGCAAGGAGTTCCCCGGCCACGATGGCGGTCCGAACGTCGTGGCCGTCAACGATGTGGACCTGGCCATCGAGAAGGGCACGATGGTCACCCTCCTCGGACCCTCCGGCTGCGGCAAGACGACGCTGCTGAGGATGATCGCCGGGTTCGAGGAGCCGACCGGCGGCGAGATCTACTTCGGGGACAAGCGCGTGGACAGGCTGGCCCCTAACGCCCGCGACACCGCGATGGTGTTCCAGTCGTACGCGATCTTCCCGCACCTCGATGTGTTCGAGAACGTCGCCTTCGGCCTGAGGATGAAGCGCGTCGCCGAGAAGAGCGTCAGGGAGCGTGTCGACCGCGTTCTCGAGCTGGTCGGGCTGGCCGGGTTCGAACGGCGCGCCCCCAGTCAGCTGTCTGGCGGTCAACAGCAGCGCGTCGCGCTGGCACGCTGCATCGTGCTGGAACCGCACGTCCTGCTGTTCGACGAGCCGCTGTCCAACCTCGACGCGAAGCTGCGCGAGCAGATGCGCGTAGAGATCAGGGAGCTCCAGCAACGGCTGGGGGTGACGAGCGTGTACGTGACGCACGACCAAGCCGAAGCGATGGCGCTCTCGGACCTGGTGGTGGTCATGAACGCGGGCACGATCGTTCAGGCGGCACCGCCCCAAGACCTGTACGCCAGGCCCAGCAGCCGGTTCGTCGCGGACTTCGTCGGTAAGGCGAACTTCCTGACCGGGGCGGTGCTGGATCCGAACACCGTCGACGTCGCCGGCGCCCGGCTTCGGCTCAGTTCGGCGGCGCCAGTGGGCGTGGGCGAGACGGTGGAGCTCGTGGTCCGTCCCGAGGCCGTCCTCCTCGAGCGTGAGGCCGGCAAGGGCGCCAAGGGCGTGGTCGAGCGAGTCGCGTTCCTCGGCAACCACGCCGAGTACGCGGTGCGTCTGGCGACTGGCGACGTCGTCGAGGCTCACGAGACGAACCCGGCCGAGAGGGGGATGTTCGGCGTCGGCGAAGAGGTCTGGGTCAGCACAGGCCCCCTCCACCCGCTGCCCCCGCGCCGGTGAGCCCAGCCGCGGCCGCGACGGCGCCCCCCGGGCGCCGGGTCTCTCATCGGGTCACGAAGGGCGCCCACTTGCGCTCCGTGTGATTTTTCCGACATGCTGGCTGTTCAAGTATGGGCGGTATGCGCCAAGACTCTGCACCCTTCTACATGAAGGCGCAACTCAGGTCAGCCATCGAACAGATCGAGACGCTAGCTAACCAGAAGGGCCTCGCCCAGGCCTTCGAGATGGACATCTTCGCCTTCAAGCGCTCCGCCGAGGACGCGCTGGCCAGTGGTGAGAAGGCAGCCACCGAGTACGCACTCGAACAGGCGCGGACGCTCGAGGCCCGGCTTCGGTCCACCCCCGGTAAGAACGACCCCATGCTGCTGAGATAGGTCGGCACGACGCGGATACGATGGCCGGGTGGAGATCCTCATCCTTCCCACGCCCAAGGCCGCCGAGCGCCTCGCGGCGCGCATCGTCGCGGACCGGCTGCGTGACAAGCCCGACCTCGTCCTAGGTTGCGCCACCGGCGCCACCATGGAGGGCATCTACGCCGAGCTGGTGGCGCTGCACGAAGACGCCGGCCTCTCCTTCGCACGAGCGACGACCTTCAACCTTGACGAGTACGTCGGCCTGCCGCCGGACGACGAGAGGTCGTACCACCACTACATGCGCCGGCATCTCTTCGACCATGTCGACCTGCAGCCGGAGAACACCCACCTACCGAACGGCGTGGCGACCGACCTGGCGGCCGAGGCGAGGGCCTACGAGGCCGCGATCCAGCTGGCGGATGGCGTCGACCTCCAACTCCTCGGCCTGGGACGCACGGGGCACATCGGGTTCAACGAGCCGCTGTCTGCCTTGATGTCGCGCACGCGCCAGGTAGCCCTCACACCCACCACGCGCAGCCAGAACGCGCCCATGTTCGGCGGAGACCCGGAGGCGGTGCCGCCTTACGCCCTTACGATGGGCGTGGGCACGATCCTCGAGTCGCGCGAGCTGCTGATGATCGTCACCGGCGAGCGCAAGGCTGAGATCCTCGCCACGGCGACGGAGGGACCCATCACCTCGATGGTCAGCGCGACGGCGTTGCAGCTACATGCCCGTTGCGTCGTCATCGCCGACGAGGCAGCGGCCAGCCGCCTGGTGGGTCGGGAGCACTACCGCTGGGAGTTCGAGAACGACCCCGAGTGGGCGCGTTACCGGTGAGCGGCGACGAGAGCAGACCGCACGAGCCCCACGACCTCGTCCACACTGGCCAGCACGAAGTCCGGCATGCAGTCGGCGACGGCGGCCTCCGGATGGAAACGGCTGTGGGGAGAGGACGCCAGAGACTGCTCTACGAGGTCACGGAGCGACCGGTGCCTCGCGCGCTCCTCCGGCGACAGCGGGAGTAGGTCCGCCGGCAGGCTCGGCGGCAACCAGGCCGAGGGAATCCCGACGCGTTTCGCTCCGAACACGTCATGCACCAGGGTGTCGCCCACGAACAGATCGAGCGGCCCGGCGCGCTCGAATATCTGGCGCTCGGGCTTGGCGGCACCGGCTCTCTCCGGCGTCACCACGGCGTCGAAGTACCGGAGCAGGCCGAGAGAAGCGAGCACCGGCTCCTGGTAGGCAGCGAAGCCGTTGGACACCACCACCGTCCTGACGCCCAGGCGCGTGAGCACGGCCAGCGTATCCGCCGCACCCGGCAGCGCCGCGATGTGTCCTTCCTGTCCACAGCACTGGACGACCCAAGCGGCGACGTCGATCTGCCCGGTCAGCTCCGCCGAGCCACCGAGCTCCTCAGCCACGTCCCTGTAGATGGCATCCCAGTCGTAGGCGCTGACCAGGTCCGCGCCAGCCATGCGGCGCTGCCACCCCTGCGACACGCGCTCGCGCACTGCGCGGGACGCCTCGTGCTCGTCCAGCTCGGAGAGGCCGGGGCTCGCCTTCAGCAGCTCCGCCAGGCGCGGCAAGACGCACGTCTCGAACGGGTTGCGCATCAGCACGCCGTCGAGATCGAACCCGACCGAGAACCGCCCCGAAGCCGGTCGCGGCGCTGCGCTCTTCACCCCTTCAACGCTCCCACCGTGACGCCGCGCAGGAAGTACCGCTGGAAAGCGAAGAACACGACGACCACGGGTATCGCCGCCATGACGGCGGCGGCCATCTGCAGGCCGAAGAAGAGCGGCTCCTGCTCCCTTATCAGCACGAGGCCGACCTGCAGGGTGCGCATCTCGCTTGACCGCGTGACGACGAGCGGCCACACGAACAGGTTCCACTGCGCCACGAACGTGATGATGCCGAGGAACGCCAGGCCGGGCCTGACGAGTGGCACCACCACGTCGAGGAAGATGCGTGGCTCGCTGGCGCCATCGACCCTCGCGGCGTCGATCAGCTCGGTCGGCAACGTCTGTATGAACTGCTTCATCAGGAATATCGCGAACGGCGCCGCCATGAGCGGCAGGAGGAGGCCCGCGTAGGTGTCGACCATGCCCAGACGGGTGACGACGAGGAAGAGCGGCACCAGGATCGCCTCGAACGGCAGCATCATCGAGAGGATGAACAGCCAGAAGAGCAGCCTCGACCCTCTGAACGGCAGCTTGGCCAGCGCGTAGCCCGCCATGCTCGCCGTCGCCACGATGACGGCGGTGACGCTGATCGCCTGGATCGTAGAGTTCGTGACCCAGCGCCAGAAGTTCGGCTGCCTGAGCACGGCCCTGTAGTTGTCGAGCGTGGGGTCGGTGGGGATGAGCTCGGGCGGGAACCTCACCGTCATGGCGGACGGCGTCAGGGACGTGGCGAACATCCAGTAGAGCGGCACCAGCGCTGCCAGGGACAGGACGATGAGCACGACGAGGATGAGCACCGCTCCCAGCGGCGTCGGCTTCACCGGATGCGAGGGATCGCGCAGGAAGGGGTCGATGCGGACGGCCATCAGTACTCCACGTTCTGTCCCAAGAGCCTGAACTGGACGGCCGCCATGATGAACGTGATGACGAACAGCACGATCGCCTGCGCCGAGGCGTAGCCCAGGTTGAAGCGCTGGAACGCCTCCTGGTAGATACGGAAGACGACCGTCGTCGTCGCGAACTGCGGCCCACCCTGCGTCATGACGTACACGGCCTCGAAGACCTGGAACGTGTTGATCGTCCCGGTCACCACGAGGTAGAGGAGCGTAGGCCGGATGAGCGGCAGGATGACCTTCGCGAAGATAGTGGGTCGCTTGGCGCCGTCGATGATCGCGACCTCGTAGAGGTCGCGGGGTATGCGTGCCAGCGCCGCGGAGAGCAGCACGATGCTCGAACCACCGCCCATGACGACCTGCATGAACATCAGCGCGGGCAGAGCGGTGTTGGTGTTGCCGAGCCAGGCGATCGGGTCGACGCCGAACAGCCCTACGAACGCGTTCAGAAGGCCGAACGTGGGGTTGAAGATCCACAGCCAGATCAGAGAGATGATCACGCCGGAGGTGACGGCCGGCAGGTAGAACGCCGACTTGAAGAACGTCTGCAACGCCTGGTTCATCGGGTCCAGCAGGTAGGCGACGAGCAGCGCCTTGCCGAGCCAGAACACGACGACAACGGCCGTGAACACGCTGGTGTTGATCAGCGCCCTATGGAACAGCTGGTCGCTCAGGGCGCGCCTGAAGTTGGCGAGACCTACCCACGACATGCTGGTGGGCCTGACCTCCATGAACGCCAGAGCGACGGCGATGACTACAGGGATGAGGAAGAACGCCAGGAATAGCAGGGTCTGCGGCGCAACGAAGATAGGGCCCCATGGGCCGCCGGAGGTGAGGGAACGGCGGCGCGGGCCGCCGCTCCTGCCCTCAACGCGACCCCGGGCGTTGGCCCGGGGTCGCATGTTCCCGCCTGTCACGTCGGCGGGCGTGGTGGTAGTCGACACGCGTGTTAGCTCGGTCGTCTCGGGCGCTAGTTGCCGAAGACGGCCCGATTGGCCTCCCTCACGAAGTCGTCGAGGGCCTGCTGAGGCGTCTTGCTACGGCTCAGCGCTGCCTCCATGGCTGCCGTGAAGTACTCCATGCCGGCCGAGATGTCGAGGTCCGAGGGCCCGAAGTACGGCACGCCGTGGTCGATGGCGTTCTGGTAGACCTGCACCTCGGTGGGCACGTCTTCCGTGTAGTCAGCCACGTTCTGGAAGGAGAGCTGCGCGTTCGAGGACTTGCGGGCCGTGATGTAGAGCAGCGTCTCCAGGAGCTTCGTGTTCTCCGTGTTCGTCAGGAACCTGGCGAGTTCCATGGCCATATCGCGGCGGTAGTCGTCGTTCTGCTTGAACACGAGGAAGCCGCCCGACGTCTCGTAGGCGATCTGACCCACTTCCGGGTCGTTCGGGAAGGGCGCGATCACGACGTTGATGGGATCGGGCATGCGGCCCTCCTTGAGGTACCGGTCGATGCGCCCGATCTCGTAGATCCCGCCGTAACCGATGGCCGCGCGGGCGTTGTGGAGGTTCTCGATCGTGCCGTACACGTCGAGGGCCTCGCCGCCTTGGGGGGCGTAGCCGTACTCGTAGATCAGGTCCACGATGAACTGGAGTGCCCGCACGCCCTCGGGCGAGTTCAGCACGAACGCCGTGCCCTCGTCGTTGATCAACTGGGCACCGAAGCGCATGAGCCACGCGAGCATGTTCTCGGTGTCGCGCGCGGCGAACGTGATCGCGTAGACGTCCGTCGTGCCGTCTCCGTCACGGTCCATCGTGAGTTTCTCGGCAGCCGCCAGGAACTCGTCGATCGTCCAGGAACGATCTGGCAGTGCGGGGATCTCGACACCGGCTTCCTCGAACAGGTCGGTGTTGAGCAGCAGCGTCGAGCCCATGCCGTTGTTCGAGTTGTTCCAGGGCCAGATGTAGTGCTGCCCGTCGACGTTGCCCTTCTCCAGCGCGTAGGAGAGGAAGTCTTCCCTGTCCTCGTCGGTGAGGTACGCGTCGATCGGTTCCAGCAGCCCCTCGCGAGCCCAATCTGGGTTCCAGTTGAGGTCCTTGACCACGTCCGGCGTCGTGCCCGAGAAGATCGCGGTCGTGATCTTCTCGCCGTAGCCGGAGTTGGGCACGATCTCGTAGTGGACCGTGACGTTGGGGTGGAGCGCCATGAACTGCTCGCTCATGTACCGTGCGTACTCCTCGCCGGTGGGGCTCTGCCCCTCTTCCATGTCCGGCGTGACGATGCGCCACGGGTTGATCCACCAGGTCAGCTCGATCTCCGGCTGCGCCATGGCGACTGGGGAGAAGAGAAGCAGCCCGGCGAGCAGCTTGAGGACAGACCGTCGCATCTTGCACCTCCTGTGGGATATTGGTCGCGCTCGGTGACTATACCAGTCCGGTACCAGACCCGGACTGGTACGCCGCCTGGGACGTTCACGCGCTCTACATGAGCGGGGCTACTCTGCAGTGACCCAGGCGCGGGCAGACGCGTCCCACCTCTTGATGGGCTTGGCGGGCACGCCGCCGACGATCGTTCCCGCCGGCACGTCTCGGGTCACCACGCTGTTGGCGCCCACCACCGCGAGCTCTCCGATGGTGACCCCAGGCATGACGACCACGTTCTGGCCCAGCCAAGCCCCACGGCCGATCCTTATCGGCGCCACCGGACCGATGCCCTGGTACTTGTACGGGCGGTCACCCGTCTCCGTGGCGTGAGTACCGTCGGCGACGAACACGTTGGCCGCGAACATCACGTCGTCCTCGATCACGACCTCCTGGAACGCGACGACCTGTAGCGAGGCCGTGGCCGTGACCCTGTTCCCTATGCGGATGACGGGCTCGAATGTCTGTTCAACATGGTCGCCCTCGGGGTGCCGCAGCCAGCTCCCGGGAAACCTGACGTTCGCCTTCAGCTCGCTTCCCGGCCCGAACTTCACTCCCGTCCCAACGTGGATGTGGTCGCCACCGACGACGCTGAACGGGGGCTGGGCGATGAACCCTTCGCCGATGGTGGCGAACCGCGGCGGTCGGTCGGGCGGGTTCAGGCGCCGAAGGAGCCAAGCGATGGGATCGGAAGGCATCGCTCGTATCCTAGGAGGTCTCCCGCCTAAGACGCGAGCCGCCATACACGCCAACAAACCGAGGCGCCCCGCCTGATGGCGCGGCGCCTCGACCGAATTGCTCGGAAACTTACGGTGTCGTGTACGTGAAGTGCAGCACCGGTGCTGCTGCGATCCCCTCGTCGAAAGTAGCGACCTGACGCCAGCCGACCGTGGCGTCGGCGTCATCATTCTCGATGATGAACATGACATCGCTAGTTTCGTCCCAGCCGCCCGCAGCGATGAGGTCGTTGAGCAAAGCGCTGAGGTCCGGGGTCTTCTGCAGGTCAGTCTTCTCGCCCTTGTTGACCCAATCTGGAACTACCCAGGTCTGTGTGGCGGCAACCGTCGGCCGTGACGACAGCGGGGCCGTGTTCGTCTGATGCGGAATCTCTGCTGGGTTCGGGTTGGCCTCCGCCGCGATAAGCAGCTTTATCTCGGTGCTGTTATCCGACGGTATGTGAGCAGCGTTCCCCGTTCGGATAATGGAAGTGAACTGAATGTAGGCCTCGGTCACGATGGAGCCAGCCGGGATACCAAGGTCCCGGAATGCGAACCCCGCCATCGTCACTGCCTCGTACCTGTTCGTATAAGGCAGACCGGCATACTCCAACGAGTTGTGCGTATAGCCGATCCCGTGTTCGTCTTCGCCAGTGTTCGCGGGCGTGACCCACTCGATTCCGTCGTCGGCACTAGCATTGACAGCAATCTCGCCCTCCCCCGGAGCAGCGTCGGTGAAGTTGGCGGTCACGTCGGTGTTGGCCGTTATCGTGAAAGTGCAGCTGGCTCCAGAGCCTACACAAACGTCGCCGGCCCAACCAGCGAACGAGCCGCTAGTAGCAGAAGCCACAAGCGTAATCAAGGTGCCCTCATCGAAGGTATTTGTACCGACGGCGTCCTCGCCGCCGGGTCCAAAGGTGACTCCACCGGCGCTTGTTCCGGCAGCGTCGATGGCAACCGTCAGGTCAAATGATCCTCCACCTGGAGCGTTGAAGTTCGCCGTGATCGTGGCGTCAGCGTCCATCGTGAAGGAACAAGCATTCGTAGTCTGACCGTCACAGGCGCCGCCGGTCCAGCCCACGAACTCTCCCGTCGTCGCCGTTGCGACGAGCGTCACCTCAGCGCCGTCGTCTATCTCCGTGGTACCTACAGCGTCCTCTCCGCCGGCGGTGTCGAACTCAACTGTCCCGGTACCGTCACCGGCCGTGGCGACTGTCAGTGTATGCGTGCCGTCGGCCTCCGGTGCGAATGTGGCGGTAATCTCCGTGTCACCGTCCAGCGTGAAGGTGCACGAGAGTTCTCCTCCAGAACACTTCTCACCGGTCCAACCTACAAACGTGGAGCCGGGATTGGCTGAGGCGACTAGGGTCACGTCGCCAGCTGCGACGTTGTTGGTGCCCTCTGCGTTTTCTCCGCTGCTGTCGAAAGTGACTTGGCCGTCGCCCACGATAGTCACCGTGAGCGCATGAGTGCCCGCCGGCGGAGTGGGACCACCACAGGCCGCTATCAGAAGCGCAAGTGCCGCGAAGATGCCTAAGATTCGAAGTCTGTGCACGTCGTCTCCTTCTTGAGTTCCACTGGCCTTGGCGACCGGTCCACCCGCCGCCCTTCAACCTTGCGTTGCCCACGCGAAGCAAGCGCACGTGACGCCATGAGAGTCTAGGCACGACTGCCTTGGTGGGCAGTGACAACAGTACGCGGAGCACACATTAGAACAACTTGAGGAAAAGTAAGAATCGGCTCCTGCGGTCCGTCACAGCCCGTCATGAAGTTCACATCTAACGTTGGGAACATCCCCGGGGTGCGGCTAGCCGATGCGTACCCTTCGCTCGCCCCCGGACGGGGCCAGGGCGAGGGCGGAGGAGCAGTGGGAGCCACGATGCGCGGACCTTCGGGACCGGGGCGATCGAGTACGAGGGAACGACGTGGCGCGAGCGGCCGCCTGGCGGCGTTGGCGTGTCTACTTCTCCTCATGGGGTGCGCTGAGCTCGTGCCGCCTC
>JBDZWC010000132.1:0-7624 GCA_040256005.1 Deinococcaceae bacterium | reverse complement strand
GGTCGGCTGCTCGTAGATCTCCTTGAGCATGTAGTGCTCGTAGCCGCCCTTCTCGGCTGCCTCTGCGTCCCAGTCGATGGTTGCCGTGGGACGCTCGACCGGCTCGCCGGCGAGGTCGGTGATGAGCACCCCGTCGGCCGTGAGTACACCCACGTCGCCGTCGAGCAGGTAGATGACCTCGCGGGTGTAAGGCAGCAGCGCGGGCACGTCGCTGGCCAGGTAGGTCTCGGACTCGCCCAGCCCTATCACCAACGGGCTCGTGTTGCGGGCGGCGACGATGAGGTCGTGGTCCACGTGCGTCACGACGAGGGCGTAGGCGCCGTCGACCTCCTCCAACGCGGCCCGCACGGCCCCCGGCAGCTCGCCCAGCACCGCGTACTTCTCCTCGATGAGGTGCACGAGGACCTCGGTGTCCGTGTCGGAGGCGAAGACGTGCCCGGCCGCCGTCAGACGCTGCTTCAGCTCGACGTAGTTCTCGATGATGCCGTTGTGGATGACCGCCATGCGGCCGTCCTCGGAGAGATGCGGGTGGGCGTTGACATCGTTGGGCTTGCCGTGGGTAGCCCAGCGCGTGTGCCCGAGCCCCAGGCCGCCCACCGGCAGGTCGCTGGCGACGGCGTCCTTGAGCGTCTGCAGCTTGCCGGCACGCTTGACCGCCGACAGCCGCCGTACCGCGGCCGCGGGGTCGGCGACGACCAACCCGGCTGAGTCGTAGCCTCTGTACTCAAGACGGCTGAGGCCGTCCAGGATGACGTCAGCGGCCTGCCTGCCGCCTACGTAACCGACGATTCCACACATGGGGAACGTCCTCTCGAGAAAGCGCTAGTGGTTGCTTGGAGATCTGCGTCGCTCGCCAGCCGGCAGCCCTGGGCCGCGCGGGCGAGTCCCTGCGCCGACGGCCGCTTGGACCCCGGACGCCGGACCTTGATATGTCAGTTCAGGTCACCCCGGACCGTACACGAGTGAGGGGGTGCTGCTCAGGAGGGGCCCGCAGACTTACTCTCGCGCTTTCACCGGAGACTCTCTCCGGCTGCCCACCGGCGCCCGCTCCAGTGTCTGGAGACTGGCCCGGCGGCCCTCCACCTCGTCACCAACCGCTACTGACCGCGGAGTCGGTTGGGCTTGCGCTACCTCGTGGTCCCGCTGTTCGTGGGCGCTCACACCTCCTGCCCCGCGCGTCCACCGCGCTGAATCCCGCCGACTGCCCCTACTGCCGGTTCCAGGGCTCGCCGACGACCAGCCACGCGTGCAGCGCGCTGTACGCGCTCCGCTCCGCTGCCGAGTACTGCTCCTGGGGGAGCAGCGGATAGAACAGGATAGTCCTGCCCAACGTGATGAGCGGTGAGGACTGCAGGGTCGTCGTGATGCTGGAGGGCAGGTTCCGTGGCGGGTAGAAGATCTCCGCGGTGTTGGCGGGGTTGCGCTGCAGCGGCAGCGACGTGATCAGCGCGACGAGGAGCGCCAGCCCGAGGGCCGCTCCGCCGATCCCGCCGAGCACCTGGAAGGGCCACTCGGCGCCTCGACCCGGGTTGTACAGCCGTCGGCCCAACAAGCCGAGGGCGACGCCCAGGGCCAGGCCCAGGGCTGCCGCGAGCCACGGGTTGCCCTGGCCGACGCCCAGGAGGGGCCGCACCACGAGCACGCCGCCAACGCCTACGAAGAAGCCGATCAGCTTGCGGTGGGCTCCAGCAGCGACGAAGGTCGCGAGGACGAGGACCAAGATGACGTCGACCCAGGTGATCACGCCCGGATATCGTATCCAGCGTTCCTGACAGCACTGATGACATTCACCATAGCGGCGTCGACCTCGGCGTCGGTCAGCGCCCTGTCCCCGGCCCGGAAGCGGAAGCGGAGCGCCACGCTGCGCATGCCCGGAGGCAGTTGCGAGCCGGCGTAGACGTCGAACGGCTCCAGTGAGACCAGTCTGTCTCCCGCCGCTTCGGCGCACAAGGCTCGGAGACTGGCGTACGTGACGTCCTGGGGCGTCACCACCGCCAGGTCGCGCTCGGCGTGCGGCTGGCGGCTGAACTCCTCGAACCTGACCCGGCGCTCGCACAGCGGCAGCGCGACCTCGGCGTAGTACGTCGCGGGCAGCTCGTACGCGGCCTCGATCTCGGGGTGCAGCCGACCGGCCAGGCCGACCACCTCGCCCTGCCAGCGCACGTTGGCGCTGACGCCCGGATGGAGCTGGTCGTGACGATGAGGTGCCAGCTCCAGCGTGGCGCCGGAGAGCGCCGCGAGCTCCTCGAGGCGTCCCTTGAAGGAGTAGAAGTCGCCGGGCTGGTCGTCGCGCCAGGCGCCCAGCGCGTTCGGGCCGCGCATGAGCAGCCCCAGCCGCTCCTCCTCCCGCTCCAAGAACACGCGCCCGACCTCGAACAGGGCCAGCGCCTCCTCGCCCCTGTTCGCCACCTCGGCGCCCAGCAGGCCGGTCAGCAGAGAGGTGCGCAGTACGGCCCTGTCGGCGCCCTGCGGGTTCTCGATGCGCGACACCGCCTGGGGCGCACGTGAGCGTGCCAGGTCCGCATCGCCCGTGAACACGTAGGTGATCGTCTCCTGGAACCCGATGGCGGCCAGGCGCTGCCTGAGCAGGCGGTGCGTGGGGTCGGTCGCCGGCGGCACGAAGCGCATGCCCGGCACCGAGGAACCGATGTGCTCGTAGCCGTGGACGCGTGCGACCTCCTCGACGAGGTCCTCCTCGATGCTGATGTCGTAGCGCCAGCTCGGCGGCGTGACGCGCCAGTCGTCCGCCCCTTCCTCGTCCACGACGCATCCGAGCCGCTCCAGGTAGGTCTTCTGGACCTCTCGCACGACGTCGAAGCCCATCAGGAACCCGACGCGCGAGGGGCGGAAGGCGACCGTCGGGCGTGTCACGTCGTGGCCGGTGGACGTGATCCCGGCATGGACCGTTCCGCCGGAGACCTCGGCGATCAGGTAGGCCGCCCTGGCCGAGGCGAGGGGCTGGAGGTTCGGGTCCACGCCGCGTTCGAACCGGGTTCGGGCATCGGTGACGAGCTTGTGGCGCTTGGCCGACCGGCGCACCGTGACGGGGTCGAACAACGCGACCTCGAGCGCGACCGTTGTGGTGTCGGGCCTGACGCTGTCGTGCAGACCGCCCATGACGCCGGCCAGACCGATGGCGGCGCTCGGCGCGCCAGCCGCGCCCGGCGTGGCGATGACGAGGTCTTCGGCGCTCAGCTCGACGGTCTCCTCGTTGAGCAGGTCTAGCTTCTCGCCTTCCCTGGCTCGCCGCACCTGGACGGTGCCGCCCCTGAGGGCGCGGACGTCGTAGGCGTGGGACGGCTGGCCCAGCTCGAAGGTCACGTAGTTGGTGACGTCTACGACGTTGTTCCTGGGCCGCAGGCCGAGCCCCGCCAGGCGCCGCTGTAGCCATACCGGGCTGGGGGCGACCCGCACGCCGTCTATGCGGCGCAGCGTGAAGCGCGGCGATCCCTGCTCGTCCTGGACGTCGAGGCTCAGGCCATCGTCCCGGGTGGGGTCACCCAACTCCAGGCCAGCGGAGGGATGCCTGACCTTCCAGCCGAGCTTCGCCGCCAGGTCACGGGCCACGCCCAGGACCGAGAAGGCGTCGGCGCGGTTCGGGGTCAGCTCCAGCTCGATGACGGTCTCGGCTGGCCACAGCTCGGCCAGCGGGGCCCCGGGCGATACGTCGTTGCCGAACGTGATGAGGCCGGCGGCGGAGTCGTAGAGGCCGAGCTCACGTGGGCTGGCCAGCATGCCGTCGCTCTCCACGCCCTGGATCGACCGCACCCCGATCTCTCCGGACGCACCGGGCAAGCTGGCTCCCGGCCTGGCCAGGGCGCTGAGCATGCCGGCAGCGACGTTCGGCGCCCCGCATACGACCTGAACCGTCGCGCCGGGGTAAGAGACCTCGGCACGCTTCAACGCCGTGCCCGGGATGGGCTCGACGAGGTCGACCCTGGCCACTAGCACGCCCTCGGGAGCCGCCGGCAAGTGGTGGACGGTCTCGACCGACAACCCGAGGCCCGAGAGGAGGTCGGTTAGCTCGCCCAGCTCGGGCAGCTCCTCGTCGAAGAACGCCTGCAGCCAGGAGACGGGTACCCTCACGCTCGCGCTCCGACGACGTTGCGCCCAGGGCCGCTCACAGCCGGCCCCTGAACTGGCGCAGCACGCGCATGTCGCCCTGGTAGAAGTACCTGATGTCCGGCACTCCGTAGGGCACCATCGCCAGGCGCTCGATGCCGAAGCCGAACGCGAAGCCGGTCACGCCCTCGTAGCCCACCGCCTCGAAGACCCTGGGGTGCACCATGCCGCAACCGCCCAGCTCGAGCCACTCCTCCTGGCCCGTACGTGGGTTGGTCCACCAGATCGCGAACTCGGCGCCGGGCTCGACGAACGGGAAGTAGGTGGGCAGCAGCCGCGTCCGCGTGCCCTCGCCCATCAGCGCCCGCGCCATCTCCTCGATGGCGCCGCGCAGGTCTGCCATCGTGATCCGCTCGCCCACGACGAGCGCCTCGAGCTGGTTGAACTGCGCCTCGTGGGTCGTGTCGACGGCCTCGTTGCGGAACACCTTGCCGGGCACGACGACCTTGAAGGGCGGCTCGTGGGTCTCCATGTACCGCACCTGCATGGGGCTCGTGTGCGTCCTGAGGAGGCGGCCATCGGTCGTCCAGAACGTGTCTTGCGTGTCGCGAGCGGGGTGCTCGGGCGGGAAGTTGAGGCTGCCGAAGTTGTAGTGGTCCGTCTCCAGCTCGGGCCCGGTCACGACCTCGTAACCCAGCGAGGTGAACACGTCCAGCAGACGGTTCGTGACCAGCGTGAGCAGGTGGAGGCCGCCCCCGGGCCGACGCGTGCCCGGCAGCGTGACGTCCAACGACTCGGCGCTCAGCTGTGCGGCGACCGCCGCCCTCTCCAGCTCCGCCTGACGCTCCTCCAGGGCAGTCCCGATGGCTTGCTTGAGCGCGTTGATCTCCTGGCCGCGGGCGCGCCGCTCCTCTGGCGCCAACCCGCCAAGCTCCTTGAGGCGCGCGGTGACGACCCCCTTCTTGCCGAGGAGCCTCACCCTCGTCTCCTGCAGGGCCGCCAGGTCCGGCGCCGAGCGGATCTGCGACAGCTCGCGCTCCAGGTCTAGGCCCTGCTCCTGCCCTCCGGCGCCTTCGTCCACGTCTCCCTCTTCCCTCAAAGAGAACACCACCGCCTTCGCTGGCAGTGGTGTCCGCGCGCGTGACCGAATGGTCCGCGCCTACAAGGCGAAAAAGCTGGAAGCCACGGGGCTTCTCATGGGGCCGAGTCTATGCGCGGCCTTCCGCGGGTGTCAACGCGCATCTGGTCGCCGGCGGGTCGCTCTGAGAACCGTGTTCAGACGCCAGGCGCCGTGTCACGAGATGCCGTGCGGGTCCTGCTCCGGCAGGTCGAACAGGTCCACCAGCCAGACGTCGCCCGTGTAGAACGTGTCGAACGACAGCGTGGAGACCGCGTTGTCGCCGCCCCAGGAGTCTGCCGCCTCCTCGGTGGAGAACGGGCCCACGAGCCGCGCCCCTCCTCGGTAGTCCGCCGCACCTACCGGCGTCATCACTTCGAGGCGCGTGCCGTGCCTATCGGCGACCTCGCGGGCCATGGCGTGCCGGCGACGCCACTCCGGGCGCCCCACCAGCTCGAAGAGCTTGTCCTTGAGACGCTGCAGGTCCAAGTGACCCGGCCCCGGCTCGAGCATCAGCCTCACCGGCTCGCCGCCGCTGCGGTACAGGACCGAGCGAGGGAACATCACGTGCATCACGCCCTCGGCGATGTGAGCCAGGTCAGCCGTGGTGCGCACCACTTCCCGCGCGGTCTCGCCGGGCAACGGCCCGTTGGATCTTCGGTCCATCGCGACAGCGTAGCCGACCGGAGTGTGAAGGGTACCCATGCTTGGTACAGCGGCCGGCCAAACCTAGGGGAGTTCCCCCATTCGCTGCAGCGCGTCCCCGGCCCATGCTCTCTGGCAAGCGCCACTACTTGAACGCGCTTCGGAAGGGAAGGACATGACCAAGACACAGATGATGCGTAAGTCACTTGTCGCGTTGATGCTCGGGTTCATGACGGCGACCGCGTTGGCTCAGGACGCGGACCCCATGGCCGGTACCACGGTCGAGGCCTTGGGAAGCTTCATGCCCAGCGCGGCCGCAGACAAGGCCCTGGTACTGATCAGGATCACCATGGAGCCGGGAGCCGCCATCCCCTTCCACCACCACCCCGGCGCCGTGGTCGTTACGGTCCAGTCGGGCACTTTCGGTACGGAGTTCGACCAGGGCGAGGGCACGCTGACGCGCGCCGACGGCACCTCCGAGACGGTAGGCGCCGGCCAGAGCGCGACGATGACAGCCGGTGACACGCTCGCGTACGAGGGAGCGGTCCACACGATGGTCAACGAGGGCGACGACGCCGTCGTCCTTCTGGTCTCCGCCCTGCTCGATCCGAACCAGCCCGGCTTCATCTTCATGGACATGTAGGTCTCGGACCTACCCAGGGCATGACCAAGCGACTGATCGAGGCGGCCATGGTGCTGGCGCTGCTGGCGCCGCCGGCCGCCTCGGTCGGCTCTTCCCTTTTGGCGCCACCGGCCGCCTCAGCCGGCTCTTCCCTGCTGGCGCCCCCGGCCGCGGCGACGAGCTCGACGCTCGGCCAGGCGACACCTGCGGCACGACGGGTTCGTGAGACCGCCATCGAGATGGGCTTCGCCCCGCTCAGCCCTCCGCCAGCGGTGCGGCCGGAGCTGGTGGAGTTGGGCAGGATGCTGGCCTTCGACCCGGAGCTGAGCGGCAACCGCGACATCGCCTGCATGACCTGCCACTCTCCTCACCACGGCACGGGCGACGGCCTCAGGCTCAGCATCGGCACGGGCGGCAGCGGGCTCGGGCCCAGCAGGCAGGTAGCCGGCGGCGTCACGATCGGGCGTAACAGCCCGGCTCTCTACAACCTGTATGCCTCACAGCCCCTCTTCCTGGACGGCAGGGTCGCGCTGGGCGACGACGGGTACCACACCCCGGCCCGCGAGACACTCACCGACGAGATGACCGCGACCTTCGAGTTCGGTGCTCTCTCGGCTCTGCCGTAGTTCCCGGTGCTGGCCCGTGACGAGATGCGCGGTTTCGGCGGCAACGAGCTGGCGGCGCTGCCCTCGGACGACCCGCGGTCCATCTGGCACGCCCTCATGGACCGCCTGCGAGCCATCCCGGGCTACGTGCGGCTGTTCGAGTCCGCCTACCCGGGGACTGCGATGGAGGACATGACGTTCGCTCACGCCGCCAACGCGATCGCCGGCTTCCTCGTCTCGGACCTGGCGTTCATCGGTTCGTCGTGGGACGCCTTCCTCGCTGGGGACTTGGGCGCCCTGACGCCGGCGCAACTGGACGGCGCCGACAGGTTCCTCGAGCTGGCCTGCTCCGAGTGTCACTCGGGGCCGGCGCTCACAGACGGCGAGTTCCACAACGTCGCCCTGGCGCAGGTGGGCCCCGGCCTGGGCGACGGGCCGGACGGCCGCGACGACTACGGGCGCTTCCGGGTCACCGGGGACCCTGACCAGAGGTACGCGTTCCGCACCCCGGCGCTGCGCAACGTCGAGCTGACCGCCCCCTACGGGCACGCCGGCCAGTTCGCGGACCTGAGC
>JBDZWC010000016.1:0-33718 GCA_040256005.1 Deinococcaceae bacterium | reverse complement strand
TTCGTGAGGGTGGGCGTACCGTTGGGGCGGGCGTCGTAACCAAGGTCACGAAGTAAGCCATGGCGACACCCCGCATCCGCATCAAGCTCAAGTCGTTCGACCACCGTAGCCTCGACAGCTCGGCGACGAAGATCGTCGAGACCGTCAGGCGCACGGGCGCGAAGGTCGCCGGCCCCGTGCCGCTGCCCACGCGCATCCGGCGGTTCTGCGTGCTCCGTGGCCCGTTCGTCGACAAGGACAGCCGCGAGCACTTCGAGATCCGCACGCACAACAGGCTCATCGACATCAAGTCGCCGACGAAGAGCACGATCGACTCTCTAATGCACCTCGACCTCCCAACCGGGGTCGATATCGAGATCAAGACGGTCGGAGGCCGGTAGAAGTGAAAGGCATCCTCGGCACCAAGGTGGGCATGACCCAGGTCTGGCAGGGCGACCGGCTCGTTCCGGTCACCGTCCTGCTGGCGGGACCGTGCCCCGTGGTGCAGCGCAAGACACCGGCCACGGACGGCTACTCGGCCGTTCAGCTCGGCTGGTCGGAGAAGAAGGAGAAGGCGGTGAACAAGCCGCTCTCCGGCCACTTCAAGAAGGCCGGCGTGGCTCCTCAGCGCCACCTCGTCGAGTTCCGCGACTTCGAGCCCGACGGTGAGAGCGTCACCGTCGAGTCGTTCGCCGCGGGCGAGAAGGTAGACGTCACCGCTACGTCCAAGGGTCGTGGCACCGCCGGCGTCATGAAGCGCTGGAACTTCGGCGGCATGCCCGCCAGCCACGGCACGAAGAAGAAGCACCGCCACCCCGGCTCCATCGGTCAGCGGAAGTTCCCCGGGCGCGTCTACAAGGGCAAGCGCATGGCCGGCCAGTACGGCAGCGAGCGCGTCACGACGCTGGGCCTCGAGGTCGTCGAGGTCCGCCCCGAGGACAACCTGCTGATCGTCAAGGGCGCCATACCCGGCCCCAACGGTGGGCTCGTCGAGGTGCGTGTCTCCAAGAGGGGGGTGAGCTGATGGCGGTAACGATCCCCGTCATCGGTGCGGACCGCAAGGTCACGCTCGACCTGCCTGAGCCCAAGGAATCCGTGCTGCACGAGGTCGTGGCCTGGCAGTTGGCCAAGCGCCGCCGCGGCACCGCCGCGACGAAGACCCGCGGCGCCGTGACCGGCTCCACCGCGAAGATCTGGCCCCAGAAGGGCACGGGGCGTGCCCGCCACGGCAGCCGCAAGGCGCCCATCTTCGTGGGTGGTGGCACGGTGTTCGGCCCGCAGCCGCGCGACTACGGCTACACGCTGCCCAAGCGCGTCCGGAAGCTCGGCCTGCAGATGGCCATCGCCAGCCGGGCGAACGCCGGCAAGCTCACGCTCGTCGATGCGTTCGGCATCGAAGGCAAGACGCGGGAGTTCGTCGATTGGGCCAAGCAGAACGGCATCGACGGGAAGGAGCGCGTGCTCCTCGTCACCGACGACGAGCTCGCCCGCCGGGCCGCCCGCAACCTGCCGTGGGTGGACGTGCTGCCCCGCGCCGGCCTGAACGTCTACGACGTCCTGCGCGCGGACCACGTCATCGCAGACGCCGTCCTGTTCGAGGGCGAGGCCGCCTGATGAACCACTCCGACGTCATCCTCAGGCCCGTCCTCTCGGAGAAGGCCGTCATGGCCATGCAGGACGGCAAGTACACCTTCTTCGTGCACCCCAAGGTGAACCGCGCTCAGGTCAAGGAGGCCGTCATGGCCGTCTTCGACGTGGACGTGACGCAGGTCAACCTGGTCAGGGTGCGCAGCAAGGTGAAGTCACAGGGGCGGTACTCCGGCCGCACCCCCGACAGGCTCAAGGCCATCGTGACCCTCAAGCCCGGTCAGAAGATCGAGCAGCTCGAGGGCCTCTCGTAAGGAGGGAGGGTCAGACATGCCTACCAAGAAGTACCGTCCGTACACCCCCTCCCGCCGGTTCATGACCACGTCGGACTTCGGTGAGGTGACCAGGGACCAGCCTGAGAAGTCGCTGGTCCGGCCCATCAAGAAGTCCGGTGGGCGCAACAACAAGGGCCGCATCACGTCGCGTTTCCGCGGCGGCGGTCACAAGCGGCGCTACCGGGTGATCGACTTCCGCCGTCGCGACAAGGAGGGCATCCCCGCCAAGGTCGCGGCCGTGGAGTACGACCCCAACCGCAGCGCGAACATCGCCCTGCTCAACTACGTCGACGGCGAGAAGCGCTACATCCTGGCGCCGGAGAAGGTCACTGTCGGCACCGTGCTCCTGGCCGGTGCCGAGGCGGAGCCGAACGCCGGCAACGCCCTGCCGCTCAGGTTCATCCCGGTCGGCAGCGTGGTCCACGCGGTCGAGATGGTGCCTGGCAAGGGCGCCCAGCTCGCGCGGTCGGCGGGCACGAGCCTCCAGATCCAGGGTCGCGACGGCGCGTACGTCACAGTTCGCATGCCCTCCGGGGAGCTCCGCCGCGTCCACGGCGATTGCTACGCCACCGTCGGCTCGGTGGGCAACTCCGAGCACAAGAACATCGTCATCGGCAAGGCCGGCCGCAAACGCTGGATGGGCCGCAAGCCGCACCAGCGTGGCCGCGCCATGAACCCGGTCGACCACCCGCACGGCGGCGGGGAAGGTCGCTCCACCGGCGGCCGTCCGCCGGTGAGCCCGTGGGGCCAGCAGGCCAAGGGCCTCAAGACCCGCGACCGCCGCAAGGTCTCCGGTCGCTTCATCGTCCGCCGCCGGAAGGGGAAGTGAGCCATGGCTCGTAGCCTGAAGAAGGGGCCCTTCGTCGACGGGCACCTGCTCAAGAAGATCGACGCGGCCAACGCCTCCGGCGACAGGCGCGTCATCAAGACGTGGAGCCGGCGCTCCACCATCGTCCCGGAGATGGTCGGTCACACCATCGGCGTCTACAACGGCCGCCAGCACGTGCCCGTCTTCGTGCAGGAGACGATGGTCGGTCACAAGCTCGGCGAGTTCTCGCCCACCCGCAGCTTCCGCGGTCACAGCGGTAGCCGTAGGGAGTGACCGTGCCACAGGCCAAGGCTTCTCTCAGGATGCTGCGCGTCACGCCGCGCAAGACGCGCCTGGTCGCGGACCTGATCCGCGGCAAGGACGTCTCGCAGGCTGAGGCCATCCTGAAGTTCACAGACAAGCGGTCCGCCGCGCCCATCCTCAAGCTCCTCAAGAGCGCGCGGGCCAACGCCGTCAACAACCACGACATGTTCGACGACAGGCTGTTCGTCAAGGAGATCCAGGTCGGGGACGGGCCCACGCTCAAGCGCGCCATGCCGCGCGCCCGTGGCCGCGCCGACCTCGTGATGAAGCGGACCTGCCACGTGTCGATCACCTTGGAGGAACGCAGTGGGAAATAAGATCAATCCCGTCGGGTTCCGCCTCGGCGTCAACAAGCAGCCGTCCGCTCACTGGTACGCCAGCGCGAAGGACTACCCCAAGCTGCTGGCCGAGGACGAGCGGATCCGTCAGGTCGTCAGACAGGACGTCGGCCACTCCGGTATCTCCCGTATCGAGATCGAGCGGGCGGCCCACAACGTCAACGTCACCATCCATACCGCCAAGCCGGGCGTAGTCATCGGCCGCGGGGGCGAGTCCATCAAGCTCCTCAGGAGCAAGCTGGGCAAGTTCATCGGCGGCAACGTGGCCGTGAACGTCCAGGAGGTCCCGAACCCGAACACGAACGCCGCGCTCATCGCGCAGCGCATCGCCGAACAGCTCGAGCGCCGCTTCGCCTTCCGCCGCGCCATGAAGCAGGCCGTGCAGCGGACGATGGAGTCGGGCGCCCGGGGTGTCAAGGTACGTTGCTCCGGCCGCCTGGGCGGCTCTGAGCAGGCCCGTCCCGAGTGGTACTCGGAGGGCCGCGTGCCTCTCCAGACGCTGCGTGCCGACATCGACTACGGCACCGCCGAAGCCAGCACCACGTACGGCATCATCGGCGTCAAGGCTTGGGTCTTCCACGGCGAGATCGTGGGCGACAAGCAGCGCCGCGCCGCCGTCGTGCCCCGTCCGAAGACCGACGACGACAAGAAGAAGCGTCGCCGTCCCCAGGCTCGCCGCCGCGACGGCAGGGGTGGCCGTGACGGCCGTCCCCGGGCGCGTAGGGAATAACGATGCTGCTACCGAAACGCGTCAAGTACCGCAAGCAGATGCGCGGCCGCATGACCGGCGACACCAAGGGTGGCGACTACGTCGCCTTCGGTGACTTCGGGCTGGTCGCTCTGGAGCCGGGCTGGATCCGCTCCAACCAGATCGAGGCGTGCCGCATCACGATGAGCCGCTTCTTCAAGCGCGGCGGGAAGATCTACATCCGCATCTTCCCCGACAAGCCGATCACGAAGAAGCCGCAGGAAGTTCGCATGGGTAAGGGCAAGGGCGCCGTGGAGTACTGGGTCTCCGTGGTCAAGCCTGGCCGTGTGCTGTTCGAGGTCTCGAACGTCACCGAGGACCAGGCCAAGGAGGCCTTCAGGCTCGCGTCGCACAAGCTGCCCATCAAGACCAAGATGGTCAAGCGGGAGATCTACGATGAAGTCCAGTGAGGCCCGTGGGCTGAGCGCGGAGGAGATCGCCGCCGAGATCGAGAAGCGCCGCCAGGAGCTCCTCGACCTGCGCATCCAGTCCGCGATCGGTCAGACCTCTAACCCGCGCCGCATCAGGACCGCTAAGCGGGAGATCGCTCGGCTGCTCACCGTCGCCAAGGAGAAGGCAGAGGCATGAAGAAGACGATGCAGGGCCGAGTCGTGTCTGACAAGGCCGACAAGACCGTGACCGTGAACGTGGAGAGGCGCTTCAAGCACCCGCTCTACGGCAAGGTCGTGACCGTGTCCAAGAGGTACCTGGCCCACGACGAGGCCAACGAGTACGGCGTCGGGGACCTCGTGGAGATCGCCACCAGCAGGCCGATCAGCAAGCGCAAGCGCTTCGTCGTGACGCGGCTGGTCGAGAAGGCGCGCGCCTAGAGGGGCGTAGAGCGAGATGATCCAGCAGGAGACCTATCTAGACGTGGCCGACAACTCCGGGGCCCGCAGGATCCAGTGCATCAGGGTCCTGGGCACGGGTCAGCAGTTCGTCGGCGGCGTCGGCGACATCATCGTGGCTGCCGTGAAGGACGCGATCCCTCACGCCGCCATCAAGAAGGGTGAGGTCGTCAAGGCCGTGATCGTGCGGACGAAGAAGGAGGTCAACCGTAAAGACGGTTCCTCCATCCGGTTCGACTCGAACGCGGCCGTGATCATCAACAACCAGAACGAGCCCCGCGGCACGCGCGTGTTCGGGCCCGTGGCCCGCGAGCTGCGCGAGAAGCGCTTCATGCGCATCGTCTCGCTGGCGCCGGAGGTGCTGTGATGGCCGTCAGCAAGACCCGCATCCGCAAGGGCGACAACGTCCGCGTCATAGCCGGCAAGCACAAGGGCCAGGAGGGCGAGGTCATGGCCGTCCTGCGCGACTCCGGCCGCGTGCTCGTCAAGAACGTCAACATCATCCGGAAGGCTCGCAAGCCCACGCAGGACAACCCGCGCGGCGGCTTCGTCGAGCAGGAGGCGAGCATCCACGTCAGCAACGTCCAGCTGCTCGACCCCCAGAAGAACGAGCCCACGCGCATCGGCGTGAAGTTCGGCAAGGACGGCTCCAAGATCCGCGTCGCCAAGAAGAGCGGCGCAGAGCTGGACGAGTGAGCGAGATGGATCAGGTCAAGTCACCAAGCAGGCAGCGCTACCAGGACGTCAAGCCGCAACTCATCGAGCGGCACGGCTACGACAACGTCATGGCGGTGCCTCGCATCGAGAAGGTCGTCATCAACATGGGCCTCGGCGAGGCCCGTGAGGACTCCAAGGTCATGGAGCGGGCCAGCAGGGAGCTGGCGCAGATCGCGCTGCAGCGCCCCGCCGTCACCCGTGCCAGGAAGTCGGTATCGAACTTCAAGGTCCGCGCCGGCATGCCGGTCGGCCTGCGCGTGACGCTCCGCGGCGCCCGCATGTGGTCGTTCCTCGACCGCCTGATACACGTGGCGCTGCCGCGCGTGCGCGACTTCCGCGGCGTGTCGACGAACAGCTTCGACGGGCGCGGCAACTACAGCCTAGGCATACGAGAGCAGATGGTGTTCCCCGAGATCGAGTACGACCAGGTGGACGCCACGAGGGGCTTCGACGTCACGATCGTGACGACCGCGAAGACCGACGAGGAGGCGCGCAGCCTGCTCGAACTGCTCGGGATGCCGTTCCGGAAGTAAGGGAGGAGAGCGAGTGGCTACCAAAGCCCAGATCGCCAAGGCCGAACGCAAGCCGAAGTTCCAGTCGCGCCGGATCAACCGCTGCAACCGCTGCGGTCGGTCGCGCGCGTACCTGCGTGACTTCGGACTATGCCGCATCTGCATGCGCGAGATGGCGCACAAGGGCTTCCTGCCCGGCGTCGTCAAGTCCAGCTGGTGAGCAACTAGTCGCCCCGTAGGGCACCCTAGGGGCGAACGAGGCCAAGCAACAGAGAAGGTCAAGCAAGCGGGGTAAAGGTCCCCAGCGCACGCGGGGAAACCGCCCCCAACGGAGGAAGTCTCAGGATGCATACAGATCCGATAGCAGACATGCTCACGCGGATACGCAACGCCGCGGCCATCACCATGGCGAGCGTCGACGTGCCGGCGAGCAAGCACAAGAGGGCGCTCGCCGACATCCTCGTCCGCGAGGGCTACTTGAAGGACGTCGAGGAGGTCGAGGTGGACGGCAAGCCCTTCCTCCGCATCGGCCTGAAGTACGGCCCCAAGCGCCAGAGCGTCATCAACACGCTCCGTCGCGTGTCCAAGCCGGGGCGCCGCGCCTACGCCAAGGCCAAGCAGGTCCCGGTCGTCCGTGGTGGCCTCGGCCTGGCGGTCATCTCCACCCCCCTCGGGCTCCTCGCCGATCGTGAGGCGCGCGCCAAGAACGTGGGCGGCGAAGTCATCTGCGAGGTGTGGTGATGTCGCGCGTGGGTAGGGCACCGGTGCAGCTGCCGCGCGGCGTGGACGTCAAGGCCGCGCAGCCCGGCGTCGTGGAGGTCAAGGGCCCCAAGGGCCAACTGACCGTCAACGTATTCCCGAGCCTCGAGCTCGAGGTGGAGGACGGCAACCTCACCGTCAAGCGCCAGAGCGACACCAAGGAGGAGCGCGCCCAGCACGGTCTGGCCAGGGCGCTTCTGCAGAACGCCGTCACCGGGGTCTCCGAGGGCTACACCCGCGACCTGGAGATCCATGGAGTGGGCTTCCGCTGCCAGATGAAGGGCAAGAACCTCGAGCTCAGTCTGGGGTTCTCGCATCCTGTCGTGGTGGAACCACCCGAAGGTGTAACCCTCGCCGCCCCGGAGCCGACCAAGATCCAGGTCAGCGGCATCGACAAGCAGGCGGTCGGCCAGGTCGCTGCGAACATCCGCGCGGTCCGGCCACCCGACGCCTACCACGGCAAGGGCGTTCGGTACGCCGGCGAACAAGTCCGTCTCAAGCCCGGCAAGGCCGCCGCGCGCTAAGGGTCCTAGATCATGAGCATGAGCATCAACATCCGCAGGCAACGCCGCACGAACCGGACGCGCAGCAACCTCAAGCGCCCGGTCGAGACCGGCAGGCTCCGCCTGACCGTGTTCCGCAGTGCGAGACACATCTACGCCCAGGTGGTCGACGACCGCACGGGCCACACGGTGGCAGAGGCCAACACCAAGAACGTCGAGGTCACGGGCGACAAGACCGCTCAGGCCAAGGCGGTCGGCAAGGCCATCGCCGAGCGCGCCCTCGCGAAGGGCGCCAAGCAGGTCGTTTTCGACCGCGGCCCGTTCAAGTACCACGGGCGCGTGAAGGCCCTCGCCGACGGGGCCCGTGAGGGAGGCCTCGAGTTCTGATGGCAGACACGGACTTCGAAGACAAGGTCATATTCATCCGCCGCACCGCCAAGACCTACAAGGGCGGCAGGCGGTTCAGGTTCGGCGCCATGGTCGTCATCGGCGACCGCAACGGCCGCGTCGGCGTGGGGCTGGGCAAGGCGCGTGAGGTGCCCGTCGCGGTGCAGAAGGGTCAGTACGTCGCCAGGCGCAACATCATCCGCGTCCCCATCGCCGAGCCGGGCACGATCCCGCACGAGGTCGTCGGCGCCCACGGCACCAGCCGGGTGATGCTCAAGCCCGCCGGAGACGGCACGGGCGTCATCGCCGGCAAGGTTCCCCGCGCGATCGTGGAGCTGGCGGGCTACAGCAACCTCCTCACCAAGGAGCTGGGCTCGCGCAACCAGACGAACGTCGCGTACGCCGTGATCGAGGGGCTCAAGCAGCTCAAGACCTACGAGGAAGCGAAGCGCGACCGGGAGAACGCGGGATGAAGGTCACCCTGGTTAGGAGCCTCATCGGCGTTCGCAAGGACCAGAGGGCAACGTTGCACGCCCTGGGGCTCCGCAAGATCGGCGACGCTCGTGAGGTCACGGACAACGACAGCACACGCGGCATGCTCGAGAAGGTCTCCTACCTGATCGAGGTCGAAGGGCGGGAGAGCAAGTGAAGCTCAACGAACTCAAGCCCGCTGAAGGCGCCAAGAAGGACCGCAAGCGCCTGGGCAGAGGCGTCGGCAGCGGCAGGGGCAAGACCGCCGGCCGCGGCCAGAAGGGCCAGAAGAGCCGCTCTGGATTCAGCCAGGGCGCCGGCTGGGAGGGCGGGCGCTCCCGCCTGATCATGCGGCTGCCCAAGCGCGGCTTCACCCGGCCGAAGGCACCGCTCCAGGTCGTCAACCTTGGCGACCTGAACGCGTTCTCGGCGGGCGACGAGGTGGACGCCGCCGCGCTGGCGGGCCGCGGGCTCATCAGGCGCGCGGACCATCCCGTCAAGCTCCTCGGCGACGGCAACCTGGACGTGTCCAAGCTGACCGTGAAGGTCGATCTGGTCTCGCGCGCCGCCGCGGCCGCCCTGGCCGAGGCGGGCGGCACGCTGGTGTTGCCCGAGGGCGTCGAGATCGCGGAAGCGGAGCCTCGGGCCGAGGAACCGGCCACGGAGGCGAAGCCGAAGAAGGCGCCCAAGGCAGCCAAGACCGCGAGCACCGGCTCCGAAGCCAAGGCCGAGAGCGCGGAGGAAGGCGCGGTGGAAGCCAAGCCAGCCAAGGGCAGCAAGGCCAAGAAGGCCGTCGAGGCCGCCGAGGCAGAGGCCGCCCCAGACGAAGCGGCGGTTGAGCCGGACGAGCAGGCCGAGCCCGAAGCGTCCACGGAGGAAGGTTCGGCCGCAGACAAGGCCGGGGAGAACTAGCCGATGCTCCAGGCCTTCCGGAACGCCCTGGTCGTACCAGACCTGCGGAGGAAGCTGCTCGTCACCATCGGGCTGCTCGCCGTGTACCGCCTCATGGTGCACATCCCCACCCCGGGCGTC
Organism: Deinococcaceae bacterium; assembly: GCA_040256005.1. Lineage (GTDB taxonomy): Bacteria > Deinococcota > Deinococci > Deinococcales > Trueperaceae > DASRWD01. Next base: position 24,370 of record JBDZWC010000016.1, on the reverse strand, counting down.
GACATCGTGGCCCTGGAGGGCGGCGCGCTCTCGAGCGAGCTGTTCTCGCTCCTGAACTTCATCTCGGGCGGCAACTTCGAGACGTTCTCGATCGCCGCCCTGGGGGTCATCCCCTACATCACGGCGAGCATCATCATCCAGCTCCTCACGTCTACCTACCCTCCGTTGGAGCGGCTGGCGCGGGAGGGCGAGGAAGGCCGTCGCAAGATCACTCAGTACACGCGTCTGGGCGCCACGGCCCTCGGGGCCATCCAGTCGGTGTTCCTGGCGGTCGCCCTGCTGGGGCCCAGCGGCGCCCTCAAGGTGGGCTGGAGCAACGGGCCGTTCTTCTGGTTCGTCGTGCTCGTCACTCAGGTCGCCGGCATCACCGTCGTCATGTGGCTCGGCGAGAAGATCACCGAGTACGGCATAGGCAACGGGATCTCGCTGATCATCTACGCCGGCATCGTGGCGGCGTTCCCCAGCGCGCTCGGCCAGCAGTTCGCGCTCATTGGCACGGGCGAGGCCAACGTCTTCGGCCTCATCCTCTTCTTCGTGCTGCTGATCGTCGCGATCGCCGGCATGGTGCTGGTGCAGCAGTCCGAGAGGCGCATACCGGTCCAGTACGCCCGCAAGGTCGTCGGGCGCAAGGTCATGGGCGGCCAGACCACTTACATCCCGCTGCGGCTCAACGCCGCCGGTGTGATCCCGATCATCTTCGCCGTGGCCATCCTGATCCTGCCGCAGACCATCCTGGGCGCGTTCCCCAACATCCTGTGGATGCAGAGCCTGGGGGCGTGGTTCAACCCGGGTCAGTGGCAGGGCCTCCTGGTGAGCACGTTGCTGATCGTCGCCTTCACGTACTTCTACACCCAGATCTCGTTCGACCCCAGACGCATCTCCGAGAACCTGCGCGAGTACGGCGGGTTCGTGCCCGGCGTGCGACCTGGTCAGCCCACCACGGATCACCTCACGCGGATCACCACGCGGATCACGTTGTGGGGCGCGCTGTTCCTGGGCGCCGTCAACGCGTTGCCGCAGCTGCTGGCCTGGATCACCGGCACGCAGCAGCTCTCGTTCGTCTTCTCCGGCACGGGCCTGCTCATCATGGTGGGCGTCGCGCTCGACACGCTCAGGCAGCTGGAGTCGCAGCTGATGATGCGCCACTACGAAGGCTTCGTGCAGCGCGGGCGCATCCGCGGCCGCGGGAGGCGGTTCTAGGTGGGCGCCGCCGCGTCCAGCGACACCTGCGTCGTGCTCCTGATGGGCCCTCCCGGTGCGGGCAAGGGCACGCAGGCGGCGTTGCTCGCGAGGTCGCGAGGGCTCACCAAGCTGTCGACCGGCGACATGCTGCGTGACAACGTCAGGCGCGGCACCGAGCTGGGCAAGCGCGCCAAGAGCCTCATGGACGAGGGCGTGCTGGTGCCGGACGACCTGATCATCGCGATGGTCAAGGAGGAGCTCGACAAGCTCGAGCCTGTCAGGGTCCTCCTCGACGGCTTCCCTCGGACCACGGGCCAGGCCCAGGCGCTCGACGAGCTGCTGCGCGAGGAACGCGCGCCTATCGACGCCGTCATCGTGCTGTCCGTCGACTCCGAGGAGCTCGTCAGGCGCCTCATGGGACGCGCGGCCGCCGAAGGCCGCAGCGACGACAACGAGGACACCATCCGCACGCGCATGCAGGTCTACCAGGAGCAGACCCGTCCGCTCCTCGACTACTACCGCGCGACCGGCAAGCTCCACCGTGTGAACGGCGTGGGCACGGAGGCCGAGGTCTCCGGCCGCATCGCAGCTGTCCTGGACGGCGTGAACGCATGATCCTCAAGCGCCGCAGCGAGCTGGACGTCATGGCCGAGGCCTGTGCCATCAACGCGGAGGCCCTCGCCGCCGTGGAGTCCGCGCTGCGGGTAGGCGTGTCAACCGCCGAGCTCGATAGGATCGCCGAGGATGCTATACTCTCGCGCGGCGGGAAGCCCGCCTACAAGGGCTATAACGGCTTCCCAGCCACGCTCTGCACCTCCGTCAACGAGGTGGTGGTCCACGGTTTCCCGTCGGACGAGCCGCTGAAGGACGGAGACATCGTTTCGATCGACATCGGGACGTTCCATCGCGGGTACGCGGCCGACATGGCGCGCACCTATGCGATAGGTACGGTCCCTGTCGAGGTACAGCGCCTGCTCGACGCGACCCGGCGGTCACTATCCGCCGGCATCGCAGCGGCGCAGGCAGGAGCCCGCCTGGGCGACGTTTCCGCGGCCATTCAGGGCGTCGTCGAGGGGGCAGGGTTCTGGGTAGTGAGGGAGTTCGTGGGCCACGGCATCGGCCGTGACCTCCACGAGGCGCCCGAGGTGCCCAACTTCGGTCGTGCTGGAACGGGGCCCGTCCTCCGTCCCGGCCTCGTACTGGCGATCGAGCCCATGGTGGCTCAGAGCCGCACACGCGTGCTCGTCGCCGACGACGGCTGGACGGCGTACACGGAGAACCGCTCCATGGCGGCGCATTTCGAGCACACCGTGGCCATCACGGAAGACGGTCCATGGGTGCTGACGGAACGGCGAGCTACGCGGGAGACCGCACCCGTAGCCGCTGACACAGGAGGTGTACATGGCGCGTAGACGCTCGGGACCACCCAGGCCACCACGCGAGAACCGGCAGGAAGAGACGACTCAAGACACCATCCGCACGGAAGGCGTGGTCCTGGAAGCTCGCCCCAACACGACTTTTCTGATCCAGTTGGACGCGGGACCCGAGGTGCTTGCCCACGTGGGCGGCAAGATGCGGCGCCATTACATCAGGATCCTCCCTGGCGACAGGGTGGTAGTCGAGATCAGCACGTACGACCCCGAGAAGGGTCGCATCGTCTACCGCAAGTAGGAGATGGGATGAAGGTAGGAGCTTTCGTTGACAGCGATGCGTGTGCCAAGTGCTCGCACGCTACGGAGGTGCGTCCATGAAGGTTCGGGCGTCGGTGAAGCCCATGTGCGACAGGTGCAAGGTCATCCGTCGGCATGGCAGGGTCTACGTGATCTGCAGCGTGAACCCCAAGCACAAGCAGAGGCAGGGATGAGTCATGGCTAGGATCGCTGGCGTCGACCTCCCGCGCGAGAAGCGCGTCGAGGCGGCACTCCCGTACATCTACGGCATCGGGGCCTCGCGCTCCCGCGACATCCTCGGCAAGGCCGAGGTCTCGCCCGACACCAGGGTCAAGGACCTCACCGAGACCGAGGTCGGCCGCCTGCGCGAGATCATCGACCGCGAGTACAAGGTCGAGGGCGACCTCCGCCGCGAGGTCCAGCTCAACATCAAGAGGCTCATGGACATCGGCTGCTACCGCGGCCTGCGCCACCGCCGCGGCCTGCCCGTGCGCGGTCAGTCCACCAAGACGAACGCGCGCACCCGCAAGGGGCCGCGCCGCACCGTGGCCGGCAAGAAGAAGGCGCCGAAGAAGTGAGGATGACACGTGGCTAAGGCAGCTTCCAAGACGACGAAGCGGCGCACCAAGCGCAGCATCGCCGAGGGCAAGGCGTTCATCCACGCCTCGTACAACAACACGATCGTCACGATCACGGACCTCGACGGGAACACCGTGGCGTGGTCGTCGTCCGGCTCGATCGGCTACAAGGGCTCCAAGAAGGGAACCCCGTACGCCGCCCAGCTCGCCGCCGCAGACGCGACCCGCAAGGCTCAGAACATGGGCATCTCGCAGGTGGACATCGTCATCCGCGGCACGGGCTCCGGCCGCGAGCAGGCGATCCGGTCCATCCAGGCGACCGGCGTCAACGTGCGCACGATCATCGACGACACGCCCACGCCGCACAACGGCTGCCGTCCGCGCAAGCGGAAGCGGCCGTAAGGGTTAGGAGAGAGATGGGTCGCTACAGAGGACCGGTAGTCAAGCTCTGCCGCCGTGAAGGCGTGAACCTGGTGGAGACACCCAAGGTTCAGCGCTACATGGAGGCTCACCCGTACCCGCCGGGCCAGCACGGCCAACGCCGTCGCCGCAAGCCCAGCGACTACGGGATCCGCCTGCGCGAGAAGCAGAAGCTCCGCATCTACTACAACATGAGCGAGAAGCAGTTCAAGAACCTCTTCGACGAGGCCTCCAAAGCGGAGGGCTCGACGGGGTCGGTGTTCCTGCAGCTGCTCGAGTCGCGCCTCGACAACGTGGTCTACCGCCTGGGCATCGCCTACACGCGGCGCCAGGCCAGGCAGTTCGTCGCCCACGGTCACATCCTCGTGAACGGCAAGCGGGTGGACGTCCCGTCCTACCGGCTGCGCCCCGGCGACGAGATCGAGGTGGCGCAGTCCGCCAAGAAGAACCCAGTGATCCGCGCCAACGTCGAAGAACGCCGTCGCGGCAAGCTCAACCCGTGGCTCGACTTCGATCCCGAGACGCTCAAGGGCAGGTTCCTGCACCGCCCGGCTCGCGAGGACATCGTCGTCCCCGTCAACGAGCTGCAGGTCATCGAGTACTACTCGCGCTGATAGGCGTGCGCTCGAAGATCGATACCAGGAGGTACAGGTGCAAATAGTCCCCGAGTTCAAGGCCAAGGTTGGAGGCGAGTACGGCGAGTTCGTCGTAGAGCCTCTGCCGCGTGGCTACGGCGTCACCCTGGGCAACCCGCTCAGGCGCATCCTGCTCTCGTCAGTCCCCGGCACGGCCGTGACGAGCGTTTACATCGAAGACGTGCTGCACGAGTTCTCCACGATCCAAGGGGTCAAGGAGGACGTCATGCAGATCATCCTCAACCTCAAGGAGCTGGTCGTGAAGCTCCACGAGGACGACGCGGTCACGCTCATGCTCCGCGCCGAGAAGGAAGGCCCCGTCACGGCCGCCGACTTCGACGTGCCGGCGCATGCCGAGCTCATCAACCCCGACCTCCACATCGCCACGCTGGCGAAGGGCGGCAAGCTCGTCATGGAGGTCCGCGTCGAGCGCGGCACAGGCTACGTGCCGGCCGAGGTGCACGGCACGAAGGACCGCATCAACTCGATCCCGGTCGACGCCGTCTTCACCCCGGTGAAGCGCGTCGCCTACCGCGTCGAAGACACCCGCGTCGGTCAGCGCACCGACCTCGACCGCCTGCTCCTGCGCGTGTGGACCGACGGCAGCATCGACCCGCGCACCGCTCTCGACCACGCCGTCGAGACGCTCCGCGGCCAGCTCGCCGTCTTCAACGGCGACGGCACCGAGGAGAGCGAGGAGAAGGCGCCCGTCATCACCATCCCGTCGGCGCGCCCCACCGAGGAGCCGCCCGCCAGGCCCGACCAGGTCATCCTCTCCCTCGAGAGCCTGGACCTGTCCAGCCGCGTCCTGCACTCGCTGCAGGAGGAGGGCATCGACTCCGTCAACGCGCTCCTGGCGCTGTCCGAGCGCGACCTCAAGAAGGTCGGGGGGGTGGGCGAGAAGTCCCTCGAGGAGATCAAAGAGCGCCTGGCCGCCAAGGGCCTGAAGCTCAAGGAGTAAGAGATGCGTCACCTCTCAAGCGGCCGCAAGCTTAGCCGGTCGAGCAGCCACCGCACCGCCCTGGCCCGCAGCCAGGCGACGGCGCTGCTGCGCCACGGGCGCATCAAGACCACGCTCGCCAAGGCCAAGAACCTCCAGCCGTACGTCGAGAAGCTGATCACCACCGCACGCGGCGGCGACCTGCACGCTCGCAGGCTCATCGCCCGCGAGATCCACGACCGCGAGGTCCAGCGGAAGCTGATGGACGAGGTGGCGCCCGCGTTCAAGGAACGCCCCGGCGGCTACACGCGCATCCTGAAGCTGGTCAACCGCCGCGGCGACGGGGTCCAGGAAGCCCTGATCGAGCTCGTCAACCAGTGAACCTTCGTCCGCGACCGGTCTAGGGTCGCGGCGCTAGCGGGCCCCCACACGGCCCCTATCTAGCGACTTCGGCGGCGCGCCCACCAGGTTCGGGCGCGCCGTTTCCATGCCATCCCGCCAGGAGCGCCGCGTCCAGCGCCGAGGATCACGCGGACGTCCGCAGTTCTGACGCGAAGCTCCGGCCCGGGCCGCCCCAGACCTCGCCCAGCAGGTCCACCACGGTCGCGCCCACGTCAGCGAAGCTCTCGCGGGTGCCAAGGTCTAGTGCCGGCACGCCGGGCGAGTAGGCCAGGAGCAGTCCGTGCTCCCTCGTGTGGTCCGTCCCATGCCACGTGGGGTCGTTGCCGTGGTCGCTCACCAGCATCAGGACGTCGCCGGCGTGCACCTCCGCCATCAGCTCCGGCAGGCGGGCGTCGAACTCGGCCAGGGCGCGCGCGTAGCCCTTTGGGTCGCGCCGGTGCCCGTACACGGAGTCGAACTCGACGAGGTTCACCATCACCAGGCCGTCCACGCCGGCGGCCATGACCCTCAGCGTGGCCTCGATGCCCTCCTGGTTCGTGCCCGCCTTGACCTCCCTGGTGAAGCCGCGGTGGGCGTAGATGTCGGGGATCTTCCCGATGCCGACAACGTCGCGGCCGAGGGACTTGAGCACGTCGAGCACGGTGGCGCTGGACGGCGCCAACGAGAAGTCACGCCTGGCGCCGCCGAGCCGCACGAACTCACCCGGCTCGCCGGTGAACGGTCTGGCGATGACACGAGCCACCGCGCTCTCCCCGACGAGGATCGCTCGCGCGGCCTCACACCAGGCGTAGAGGGTCTCGAGAGGGACGACGTCGACGTGCGCCGCGACCTGGAAGACGCTGTCCGCGCTGGTGTAGACGATGGGGAAGCCCGTGCGCAGGTGCTCTGCGCCGAGCTCCGCGATCACCTCGGTGCCCGAGGCGGGGAAGTTGCCGAGATGCCCCCGGCCCGTCGCGGCGTCGAAGCGGGCCATCACGTCGTCCGGGAACCGCTCGTATGTCCTGAACGGATGGTCCAGGACGACCCCCATGAACTCCCAGTGACCGGTGGTGGTGTCCTTTCCGGGGGAGAGCTCGCGCATGCGGCCATGACTGGCCAGCGGTCCCGCCACTGCCGGTAGGGAATCCACGCCCTCCACGTTCCCCAACCCGAGCGCCGTGAGGTTGGGCAGCGCCACCGGAGCACGTTCCAGCGTGTGGTCTAGGGTGTGTGAGCCCGCGTCGCCGCCGCGCGCCGGATCGCCGAAGCCCTCGGCGTCCGGCAGCGCCCCCACGCCCACGGAGTCGAGGACGATCAAGGTAACCGTCATGGGCCGAGCTTACGGCCTGCGCGCCCGGGAACCCCTGTGGCACTGCGATACAGTCCGCATGTGTCGCTGGTCGAGCTCGTCACGAAGGCCCTGGACGACCTCATGCCCGAGGGGCGGCGCTGGCTGGTGGCCGTCTCGGGAGGTGCCGACTCCGTCGCGGCGCTGCGCCTCCTGCTCGCCGCCGGGCGTGACGTGGTCGCCGGCCACGTGGACCATCGCCTGCGGCCGACCTCCGCCGAGGACGCGCGGTTCGTGACGGACCTTTGCGATTCGTTGGGCGTGCGGCTGGCGTCGAGCGAGGTAGACGTCGCCGCGGTGGCGCGGGAGCGTGGCTGGAACCTCGAGGACGCCGCCAGGCGCGTGCGGTACTCGTTCCTCCACCGCGCGGCCGGTGAGCTGGCCGCCGATGGGATCGTGGTGGCCCACACGAGGGACGACCAGGCGGAGACGTTCCTGCGCCAGGCCGTGCGCGGAGCGGCGTTCCCGGCGGGCATGCCGGCACGCCGCGGGATCGTCGTCAGGCCGCTCCTCCGCGTTGGCCGGGAACAGTTGCGGGAGTACCTGACGGCGATCGATCAGCCGTGGCGTGAGGACGAGACGAACCTCGACGTGACCGGACAGGAGCGGGCGTGGTTACGCCACCGTGTGCTAGCGCTGCTCGCCGGTCGCTACCCCAAGGCACCAAGCAACATGGCCCGGACCGCCGCTGGCCTGGCCGACGCCCGCGACGCCCTGGCGGCCATCGCACGCCAGCGCTACGGCTACCGCAGCCTCAGCGTCCGCGCCCTGGCCGGAGAGCGGCCGGCCCTGCAGAGGGCCGCGTTGGTCGGCCTGCTGGAGAACGCCGACGTGTCTCCAGGCTACGAGGTGATCGAGGAGGCCAGGGCGGCGCTGGCACGGGCCACCGCGTCCGCGGGGGCGCCACCGTGGCGGCGGGACGTGGGCGGAGGCAAGGTGTTGCGCCTGGCCTACGGCCGCCTTGAGGTGGTGGCGTCGGCAGGGGAAGGCAGGGTCGTCGCCAGCGAGCCGGTGCCTGTGAAGAGCGTGGCAGACCTGAAGGCGGTCGTCCGAGGGTCGGCAGCGCCGCTGCCTGGCCAGGCAGCCGTGGCCGAACTGGCGGCAGAGCACGGAGACCTCGTGGCGCGGTACCGGCGTCACGGAGACCGCATCCGGCTGCGGGGTGGCAGCCGGCTCGTCTCGGACGTGCTCATAGACCACAAGGTGCCGCGTGAGGAGCGCGACCGCTTGTGGGTGCTCGCGGCCGGCAGCGATGTCTTCTGGGTCGAGGGTCTGGCGGCGGCGCCGGGGCTGCTCGAAGCCGGTGACGAGACCGACGCCGACTGGATGCGCCTGGCTCTGGAGCAGGCTGAGCTGGCGGTTGCCCAGGGCGAGGTCCCCGTCGGCGCCGTGGTCGTACGCGGCGGCGCGCTCCTCGCCGCCGCCCACAACGCCACGGAGCGCCAAGGCGACCCTAGCGCGCACGCCGAGGTGCTCGCGCTGCGGGCTGCCGGCGGGGCGACTGGTGACAGGCGTCTGGCCGGCGCCACGCTCTACGTGACGCTGGAGCCGTGCCCGATGTGCTTCGGCGCCGTTCTGCAGACGCGGGTCGCCCGGGTCGTTTATGGCGCGGAGAACCTGCGGGAGGGCGCGCTGGGGAGCGTCGTCGACCTACGAGCGGGGCGTTTCAAGCGGCTGCCGCAGGTAGAGGGCGGCCTGCTGGCGAAGGAGAGCGCGGCGCTGCTGAAGCGCTTCTTCGCCGCCCACAGGTAGCGCGCACGGCCCATCGGCACGGCATCTTCCGGCTCACGTGGCCGGGCTACACTGTGCCACTAGCGTCATGGAACACCAGATCCGGAACTTCTCGATCATCGCTCACGTCGACCACGGCAAGTCGACGCTGGCTGACCGGATCCTCGAGCTGACCCAGAGCGTCTCACCCCGCGAGCGCCGCGATCAGATGCTAGACACTCTGGAGCTGGAGCGAGAGCGTGGCATCACGATCAAGGCCACGCCCATGCGGCTGTTCTACACGGCCGCTGACGGTCACACTTACCTCTTCAACCTCATCGACACGCCAGGTCATGTGGATTTCAACTACGAGGTCTCGCGGGCGCTGCGGGCCTGCGAGGGAGTACTCCTGGTGGTGGACGCGGCCCAGGGCGTGGAGGCGCAGACGATCCAGAACGCCTACCTGGCCATAGACAACGGGCTCGACGTGCTGCCGATCATCAACAAGATCGACCTCCCGGCGGCCGACGTCGAGAACGCCAAGGCGGAGCTCGAGGAGGTCGTCGGCATCCCCGCCGACCAAGCCGTGCCGGTGTCCGCCAAGACCGGCCAGAACATCGAGGCGGTCCTCGAGGCCATCGTCACGCAGCTGCCGCCGCCCAGAGGAGACGCCGGCGGCCCCTTGCGCGCCCTCATCTTCGACGCCGTCTACGACGCCTACCAGGGTGTGATCGCCTTCATCCGAGTCTTCGACGGCACCATCAAGAAGGGCGACAGGGTCAAGGTCATGTCCACGGGCAAGACCTTCGAGGTGGACAACGTGGGCGTGTTCACCCCCCAACCGCTGGTGGCGGAGAACCTCGGCGTGGGCCACGTGGGGTGGTTCACCGCCGGCATCAAGGACATCGCCGACACGCAGATAGGCGACACGGTCACCGGGGTGGAGCGACCAACGGACGACCCCATCCCGGGCTTCAAGCCGGCCATGCCGGTCGTTTTCAGCGGCCTCTATCCGACCGACACCGAGGACTACCCGAAGCTGCGGGAGGCGCTCGAGAAGCTGAGGCTCAACGACGCCGCCTTCACGTTCGAGCCCGAGACGTCCGAGGCCCTGGGCTTCGGGTTCCGCTGCGGCTTCCTGGGGCTGCTACACGCTGACATCGTCCAGGCGCGTCTGGAACGCGAGTTCGACCTGGCGCTCATCGCGACGGCGCCGGGCGTGGTGTACCGCGTGTCGACGACCGACGGCAAGCTGGTCGAGGTCCAGAACCCGTCCGAGCTGCCCGGTCCGGACCGGATCGTCGAGATCGCGGAGCCCTGGGTGGCCCTCTCCGTCTTCCTGCCCGAGGAGTACGTGGGCGCCGCCATGGGCCTGCTGCAGGAGAAGCGCGGCGAGATGAAGGACATGGTGTACCACGGGCGCAGGGTAGAACTGCGCTACGAGGTGCCCTTCGGCGAGATCCTCTACGATTTCCACGACCGACTCAAGTCGCTGTCGCGGGGCTACGCCTCGATGGACTACAGGTTCTCGGACTACCGGCCTGGAGACCTCGTGAAGCTCGACGTGCTCGTGAACGAGGAGAGGGTGGACGCCCTTTCGGTCATCGTCCACCGCGACAAGGCCTACGAGGTGGGTCGGCGGATCGTGGACCGCATGTCCGCGGTGATCCCCAGGCAGATGTTCGCGATCCCCGTCCAGGCCGCGATCGGCGGCAAGATCGTCGCACGGGCCACAGTGAAAGCCTTCCGCAAGGACGTGCTGGCCAAGTGCTACGGTGGTGACATCACGCGGAAGAAGAAGCTTCTGGAGAAGCAGAAGAAGGGCAAGGCCCGCATGAAGCAGCTCGGCACCGTGGAGGTGCCGCAGGAGGCTTTCCTGGCGGTGCTCGGCTCGGAGGACTGAAGCCGTGGTGGCGACCCAGCGGGTGAACCGACCGTTGCGACGTCGCGGCGGGCTCAGCCTGCGCCTTCAGCTGACCCTGGTCATAGCCGCCCTGGCGTTGCTGCCCAGCCTGGTGATGGTGGTCGTCACGGTGGTGCCGGCGTACAACCGCGCCGGCGGGCTGGCGCCGAGCGACCTGCTCTCGGTGCTGTTGTGGCTGGCCGGGTTCGTACTGGTGGCCGCTGTGACCGGCTACCTGGTCTCCGGTCAGCTGCTGGGGCCGCTCCTGCGGCTCACGCGCGACCTGGGCAGGCTCAAGACCTCTACCGGCCACCTGGCCGGTGAGCGCCTGCAGGCGAGAAGCGACGAGCCCAGCGAGGTGCGCGCCCTGACCAACTCGTTCAACGACCTCCTCGAGCAGATCGAGATCGAGCAGGGGAGGCGGACCGCGTTCACGGCGGCGTTGATGCACGATCTCAAGACGCCACTCGTGGCGGCGGCGAACCTGCTCAGCGTGGTGCGCGACGACGACGGCATCGGACGCGAGCAGCGCGTGGAGGTCATGCAGAAGACGACCCTCGAGCTGCAGTCGCTTATCGAGCTGGTGCAGAAGCTGGTTGACGCTCACCGGCTGGAGCGACCGGAGGTGCCGCTGGCGAGGGAGCCGGTCGACCTGAGAGCGCTGGTCGAGCTGCTGGTGGGCCGCCTCTCTACCCTGGCGGACGAACGCGGCGTAGCGGTCGAGGTGACCGGCCAGGCGACGGCGAACGTGGACCGGCGTGAGCTGGAGCGAGCCCTCTACAACCTCTTCAGCAACGCGGTGAGGTACGCCGAGCGCACCATCCAGGTGGAGGTGCTGCCGGGCCTGGTGCGCATCGTCGACGACGGTCCGGGCCTGGGAGCGCCGCTCGACGAGCTCGCGCAGCCGTTCAACGACCAGGGCGTAGACATCGCGGGCCGCCGCTACGCCGCCGGCGCAGGCGGCCTGGGCCTGTTCATCGCGCGGCGTGTGCTGGAGGCGCACGGGGGCCGGCTGGTGGCCGAGTCCTCCGGTCCGCGCGGCACGGCGCTGCTGGCGTACCTGGGGCCGTCGTGAGCGTCCGGGTCCTCCTCGTCGACGACCATCCACTGTTCCGGATGGGCCTCTCACTGGCGCTCTCCGCCGAGGGGTTCGAGGTCGTGGCTGAGGCGGGAGACGGGGAGCATGCGCTGGCCGTCGCGGCCGCCCAGCGCGTAGACCTCGTCCTGATGGACATACGGATGCCGGGCACCGACGGCATCGAGGCCTGCCGCCAGCTGACCACGCGCCAGGACCCGCCCGTCGTGGTGATGCTGACGACGCACGACGAGCCTGGGGTCGTGAGGGCGGCGCGCCAGGCGGGCGCGCGCGCTTTCCTCTCCAAGGAGACGGCGCCCAAGGAGCTGGCGCGCATGCTCAAGCGCGTCCTGGAGGAGCCGGAGAAGGACTGGATGCCGCAGGTGGCCCTTCCCGAGCTGACGCCGCGCGAGGAGGAGGCGCTGACGTTGCTTGGCAAGGGGTACAGCAACAAGGCGATTGCCAAGGAGATGGACCTGAGCCCCGAGACCGTGAAGGACCACCTGGAGCGCGTGTTCCACAAGCTGGACGTGCGGGACAGGTTGAGCGCGGTGAAGCGCGCCACCGAACTGGGCTTGCTGCGCGGTCGCTGAAAGGCGGTGGCGCCCCGGGCGCGGGTACCGGGCGGGTCCTAGCCTCATGGGCTGGTTGTAGATCACGGCGCCTGGCCTCGCTCGGGGCCGTTGGGTGACGGCCGGGCGGTGCGGGGTCGCTGCCTAGAAGGGGTCGGCGCCTACCCGACCAGGTCGAGCCCACTGCGGTCGGCTGGCTCAAACTCGGGCCATGCCTTCTCTGGAGGTGTCCACCAGTAGTCAGCGCTCGGCAGTGCGCGGCCCACTGCGGTCTCCGGGGCCGTCCGCTTTCACCCTGATCGAGACGCTCGTGGCGCTCGCGGCACTTGGGATCGTGCTGGCCATCGGTTACGTGACGCTGAGACCCTCCCTCGAGATGCGTGCGGCCAGCGCGGTGCGCTCGCTCCTGTTGCAAGCGCGGGCCGTGGCCATCTGGTCGGGTGCGAGCGTCGCGGTCGTCGAGGACGCCGGCGGATCAGCCTTCGTGGCGCGCGAGCTCGGTCCCACCGCTTCGTGCACGGACGGCTCGGCGCTGGCCACACTGCGGCTGTCCGACTTCCCCGGCGTGCGGCTCGAGGACGGGCTCCGTGCGGGCGGCATCTACTGGCTGCCCAGCGGCAGCGGCAGGTCGTGCGCGGGCGGCGGCGTCATCAGTGACACCGTCCTGCTGCACGGTCCGCGCGGCGCGGCCGCCGTGGTCGTGTCCAGCCTGGGCAGGGTCCGCTTGGAGCCCAGGCCGTGAGCCGGGGAACGGCCCGAGGGACCGTCCTGGTCGAGGTCCTAGTCGCTGTCGGCATCCTCGCGCTGGTACTGGGCTCTCTGGTCACCCTGCACGCAGCTAGCCTCAGGGCTACGCGGTCAGCCGCCGCCACGCGTGAGCTGGCGGCCGCCGCCGAGGCGGAGGCCACCCTGCGGTCCATCGTCGCCTCCCCAGGTCCGGCCTGCCTGGTGGCCACTCGGTGGCCCGGTGTGTCCAACTGTCAGTTAAGAGGCGCGTGTGCTGATGACGCCTGCTCCAGCCTGCTGCAGGAAATAACCGTGACAACGGCCGAAGGCGGGTCGCTCTCCGTCGTCGCCGCGGGCGCGGGCTTGGGCGCTGCAAACGAGGCTCCGCCGTGAGATCGCGGCCGGCGGCCGGCTCGGCACCTCGGTCCGCGAACGGACTCACGCTGGTCGAGGTCCTGGTCGCGCTAGCCATCGGCTCGATAGTCCTAGGCATCACGGTCAGCCTCCTGAGCTCGGCCCGAGCCGCCACGGCGGCGCAGGCGTCGGCTACCGAGCCCTCACGCGTACTCGACCTGGCCGCGGAGATCCTGTCGGAGGAGGTTGGCCTGTCGGGGTTCGAACCGTGGCAGCTGCTGCCCGGACCTACCGAGCCTGCCATCGTGGTCGCTCCTGGGTCAGGGGGCCAGGCGCTTACGGTCGGGTTCATCGACGATCGCGTGGAGGGCCCGGCGCTCGACAGGCTCTTCACGTTCGAGGCCGCTGAAGACTCTACGGGTCGCCCCCAGCTGTACCGCCGTAGCGGCAGCACCTCGCGCCAGCCGCTCGTGGAAGGCATCTCGCATCTCGCGCTCGAGGCCCTCGTCACCGGCGCAGGGGAGCTTGTGTCGGACCCGCCGCCGGGCACCTACCGCGGCGTCCGCGGCCTGATCCTCCGGTTGCAGGAGGAGAGGGGTACCGAGCGCCTCGCCGTGATCCGAACGCCTGCGGCGCCCAACGTCGAGGTGCGTTGATGCCCCCCGTCGAACCGTTCGTGGCGCGATCGGCGCAACGACGGCGCCGCCCTGAGGAAGGCTTCGTCATCGTCGCGGTGCTCCTGTTGCTGGTAGCCCTGGGCGCACTGGCCGCCGGCATGTTCCTCGAGACCGGCCTCACCACCCTGGCAGCGCGCAGCTCGGCTCAGGCGGCTGTGGCCAGGTCCGCCGCACACGCCGGCCTCGTGCTGGCGCTGGACGAGGTGCGCGCGTCGGCCGGTCCGGGCACCGTGCCCCGTGCGCTGGGACCGTGGTCCGGCCTCGGGCAAGGCGTCACGGCCAGGCTCACCGAGGTGCCAGGCTCGGAACCGCAGGCCTTCCGTGTGGACGTGACCGCCGAAGAGGGAAGGGCCACCACCAGGGCGTACGCGGTGTTCGTGATGCAGCCGGAACTCGAGGTACTGGAGTGGAGCGAGTGAAGCGCGCTGCCCGGGGCTCCAACGACCAACGGCCCCAGCGCTACTGGCCAACGACCCCAGCGCGGCGCCGCCTTGACAGCGCCACTGCGGCTTGGGAGCATGTTGCGTGTCGGTCGGGACGTTGGAAGCCTCGAGACCCGAGCAGGACGCTACGCGTCGCGACGTCAGGGGTCTGCTGTGCGCCGCTTTGCTAGCGGCGGACAAGCCGCTCACCGCCAAGCAGCTCAGGGGCCTGCTGGGCGTGAGCGAGGAGGCCGTGGACCGGGAGGTCCGCGCTCTCCACCAGGTGCTGCAGGAGCAGGGTCTGGGCATCGAGGTCGAGAAGGTCGCGGGGGGCTACCGGCTGGTGGTCTCGCCCAGGCTGGTGCCCGCCTTGGCCACGCTGCTCTCGCCGGCGCCGTTACCGTCGCTCAGCTCGGCTGCTCTCGAGACCCTGGCGCTAGTCGCCTACCACCAGCCCATCACGCGCGGCGAGCTGGAGGCCGCCCGGGGGGCCTCCTGCACGTCGACGTTGGAGACCCTGCAGGAGCGCGAGCTCATCAAGGTGGTGGGCCACAAGGACGTGGTCGGCAAGCCGCTGCTCTACGGCACCACTGACAGGTTCCTGCTGGACTTCGGCCTGTCGTCCCTCGAGGACCTGCCGGAGATCGGGGAGAGCCCGGCTGGGTTCCTGCGGGGGTGACGTACACATGCCCTTGGCGTGGCGGAGGACGAACGAGGCACCGGGGTTGCTTCCCTAGCGGCCCAACAGGTAGAGCACCAGCACCCCAGCAGGTAACGCGTCAGCGCCCCAGCAGGTAGGGCGTCAGCGACCCAACAGGTAGAGCATAGCCAGGCGGTAGCCGGCCACCCCTAGGCCGGTGATGACGCCCGCGCAGGCGCCACCGGTCAGGCTCACGTGCCTGAAGCTCTCGCGCGCGTACACGTTCGAGACATGAACTTCCACGACCGGCACACTTATCGCGGCGATCGCGTCCCGCAGCGCGACGCTCGTGTGGCTGAGGCCTCCCGGGTTCACCACGACGCCCACGGCGCCTTCCGCGGCCGCCCCGTGCAGCCAGTCGATGAGCTGGCCCTCGCTGTTGGACTGGCGCAGCTCGACGCTCGTGCCCACCTCGGCGGCGAGCGTCTCGAGGTCCGCTCGCACGTCGGCCAGGGTGGCGGAGCCGTAGACCTCGGGCTCCCTACTACCGAGCAGGTTCAGGTTGGGGCCGTTCAGGACCAGGATCATCGCATCATCTCCTCGAGCTCGCGCCATGCGGCCCGGATCTCATCGTCGGTCACGTCGCCCACCACCACCGGCCGACCCACGTCGGCCAACAGGACGAAGCGCGGCCGGCCGGCTAGTGCCTTCTTGTCGCGCGCCATGAACGGCATGAGGTCATCGAGACCGAGTTGCGGGAGGGGTTCTGGCCCGAGTCGCTTGACGGTGCCGACGAGCCGCTCCACCACGTCGGCCAGGCCCCGACGCCTGCCGAGGAGCGCCGCGAACACCAGACCGTAGAAAACCGAGTCGCCGTGCGGCAGCGCGAAGCGCGAGGCGGCTTCGACGGCGTGCCCGAGCGTGTGGCCGAGGTTCAGGTGCGACCTCACGCCCTGCTCGCGTTCGTCGGCAGCGACGATCGAAGACTTGACCGCCACCGACCTGGCGACGGCGTCGACGAGCTCGTCGTCGGCAGGGAGCTGCCCCTGGCGCGTGACGGCGCGGACCATCTGATTGTCCACGAAGTCGATCAGGACCGGATCCCCGATGAGCCCTGTCTTGAGCATCTCGGCCGCGCCCTGCCGCAGCTCCCTGACGGGCAGGGAGCGCAGGGTCAGGACGTCAGCCAGCACCGCGCGCGGTTGCCAGTAGGCACCCAGCAGGTTCTTGCCCTCCGGCAGATCGACGCCGGTCTTGCCGCCCACGCTGGAGTCCACCATCGCGAGGAGCGTCGTCGGGAACTGGTAGTAGGGGACGCCGCGCAGGTAGGTGGCGGCCACGAAGCCGGCCAGGTCGCCGGCGACCCCGCCCCCGAGCGCGAGGACCGCGGAGTCGCGGCCCAGTCCGGCGCGAGCCAGCTCGCGCACGATGCGGGCGTAGGTGTCGACGTCCTTGCTGGCCTCGCCGGGCGTGAAAGCGACGCGCGTGACGCGTTTGCCCGCGTCCGTCAGCGCGTCCACGAGGTCGTGCCCATAGAGGTGACGCACGTTGGCGTCGGCGATGAGGGCGAGGTTCTCCTGTGCGACGAGCGTATCGGCCGTGCGCAGCAGGTCGGCGCCGACGTGTACCTGGTAGACGGGTGAGACCTCCACGCGCACCGTGCGCGCCGCAGTCAGCGTCATGGGACCCTCGGCATCAGGCCTGCTCCGGACGCCAGGCGGCTCCCGGCTCATCGCCCCAGTCCTGGAGCCGCTCCACGATCTCCTCCACGACATCGACCGAGTCGCGCCCGTCGGTGGAGACCGTGAAGGTCGCCACGTCGTCATACGCCGGCTGTCTGGCCGCCATGAGCTGCCGGATGCGCTCCAGGGGGTCGCCCATCTCGAGCATCGGCCGTTTGTGACGCCGTGTGCGCCGGTACACGGTCTCGGGGCTGGCGGTCAGGACCACGATGGGGCCGCGCGCTTTCAGTAGCCGCCGGTTCTCCTCTCTGACCACCGTCCCGCCTCCGGTCGAGACCACGACCTCGTCGAGACGCACGCAGCGCCTCACGATCTCGGTCTCGTAGTCGCGGAACACCTGCTCGCCGTACAGCTCGAAGATGTCCGTGATGCGCATGCAGCCCACGCGCTCGATGACCCTGTCGGTGTCCACGAAGGTGAGCTGCAGGCGTCTAGACAGCTCCCAGCCGATACGGCTCTTACCGGTGCCCATGAAGCCAGCCATCGCCAGCCACGTCACCACGCGGTCAGACGTCAGGTGGCGCCTGGGAGCGACAGAGGTCATCAGTACGCCGCCGCGTAGGCGACGTGGGACTCCACCCGCTCCACGACCTCCCGAATGGTGTCGCCGCCGAACTTCTCGAGCAACGCGTCGGCCAGCACCAGCGAGGCCATCGCCAGTACGACGATCGAGGCCGCCGGCACCGCGGTGACGTCCGAGCGTTCACGGGCGGCGTCGGCCGGTTGGTGGGTCACCACGTCCACGGTTGGCAGGGGTCGCATGAGCGTCGCGATGGGCTTCATGGCGGCCCTCACCACCAGGTCCTCGCCGTTGGTGATGCCGCCTTCGAGGCCTCCGGAGCGGTTGCCCGCCCTCACGTAGCGACCGCTCTCGCGCCCGGTGATGGCATCGTGGACCTCGCTGCCGGGCACAGTGGCGTTGCGCCAGCCGTCGCCGATCTCGCAGCCCTTCATGGCCGGCACGCTCATGACGGCCTGGGCCAAGCGGCCGTCGAGCTTGCGGTCCCACTGCACGTGCGAGCCCAGGCCGATGGGCACGTTGCGGTAACGCGCCTCGACGATGCCGCCCAACGTGTCTCCCGACTCCTTGGCTGCGTCTATGCGGTCGATGATCGCGTCCTCGGCCTCTCGGTCGAAGGTGCGCAGCGGGCTCTCGTCCAGCTCGCCGACCCGCGACCAGTCCATGCCACCGTCGCAGTCGATCCCCCCGAGGCTGACGACTCGGGCGCAAGCCTGGACGCGAACGGCGTCGAGCAGCCGCAGCGCGACGGCGCCCGCTGCCACGCGGCTGGCGGTCTCACGGGCCGAAGCCCTCTCGAGCACGTCCCGCAGGTCCTTGTGCCCGTACTTGATCCCGCCGGCCAGGTCCGCGTGACCAGGCCTGGGCTCGGTGAGCGCCCTCTTGCGAGGCTCGTTGCCCGGCAGCGGGTCCATGACCTCGCGCCAGTTCGCGTTGTCGCGGTTCGCGATGCTTATCGCCAAGGGAGACCCCGTGGTGCGGCCGGCCCGCACCCCGCCCAGCAGGGTGGCGGCGTCGGACTCTATGACCATGCGTTGGCCGCGCCCGTAGCCGCCCTGGCGCCTGCGCAGCCAGGGGTCGATGTGCTCGCTGGCGACGAGATCGAGACCCGCCGGGACGCCGTCTACGATCACGGTCAGGGAGGGGCCGTGGGACTCCCCGGCCGAAAGGTACCTCAGCATCCATAGGAGCGTAGCACGGGCCATTAGTCCCGTCCCACACGGCGCCGCGGCGTCTCTCGGTCGCCAAGCGAGGACCCCGCCGGAGCGATACAGGCGGGGTCCTTGGCGGCGTTTCTCCTGCTCGCGCTCGAGGCGCGCAGGTCAGCTACTCGATGATGTCGGCGGTGATGATCAGGAGCAGCTCGCCCGAGGTCTCCTCGGTCTCCGTGGAGCCGAAGAGCTCGCCGATGATCGGGATCGACCCGACGATGGGCAGGCGCCTCTTGGTGATGATGATCTCGTCCTGCATCAGGCCGCCGAGGAGGACCGTCTGGCCCGGCACGAGCGTGACCGTGGTGGACACGCGCCGTGTCGACGTGTGAAGCACGACGTCCGGCGTGGGCGGCGGCAGCAGGTCAGAGACCTCGGCGTTCACGTTGATCGTGATGCGGCCGTCGGCGCCGATGAGCGGGGTCAGGGTGAGCTGCACCCCGTACTCCACCTCTTCGAGCACGGCCTCGCCGGCCGCGTTGGGGAGCAGGATCCGGGCGTTGCCGCCGGAGATGAGGATGCCTTCCTGCTTGTCGAGCAGCGTCAGGTTGGCGTCGTCGACGCGGCGCGAGAGCCCCTGCGATTCGAGGGCGTCCAGCACGGCCATGATGTTGAAGCTCGAGACGGCCGACGTCATGTCGAAGATGAACGACAGGCCGGTGTCGAGCAGGCTGGCTTGCATCTGGCCGAAGGCGCCGCTGAAGTCCAGGCCGAAGTCCTGCGAGAAGGACCGGCTGACTTCCTGGATGCGGACCTGGATGTTGACCTGGCGCTGCGCCTGGTCGAGCTGCGGGATGAGCTCGGCGAGGCGAGCCTGCACCGCGGCCGGGCCAGTGACGATAAGGCTGTTCGTGCGCGGCTCGGCTACGACGGAGAAGTCCTCCAACCGGCTGGCCTGACCTTCCTCGCCGCCGCTCGTCAGGATGCCCGTCTGCTGCAGCACGTTGGCGAGCTGGCTGGCTTCGGCGTTGGAGAGGAAGTACGTGCGCTGTTCCAGCACGACCTGCTCGGCCGCGCGGTCGAACTGCTCGAGAGCCGCTGCGACGCGGTCGTGCTGAGCGGCCGTGCCCACGACGACGATGCTGTTCGTGCCGGGGAGCGCCTCGACCTGCGCGTCAGGCACGGCGCGGGTGAGGATCTGGACGACCTGACCCGGGTCGTTGTTGACGCGGTAGAAGCGCTGCTCGGTGGGCTCGGCCTGAGCCTCGGTGTCCGCAGGCGCCTCGCCGGCGCGTAGGCGCGCTACCGAAGCAGGCGTGCCCACGACCACGAGGTCGTTCTCCAGCAACACGTAGTCGAGGTTGTTGAGCGTGAGCACCACGTCCCAGACCTGCCGGAACGGCTTGGGGTCGCCGATGTCGTACACGATGATCTCGTCGGGCACGTCGTCGGTGATGGCCGTGAGGTCGATCGACCGGGCGAGGCCCTGGATCATGGCGCGGAGCGACTCGCCCGATGCACCCGTCACGAACTCGACGGGCTGGTCGTAGCGCGGGTCATCGGGCAGGGGAGCCAGCTGACCCTGTGCGTAGACGGCCCCGAGCAGGGCGAGGAACGAAAGGACGATACCGATTCGCTTCATGATCACCGCCTGAGGTCCAAGGAGAGTGTCTGGGTTCTGTCGCCCTGCGTGAAGCGGGCCTCGTACCCCCGCAGGTCAGAGAGGATGATGTCCGTTTCCGGCAGCGCCTGGCCCAGCGTGAGGATGACCGGCGCCGAGAACTTGCTGGAGCGGAAGACGCCAACGCTGAGCGGGCCGAGGACCGTGCCGGTGAACCGCACGTCGTTGTCGCGGAGGTAACGGCTGAGCGGGTCCGCGCCGACGGCCAGGGGCAGCGTGTTGGTAGGCGTGCTCGCCTGGACTGGCTGCGACAGCGGGCGGCCGGGCCCCAGCGGGTCGGGCACCACCGCCGCCGTCTCGGTGGCGATGGAGGTGTCCACCGGCGTGACGTCTGCCGCAGCGGGCTCCGGTTCGCGCAGGGCGGCCAGGTCACCGAGGTTCGGGGCGACCGGCTCGACGACTACCGGTGCGCTGCGAGCGTCGCGGAGGATCTGTGGCGTGGCCGGCAGGGTGCCGGAGGGTAGCGCCCGCGGCAGGTTCGACGCGACCACGCCGGCCGGTGCCACCGTGCGCGGCGCCGGCGCCCTGACGGGCTCGGCCGGAGCCTGTGCCTGTGGCGCCTGCGCCTGTGCCGAGGCCGAGGCGGCGGGCGGTTGCCCGTCGGACTGCACTTCGACGATCGTGGGGCTGGCCGGTGGCTGGTCGGCCTGGGCGACGACCTGCGGCGCCGCGGCTGGTTCGGCCCGGACGACGACAGGGGAGAACGGGTTGATCGAGGCGCGCTGTGACGCCTGCGGGCGGGACGCGCCGGCCGCTTCGCCGCCGGCAGCCTCGGCGCCTTCCGAAGAGGGCGGGCCGAGCACGAGGAACGGCAGCTGCTCGACGACGAGGTCGCGGGTGACCACCTGGTCGCCACCGGCCACGACGACGGGCGGAGCGCCCGTCTCCGGCGTCACCGCCTGCGCGTCCGACGCCGGCGAGACGTCATCCGACGTCTCTGGGGTTCCCGCCTGGGCCTGCCCGGCACCCTCGGACGTGGCTTGACCGTCGACCGCGGTGGGCTGGCCGTTCACCGCCGCCGGCGTCGAGCCGCTGGCGGCCTGGCTGGCCTGATCCCCGGCCAACGAGGCGGCAGGCACGCCGTTCTGAGAGCCAGGCGTCGCGCCCACGTTGATGGCACCACTGGGTGTCTGCGAGCCGGCAACCGTGGGCGCTCCCCCCAGGTCGCCCTGGTTGAAGAAGTTCACCCACACGAAGGCTGCGGCCGCGAGCAGCAGGGCGGCGATGAGGAAGCGGGCCGTCCTAGACAGTTGCATCTACTCCAGCTCCCCTGGGTCTTCGCCCGTGTAGACGTAGACCGTGAAGTCGTAAGAGGCGTTCAGCATCGGGTCTGACGACGCGTTGTCCTCGAGGGAGAGCGAGACGTTGCCGATCTTGGTGAACCGCTGGAGGCCCTCGAGACTGCCGAGGAAGGACATCGTGTCGGCGTAGGTGCCCTGGGTGGCAACGCTGAAGCCGATGGGCCTGACCTCTTGGATCTGTTCGTTGGCCGAGCCTTGGCTCAGCCTCTGGACCAGGACGTCGCTGTCACTGGCCGAGGTCCTCAGCTGGTCGATGAGGCCCGAGATGTCGCTCTCCCGCGGCAGCTCGGAGAGGAATATGCGCCGGTCCTCCTCGAGCTGCGCCACGGCCAGCCTGAGGTCGGGCAGGTTGCGCCTGGCGTCCTCACCCCGCCGGATCTCGGTGTCCAGCCTGGTGATGTCGGCCTCGAGGGTCGTGATCCTGTCCTGCGTGGGCCGGTACATGTAGAAGTACCAGAGCGCGCCGGCCACCAGCGAGAGGACGATCGCGATGATCGCGAGGTCGCGCTGGCGCAGCTTGCTGAAGCTGAAGTTCCGGAACATCACTGTTCCTCCGCCACGGCGCCGACTGTTAGCGAGTAGTCGTAGAGGTCAGTGTCCGACTGACGTTGGGCGCTCTGGAAGGCCACTCCGTAGTCCGAAGACGTCTCGAGCGCCCGGATGAACTGGGCCAGCACCTCCGTGGAGACCACGGTGCCGCTGATGTTCATCTCGGCCACGATGGGCCGGCCCTCGTAACGGTTGGGATCGGCCCTGCGGGGCACGACGGCGGACATGCTGAGCTGCCTGAAGTCGATGTTCGGCCGCCCGGAAGCGCCCTGCGCCGGCAAGGTCTCCAACAGGCCGGCGATCTCACCCGTCCAGACGATGCGGTTCTCGCGCACCGAGCGGGCGACGGCGATGAGCTCGTTGAGCTGCTGCTGGCGTGCCAGCAGGTCGCGCTGCTCGCGCAGGAACGGCTGCAGCAGGGCGAGCTGGTCCTCGCGTGCCAGCTTCTCGCGCTGGAGGTTCGCCTCGGTCGTGCTCGCGAAGTACTGCAGCAGGGCGGCGACTCCGAGGACCAAAAGCGGGAAGATGACGATGAGCAAACGCCAGTAACCGGGCTCGCGAACGCGGCGCAGGTTCTTGGGGAGGAGGTTGATGTTAATCAATGCCAGCCACCCCCCGTAGCGCGAGGCCCAGCGGCACCGCGAACTCCGAAGCGACCTTCTTGAGGTACTGGGTGTCGAAGCGGTTCTCGTCGATGTTGATCGTCAGCCAGGGGTCACCGAGCTCGACCCGGAAGCCGAGCGCGTCGCCGATGGCCTCGGGCAGCCCGCGCAGCTTGGCGCCGCCGCCGGTGACCAGCATGCGGCTGATGTTGGCGTCGCCGCTCTGCACGCGGAAGAACTCGAGGGAGCGCCTGATCTCGGTGGTCAGCTCCACCAGCACCGGCCGCAGCGATTCGTAGACACGCCCGGGGGAGAACTGCTCGCGCTTGGCGTCGAAGTTGAGGAGGTCTTCCTCGTCCTCGGTGGGGATGGTGGCGGTGCCGTACTCGATCTTCACCTCTTCGGCGCTGTCGAAGTCCAGGCCGAACGCGCGCTGGATGGCCGCGGTGAAGTCGTCACCACTGACGTTGATGTTGCGGTTCATCAGCACGCGCTGACCGCGCACCAGGGTGACGGTCGAGGTGCTCGCCGCGATCTCGAGGACCACACCGATCTCGTTGGCTTCCGTGTAGAGGTCGCCGGCGAGGGTGGTCCTGGTGAGGTGCTCACCCAGGAGCGAGCCCTTGAGCGAGCGCAGCAGCGAGAAGGGCTTGACGTCGATGACGTACGGCTCCAGCCCGGCCTGCTTGAGGTACTCGACCTGTTGGGTCACCTCGTCGAGGCGGGCCGCCGCGATCACGACCTCGAGCTGGCCGCCCTCCTCGACGTCCTCGGGGTTGTCGAGGACGAAGTAGTCGAGCATGACCTCATCTATGGGGAAGGGGATGTAGCGTTCAGCTTCCCACTTGATGGCCTCGTCTAGCTCTTGGACGGTCATGCGAGGTACGTGTATGTTCCTCGTGATCGCCTGCCGGTTGCTCACAGCCGTAACGGTGAAGCGCCGGCTGATGCCGGCGTCATGGAACAGGGCTTTGATCTCCTCGGCCAAGCCCTGTGCGTCCGTCACCTGGTCGTCCTGGATGAGGCCGGGCGGCATTGGCCGCAAGGCCAGCGAGCTCAAGGCGGGCGGAGTGCCGGGACGCAGCTCCACCACCTTGAGTGCGCTCGTCCCTACCTCGAGGCCGACGGCCTCGATCTTGGGACTCAGCCAGCGCGACAAGCGCTCGCGCGTTGAGGACATAGACGTCTCCTCCTCGAAAATCCTGGCGACTCTATCACGCAGTCCTCATGTTCCCGCGTGAAAAATACCAACCCCATCGGCCTTCCTGCGGTCTAAGGGTGCTGCGCGGAAGTGGCGTTCGGGAGCGGGGCGCTCGTGGAGTAGACGGACTGGTCTATCTTAGCGCGACGCGTTGCGGCGGCGCGTTTCAGGACCTTTCGGGTCTCGACCAGGCGCTGCGTGCCGGCAGGGCAGATGCGCGACCCCATCCGAGGGCGACCGCCGGCGAGCCCCGAACGTGCCGCTAGGAATGCGACCGGTGAAGGTCGTTGAAGCGTACGTGCGAGTTGTGGAACTGGACCTCGAGCTGACCCGTTGGGCCGTTGCGCTGCTTGCCGATGATGATCTCGGCGATCCCGTGCTTCTCGCTGT
>JBDZWC010000229.1:0-2076 GCA_040256005.1 Deinococcaceae bacterium | reverse complement strand
AGCCGAGCACAGCGAGCATGATCGCGAGGCCGGGCGCCACCGTCGCCCAGGGGCTGAGGGAGAGGAAGCGTCGTCCCTCCGCCACCATCAGGCCCCAGCTGGCGGCCGGCGGTTGCGTGCCGAGGCCGAGGAAGGACAGGGACGCCTCGGCGAGGATCCCGTAGGCCAGGCGCAGCGTCACCTCAACGATGATGGGCGCCGCGGCTGCCGGCAGGACGGCCCTCAGCAGGACGCGCCAATCGCGGCTGCCCAGCGACCGGCTGGCCTCGACGAAGAGCTCCTCCCTCACCGTCAGCACCGCCCCGCGCGCCACCCGCGCGAACGGGCCGACGTACACGAGGCCGATGGCCAGGACGAGGTTCACGAAGCCGGGCCCCAGGAACGCCAGCAGTGCGATGGCGAGCAGGATGGCGGGGAACGACAAGAGCACGTCCGTGATCCGCATGATCAGGCCGTCCACCCAACCGCGGTAGAAGGCGGCCAGCACGCCCAGCGTGCCGCCCACCAGTAGCGCGAACAGCGTCGATGCCGCGGCCACGGACAGTGAGGCACGTCCGCCGTAGACGATCCTCGAGAGCGTGTCGCGGCCGTACTGGTCGGTGCCCAGCCAGTGCTCGGCGGTGGGGCCTAGCAGGCGCGCCGGCGGGTCCAGCAGGACCGGGTCGTACGGCGCCACCCACGGCGCGAACACGGCCGCCAGCGTGACGAGCAGGACGATGACGCCGCCCACCGCGCCGGCGCCGGAGAACGCCGCCCGGAAGGTGCGCCACCGGACCCGCCCGCGGCTCAGCTCGGGGCGGTCAAGCTCGGCAGCGTGAGCCAGGCCGGCTCCGTCAGCCATAGCGCACCCTGGGGTCGATGGCCGCATATAGGACGTCAACGAGCAAGTTCACGAGCACGAAGGCCGCCGCGATGAGCAGTACGGCGCCTTGCACCACCGGGTAGTCGCGCAGGTTGATGCCCTCGAGGGCGAAGCGGCCCACTCCGGGCAGGCTGAACACCTGCTCTATGATCACGGCCCCGCCCAGGAGCTGGCCGAACTGCAGGCCCACCACCGTCACTACCGGGATGAGAGCGGTGCGCAGGGCGTGACGCATCACGACCACCCGCTCCGAAAGGCCCTTCGCCCTGGCCGTCCTGACGTAGTCGAGCCCCAGCGTCTCGAGGAGCGTCGAGCGCACGATGCGCGCGGTCGCGGCCGCCAAGATCAGTCCCAACGACAGCGCCGGGAGGATCATGTGGCGGAGGTTGGTGAGCGGCTGCTCGGCGAGCGGCACGTAGCCGGCCGGCGGCAGCCACCCCAGCCGCAGAGAGAACAGCAGGATGAGCAGGATGCCGAGGAAGAAGCCCGGGATGCTAAGCCCCAGCAGCGCGAAGACGGAGCCCAGGTGGTCAAGCCAGCGACCACGGTTGAGCGCCGCGGCCACGCCCACCGGGAGCGCGACGATGAGCGCGATCACCAGGCTCAGTAGCGTCAACTCCAGCGTGACCGGGAACCGCAGAGCGAGGTCAAGCGAGATGGGCCGACCGGTGCGCAGCGAGCTGCCCAGGTCGCCCTGCAAGGCCGCGGAGGCCCATTGGCCGAACTGCACATGGACCGGCAGGTCCAACCCGAACATGCGACGCAGTTCCGCGAGCCGCTCCGCCGAGACGTTCCCCTCGAGCCCGACGAGGTTCGTCACCACGTCGCCCGGCACAGCCCGCATCAGGAAGAACACGATGAGCGCGACCCCGAACAGCGTCGGCACCGCCAACAAGCAACGACGCCCCAGGTACCCGAGCATGAGTGGCGCGAATCATAGCAGCGGCCCAGTCGCGGTCAGGGGCGCCTCAGCAGCCAGGGGCACGATGAATATGGGGCATGGGCGCTAGTCCGGAAGCACGTCCACCGGGCATAGTCGTGGCATGGCCGAGGTCTCCCGCATCAAACCGGTCGAGCGTGCCACTGGGCGCAGTTGGGACGAGTGGCTCGAGTTCTTGAACGCCCTAGGGGCCAAGGACCTGAGCCACGCCGCGATCGCGGAGAAGGTCCAGGACGAGCTGGACGGCAAGATCGACAACCCCGGCTGGTGGGCC
>JBDZWC010000228.1:0-2080 GCA_040256005.1 Deinococcaceae bacterium | reverse complement strand
CCAAGGCGGCGACGAGGGGCAGGGCCACGGCGGCGCGGAGGAGCCACAGGCGGCGGAGCGTCAGCTGGGCCGGCGAGCGCCGGTTGGCGACCGCGACCGGCCGCCTCTGAGTGGGCGCCGCGTGTGCTCTCGGGAAGGCGGTGTGGGTGCTCAGCGCCATACGGTCCTCAGTTCCAGCGCGGGCTCCGGCACCTCGAACACCGGAGCGGGCTCGGGGGCAGCCACGGCCACGACGTGACCCTGCGGGAGTGGGACCATGCCGGCGGTCTCGGCCCACTCGGCGACGGCCAGCGGGCCCTCGACGGCCGCGGCTCGCACCTCGGCGCGGGCCACGCTCGCCAGGAGGTTCGTCTTGTCGGCGATGAGCCCCACCTGGCGGGCTCGGAGCGCCTGGTTCGAGACCCCTACGTAGGCGGCGGCCAGCAGCAGCACGAGGTAGAGGGGGAGGGCGAGCCTGAAGGGGCCGCCCTGCAGGTGCTCTGACCGGGCCGCGGTGGCCTGACCCTCGGCCGCTCTCCTGGTCACGTCGGTCACGCCGCCACCCTCTCGCCGGCGCGCAGCTTCGCTGCCCGCGCCCTGGGGTTGGCCTCGATCTCCTCGGGTGTGGCCGTCAGCGGCTTCTTCGTGATGGCGGTGAACCGCGGGCTGTCGAGCAGGAAGCGCTTGACGATGCGGTCCTCGAGCGAGTGGTACGAGAGCACGACCAACCTGCCGCCGGGCACCAGCAGGCGGGAGGCTCCCTCGAGCCCCTCGCGCAGCGCGCCGAGCTCGTCGTTGACGTGTATCCGCAACGCCTGGAAGGTGCGCCGCGCCGGGTGCTCGCGGCGGGGGCCTGGCGGGTACGCGCCGGCGACGATGTCGGCGAGCTGTTTCGTGGTCTGGATGGGGGTGCCGGCTCGCGCCTCGACGATGCGTCGCGCCACCCGGCGGCTGTGCCGCTCCTCGCCGTAGCGGAAGATGATCGCGGCCAGGTCCTCCAGCGAGTACTCGTTGACGACGTCCGCAGCGCTCTCGCCCGTGCCCTGCATGCGCATGTCGAGAGGCCCGTCCAGGCGGAACGCGAAGCCGCGCTCCTCCTCGTCCAGCTGCATGGAGGAGACGCCGAGGTCCATCAGGACGCCGCTGGCCTCGGTAACGCCCTGCTCGAAGGCCAGGCGCTCCAGGTCGCGGAAGTTGCCGGCGGCGAAGCGCAGCGCCCCGGCTTGGACGGCCTGGCGCCACTCGGGATCCGTCTCTAGCGCGGCCAGCACGTTGGGGTCCTGGTCGATGCCGAGCACGTTGGCGCCCAGGGCCAGCAGCCGACGCGCGTGGCCGCCGGCACCGAAGGTGCTGTCGACGTACCACTCCCCGGGCTTGACGTCGAGGTGGTCGAGGACCTCCTCCGACATGACGGGCACGTGGGGCATCACCAGGGTCACCCGATGAGCTCTCTCAGCAGCTCGGGTGCCGGCGGCGACTCTTGGACGGCTTCGAGGTTCGCGAGCCAGCGGTCTTCGTTCCATATCTCCAGGCGGTTGGGTGCGCCGACGAACATGACGTTCCCCTCGAGGGCGGCGAACTTCCTGAGGGGAGCGGGCAGGCCGATGCGGCCCGCCGAGTCGAGCTTGGTCTTGGCCGCTCCCGAGTAGAAGAAGCGGACGAAGTTGCGAGCGCTGGGGTCCGTGAGCGGCAGGTCGGTGAGGTGCGCCTCGATCTGCTGCCACGGGCCGAGGGGGAAGACGAAGAGGCAGCCGTCCATGCCGCGCGTCACGACCATGCCGCCGTCCACGAAGTCGCGGAAGGCGGGGGGAACGATGACCCGTCCCTTGTCGTCGACGCTGTACTGGAACTCGCCGAACGGCATCTCGCTCCTAGAGGCGTTGGTGGCGGCGTCGAGCGTGCGACGGCGCGAGTGGGATTGGTCCTCACGGACTGCCCAGACTCTACCACAATCTCCCACCATCTCCCACGGCTGCGTCCAGGCTGCGGCCCAGATGTGGCATGTCTCCCACCAGCGGGCTGGGACGGGGCGGCGGGTGGGCGGCTGGGCGGCGGGTGGGCGCTGGACGGGGCGGCGGGAGCGCGGCTGGGCGGGTCGGCT
>JBDZWC010000131.1:0-7830 GCA_040256005.1 Deinococcaceae bacterium | reverse complement strand
ATCTACCTCAGCGCCCGCGACGAGGACGCCGAGCTGTGGCGCGACGTCGCCGCGGTGCGTGGGGCGAACGTGACCGCCGTATCGCTCCAGGGCCCCGTCGCACCGTCGACGGCTTCCTAGCTCTGCGGCTGCGGTAGGTCCTCTTGCGGTCAACCCTGGCTGGGAGCAGGCCCCGCCGGTGGCGGCGGCAACCGCTTGGTCCCGGCCAGCACCTGGCGCGCCAGGTCGGCGGCGGCCACCACGGGCTGCGCGGTCGAGACGCGCAAGGGGGTGCCCGTCGGGAGACCGGCGGCGAGAGCTTCGGTGAGCGCCGCGCCGCTGGCCGCGACGCCACCCGCCAATGCGACGGGCATGGCCTGGCCCAACCGCCCGCAGACCACGGTCGCCAGCCTCGCCAGCTCGCGGCCGGCCTCGGCCAGAACGTGCTGCGCTACCTGGTCACCGCGGCTCGCCGCCAACGCCACGCCGCTGGCCAGCGCGGCTACACGCGCTCGACCGCCGCCGTAGACGGCCGTCCTCACGGTCTGCCAGTCGGACCCGCCCAGCGCCCCGAAGACCGCCGATGCCAACCGTCCCGAGGGCGGTGAGCCGGTGACGTCGGCGGCGCGCAACAGCCGCTTGAGAGCCTCCTTGCCGATCCAGTAGCCGCCCCCGGCGTCGTCGATCAGGTAGCCGTGGCCCCCGGCCCGCACCACCGAACCGTCGCTGCCCACGTGCACGGCGACGCTCCCGGTGCCGCCGTAGACCAGCACGCCCTCGCCCGGCGCGAACACGGAGAGGTATGCGGTGATGACGTCGCCGAGCACGGCAACTTTGCCGTCGGCGAGGCCGAGCCTGTCGCAGAGGAAGCGCTCCAGACGCGAAGCCTCGGGCGACCCGGTGTCCAAGCCGGTCACGCCCGCCACGACGAAGCTCGGTCGCGCCGTGCTAAGGACCTGCTCGGCGAGACGGCCGAGGTTCTCGATCGCCGGCCCGGCGTCCACACCGGGGCGCAGCTCGATGGCCGACACCGGCCCCACTTTGCCCTCGCCCACCGCCTCACCTGACGGGTCGACGAGCAGCCACCGTGTGCTCGAGCCACCGGCGTCTATGCCCAGGGCGAGGGCACCCGCGGGCGTGTCGGTACCTAGTGGACTGGGATGCTCGCCCGGCTCGGGGGTGGTGCTCGGGCTCATCCCTGGCTTCCTGCGGGCGACTCGCGACCGGGCGCGGACGGACCCTCGGCCGACGACTGCTGTGGCGCCGTCGGCAGACCGACCGCGGCCCGCACCAGGTCCCGCATGGCCAGGGGCAGGCCGTCCGCCACGACGAGGCGGGCGGTCACCGCGGCGGGGCCAAGCGGTGTAGAAGTGAGCCAACCCGCCGCTACCTCCGGGGCGTACGAACCTGCCAGCCCCATGCCGACGCCGGCTCCGGCCACGACCGCCTCCCGCACCGCCCCGGGGCTGCCGAGCTCGACCACCGCAGCGGGCTCGAGCCCCTGGGCGCGCAGCAGCGCCCGGCCGCGCCCGGTCACCTCGCTCTCGGCTGGAGGTATGAGCAGGGACTGGGTCCGCAACGCCGCGGGGTCTACCGCGTCGCCCGAAGAAAGCCGCACCCAGGCGGCCGCGATGAGCACCAGGCTCTCCTCCGTCAACATGGCGGCGGTGAACCCGGGTTCTGACCCCGCTGGCGCCCACAGGACGACGGCGGCGTCGAGCGCCCCGTCCCGCACCTGCTCCACGAGCTCTCGAGACCAGCCCTCCGACAGCGCGGGGGTCACGCCCGAGCCGGCCAATCCTGCCAGTGGCCCGGCGTAGCGCGGCGCGAGGTCCGCATCGAGGCCCACGCGTAGAGGTCCGGCCGCCGTCCCCTCGCCCGCCAGCC
Source organism: Deinococcaceae bacterium (assembly GCA_040256005.1). Taxonomy (GTDB): domain Bacteria; phylum Deinococcota; class Deinococci; order Deinococcales; family Trueperaceae; genus DASRWD01. Next base: position 5,964 of record JBDZWC010000131.1, on the reverse strand, counting down.
ACCTGGCCGCGCCCGTGAGAGCCGCCCTCGCCTCCCTGGCGAACGGCAGCAGGCGCTCCCCGAACTCCGTGAGCTTGGTCCCGGTGGCCGTGCGGACGGTCAACGCTTCCCCGGTGAGGCGCTGCAACGTGGATATGCGTCGGCTCACCGAGGACTGCCCTATCCCGAGCAGTTCGGCAGCGGCGCTCTCGCTGCCGGCCTCGTGCAGCGCCAGGAGCGTGAGCAGCGGTTCGGAGTCGGGAAGCTGTGTCACCGTCCACCATCATGCATCACGCGCATACGACTTGCCGGCGGTTGCGGCTCGGCGTGAACTCCTACCACCGCCGGGTCTCGCGGCGAACCAAAGGTCCGCGCGGCCTAGGTAGAGTTGTCCGGGGTCCTGACATGTACCTAGAACGCTTCTACGACGACGACCTGGCGCAGGCCAGCTACGTGATCGGTTCCGAGGCAGCCGGCGAGGCGATCGTGGTGGATCCCCGTCGCGACGTCCATGTCTACGTGGAGGCGGCCAGAGCCAAGAAGCTTCGCATCGTCTCCGTGACCGAGACCCACGTGCATGCCGACTTTCTGTCCGGCGCCAGGGAGCTCGCTGCGGTCACCGACGCGGACCTATACCTCTCGGCCGAGGGCGGACCCGATTGGCGCTACCGCTTCGACCACCGGCCGCTCCACCATGGCGACCTCATCGAGATCGGCGAGGTCCGCCTGGAAGCGCTGCATACCCCCGGCCACACGCCGGAGCACCTGTCCTTCCTCGTCACCGACGGCGCGCGCGGCGAGGAGCCCGGCTACCTGATCTCGGGCGACTTCCTCTTCGTGGGCGACGTGGGGAGACCGGACCTGCTCGACGAGGCCGCCGGCTACGTGGACACGCGCTTCGAGGGCGCCCGACGCCTGCGCCGCAGCCTGATCGACCTGCTCGACAGGGTCAAGGACCACGTGACGATCTGGCCCGGACACGGCGCCGGCAGCGCGTGCGGCAAGTCCTTGGCCGCCGTGCCCAGCTCGACAGTCGGCTACGAGCGCCTCACCGCCTGGTGGGCCGGTCTCCTCGATGACGAGAAGGCGTTCGTGGACGAGCTTCTGGCTGGCCAACCGGATGCGCCCACGTACTTCGGGCGCATGAAGCGGCTCAACCGCGACGGACCGCCGCTGCTGGGGGAGCGCGAGCCTATTCAGCGGCTGGCGGCCGGCGACGTAGCCGGACGGGTGAACCGCGACCTCATCCTGTTCGACACGCGCCCGCTGGCCGAGCAGCGCACGGGTACCGTGCCCGGCGCGTTGTCTGTGCCGGGCGGCGGTTCGTTCGCCACCTACGCCGCCTACGCCGTGGACCCTGATGCCGACCCGCGGCCTATCGTCCTCATCGCGCGCGGCCAGCCGCACGCCGAGCGACTCAGGGAACGTCTCTCCTACGTGGGTCTGGACCACGTCGTGGGCTACATGACGGACCTCACTGGGCTACAGCTCCGAACGGTTCCCCTACAACCGGCTGCTCAGGCGCGCGACAGGCGCGACGTCACCTTCCTCGACGTGCGCTCGGCGGAGGAGTACGCCGCCGGCGCAGCCCCGGGCGCACTGCGCATACCGGCCGGTCAGGTCCTCGAGCGCATCGCCGAGGTGCCCAAGGTTCGACCGGTGATCGTCTACTGCCAGGGCGGCGGGCGCGCGGCCGTGGCGGCGAGCCTGTTGCGGAACCGGGGCTTCCCCGCGGTCATCGAGCTGACCGACTCCGAGGGCGCTTGGTCCAGAGAAGCCGAGCCGGCCGCCTGATGCACGAGGAGATAGACCTCGAGGACCTGCAGTGGTGGCTGGAGACCGGCGCCCAGCTCGTCGACGTTCGGGAGGAGTGGGAGTACGTCACCGGCCACCTACCCGGGGCGGTGAACGTGCCCATGAGCGAGCTCCTGGGCCGTCTCCACGAGGTGCCTGACAACGTGGTCCTGGTGTGCCAGTCGGGTGCCCGCTCGAGGGACGTCGCCTACTACCTCACGACCAACGGCTACTCGAAGGTCGCCAACCTCACTCCGGGCACGCTGGGTTGGCGCCTGGCCGGACTCGAGCTTGAAGTAAGCGCCCCCGACGGGGAAGGCAGGGCTGACCCCATCGGGGAACCTTCCGACTGATGGCGTTCGGCGCGGACGCAGGGCCGACTTTCCGACCGCTGCGCCCGGCCTGTGCGCGCTTTGCCCATCTCGCGACCAGGCTGCTCGCAAGCATCGCCGTGCTGGCGAGCGCGCTCGCAGGCGCCCAAGGTATCGATGCGCCTCGCGGGGACACCCGCCTGGTCGTGTTCGGTGACTTCAACGGACCCTACGGCTCCACCGCCTACCCCGCTCCGGTTGCTGGCGTCGTGGACGCGATCCTCCAGACCTGGCGCCCCGACCTGGTCGTTTTCACCGGCGACGTCGTGGCCGGTCAGAGCCGCTCGCTGACCGCCGAGGACCTCGCTTCCATGTGGGGGGCGTTCGACCGTGACGTGGCGGCCAAGCTGCGGGCCGCAGGCGTCCCGTACGCGCTAACGGTGGGCAACCACGACGCCTCGAGCCTGCAAAGCGGCGGTGAGTACGCGTTCCCGGCGGACCGCGCAGCGGCGCGCGACTACTGGTCACGGCCCGAGCACCGGGCCGAGCTGGAGCTCCTCGACTCCCAGGACCTGCCTTTCCACTACTCGTTCACCGTAGGTGACGTGTTCGTCGCGGTCATCGACGCGTCCAGCGCGGCCGTGGCGCCCGAGCGGCGCTCCTGGCTGAGGGACCAGCTGGACAGCGCGGCAGCGCGGGCGGCGACCGCCAGGTTCGTCGTGGGCCACCTGCCGCTGGTGCCCGTCTCGGTGGGCCGGGACTCACCCGGCGAGTCCGTGGCGAACGCGGTGTCGCTGGCGGAGGTGCTTCGCGCCGGCTGCGTCACCGCCTACGTGAGCGGTCATCATGCCGCCTACTACCCGGGTACCTGGGACGGGCTCGAGCTGTTGGCTGCCGGCGGCGTGGGCGCCAGGCGACTACTGGGCATCGACGGGGCGCCTAGGTCCACGGTGACCGTGGTGGACGTGTGGCACGAACCCTCGAGGATCTCCTACACGACCTACGACGCGGTCACGCTCGAGCCCGTCCCGGCGGACGACCTACCGGCGCGTCTGTCCAGCGGGCTGACGTTGTCGCGCCGTGCGTCGGGACCGGTGCCCATCGAGTGCGGTGGCTGAACGTTGCGAGGGAGGCCCGGGGGCCGATGTCGCGAACCGAGACGAAGCCGTACGCGAGAGATGCCATAGACAGTAGGCTCGCCACAATATAGATTTAGGCATGGCTAAATACGGATCCGGTGAAGCGAGCGCCTCCTCAGAGGGGGCCGCGCCCGCCGCGGGCGGAGCGAACGGTCGCGCCAGCACGAGCAACAGCGGGCCGAACCCGGGCGTCGGCGGGCCGAACCCTGGCGTCGGCGGGCCGAACGCAAGTGCCGGCGGGCCGAGCACGAGCCGCCGAGCCCTGCTGCGGACGGGGCTCGTGGGCGGTGCGGGCCTGCTCCTGGCTCAACTGACCGCGCCCTTCGCGCGGCAAGAAGGCACCCTGGGCCTGCCCACCCACATGCACGGCGGCATGGGTGGGGACGCCAACGACCCGATGAGCCTGGCCCACGAGTACGGCATGACGACGGTGGGCGAGGTGGACCACGCCCGCAACGGCTTCGACCCCATGGAGCTGCTCACGGACTGGGACACCGGCGACGTGAGCACGCTTCCCAGCGGGCAGACGCTGCGCGAGTTCAGGCTCACGGCGATCGACAAGGAGATCGAGATCGCCCCGGGGATCTTCTTCCCGGCGTGGACGTACAACGGCCGCGTGCCGGGACCCACGCTGCGCGCCACGGAGGGGGAGCGCCTACGCATCCACTTCACGAACGGCGGCTCGCACCCGCACACCGTGCACTTCCATGGGTTCCACAGCGCGTACATGGACGGTGTCGCTGGGCACGGCCGCGGGTCCATCCACCCGGGCGAGACGTTCACCTACGAGTTCGACGCCGGCCCGTTCGGCTGCCACCTGTACCACTGCCATGCGATCCCACTGAAGAGGCACATCCACAAGGGTCTCTACGGCGCGTTCATCGTCGACCCGGACCCCGATAAGCATCCGGAGCATCGGGACGTGGCGCTCAGCCGCCTGTTGGGCACGCCCGAGAACGCCCGCTGGCAGGAGTTCCTCATGGTCATGAACGGGTTCGACACTAACTTCGATGACGAGAACGAGGTCTACGCGGTCAACACCGTGGCGCACGAGTTCATGAAGCGGCCCATCCCCGTAGACAAGGAGAGGCCCATCCGCGTGTACCTCGTGAACATCACCGAGTTCGATCCCATCAACTCGTTCCACCTGCACGGCAACTTCTTCGACTACTACGACCACGGCACCACGCTCACGCCCACGCACAAGATGATCGACACGGTCATGCAGTGCCAGGCGCAACGCGGCATCATCGAGATGTCGTTCGCCGGCTACGAGCCTGGGCAGTACATGTTCCACGCGCACCAGTCCGAGTTCGCGGAGCTCGGCTGGATGAGCGCGTTCGAGGTGGCCTAGATGGACGCCGCCCTCCCCGTCCGCACACAGCGCTACGCCTGGGCGTGGGCGCTCGTCCCCCTCGCGCTACTGGCCGCCCTGATCTGGTGGTTCCTCGCGAGCGACCCGTTGGCGCCGCTCAGCGTCGCGGTGCCGCCCATCGAGGAGCTCACCGTGGAGCGCACCACCCTCGATGACACCGGCATCCACCTGAGCGTGCGTGCCGACGGCAGCGAACCGCTCTCCATCGCCCAGGTGCAGGTCGACGGGGCGTACTGGGCGTTCGCGCAAGACCCGCCGGGGCCGCTCGCCCGCCTCGAGCGCGCGCGCGTCGACGTGCCCTACCCCTGGGTGGAGGGCGAGACGCACCGCATCACGTTCGTAACCCGCAACGGCGTGCCGTTCGAGCACACGATCGAGGTGGCCACCCCATCGCCCACCTTCGGCTGGCAACGTTTGCTGGCGTTCGCGCTCCTCGGGATCTACGTGGGCGTCGTCCCGGTCGCCCTAGGCCTCCTGTTCCACCCGTACCTCCGCACGCTCGGCCGCCGCGGGCTGCACTTCCTGCTCTCGCTGACCGTGGGCCTGCTCGCGTTCCTGTTCGTGGACACGATCCAGGAGGGGCTCGAGCTGGCGGCGGGCGCGGCCGGAGCGTTCCAAGCCTCGGCCATGGTCTGGCTCGCGGCCGGGCTGTCGTTCCTGGTGCTGCTGGCCATCGGCAGGCGTCAGGGCCGGCCCGAGGGTCTGTCGCTGGCGTACTTCCTCGCCATCGGGATCGGTCTGCACAACCTGGGCGAGGGCCTAGCTATCGGCGCGGCATACGCGGTGGGTCAGGCGCCGCTGGGCTCCTTCCTGGTGGTCGGCTTCACGCTGCACAACATCACCGAGGGGATCGGCATCGCTGCTCCGGTGGCCCGCCGGTCGGTACGGATCGGTACCTTCCTCGCCCTCGGCTTGATCGCCGGCGGGCCGGCGATCGTCGGGACATGGGTGGGCGCGTTCGCCTTCGAGCCGCAGTGGGCCGCGCTGTTCCTTGGGATAGGCGCCGGCGCGATCTTGCAGGTGATGGTCGAGGTGGGCGGGCTGTTGACTCGCGGCGTGGAGGGTGGCGCTCGCTCCGGTGCTCCGGACGGCGCGGCGGTTCGGGGGGCCAGGACCGGTTGGGCCTCCCCGACGAACCTCGCCGGCTTCGCCCTCGGCTTGGTGATCATGTACGCGACCGGGCTGTTGGTCAGCGTGTAGTCGTCGCCGGTGGCGGTGGGTCCGGCGGCCGTTGTCAGGTTGTGGCCGCCCTGGTCCGGCGGCGGTTGTCAGGTTGTGGCCGCCCCATGCCCAGGGGTCTTTCTGGCCGCTGAGATGCTGTCTTGGTTGTCAACCGGTTGTTGGAGTTGGGGTGAAGGGTTGTTGG
>JBDZWC010000130.1:0-7870 GCA_040256005.1 Deinococcaceae bacterium | reverse complement strand
GGCCTGCCGCTCGTCGTGCACGGTGACGGCGGCCAGACACGCGACTTCGTCTTCGTGAAGGACGTGGTCGACGTGATCACGAGGGCTCTCGAGGGCTCCGGGGGCGAGGACGCCGCGCTGCCGGTCACCAACATCGGCAGGGGCGTGGCCGTGAGCATCTCCGAGCTCGCCCACGCGGCCGCGGAGGCGACCGGGGCACTGAACGCGAGGATCGAGCACTCGGAGGCCAGGGCCGGCGACGTGCGGCACTCGCTGGCCGACGTCACCCTCCTCAGACGGCGCTTCGATAGCGTGCCCGGCACGAGCCTGAGAGACGGGCTCGCCGCCACGGCAGCGACGCTGGCGCCGGCGCCGTAGCCCCGGGCACAGCCATGCGAGGACAGGGAACGGACACTACCCGATATCACAGGCGGCAACGGCCTTCGTCGCTATCATCCGATGCCACACCGAGGAGGATCATGTCGTCACCAACGACCCTGGACAGGAAGGACCTGGAAGGAGCCCCGGCCCGCCAGGCAGCCGGACCCCACCGCGGGCGCGTGTCGGCCGCCGGCAAGCCGGCGCCCTCCAGGGTGCTGTTCGTGGGCCCCATCAAGACCGAGGCCCCCTGCGGCTCGACGGTGAAGAACGAGCTCATGGTCAGGGGCCTTCAGGACAGCGGCGTGACGGTGAACGTCGTGGACACCGGGGACTCCGGGCGCCGTGGCCGGCTGGCCCAGCTGCGCCGCCTCCTGCGCTCGCTCGTGACGGAGCGGCAGCTCGTCGTCTCCGCCTCCCGCAACGGCGTGTACGCGCTCGTGCCGCTCTTCGGGGCGCTCACCCTACTCGGCTACCGCTTCACGATCCTCGTGACGGGCAGCGGGCTGCCCAGGCACGTGAACAGGCTCAAGGGCCTCAAGCGCAGGTACTTCAAATGGTCGGTCACCCGCGCCAGCGCGATCTTCGCGGAGGGCGACTGGATCAGCCACGAGCTCGCGAAGGTGGGCGTGCACAACTCCCACTACCTGCCCAACCCCAGGCCCCGTCCCGCCAAGCGTTGGGACCCGGCGAACCTGAGCGCGGGCAAGCTCACGTACATCTCGCGCGTGATCGCCGAGAAGGGTGTGGAGGACGCCATGGCGGCCGTGGAGCGGCTACGCGCGGAGGGCCGCCAGGTCTCGCTCGAGGTGTACGGCCCCGTGCCGCCCTCGTACCGGGAACGCTTCGAGAAGCTGGTCGCGGAGTCGCCTGGCACCACCTACCACGGCGTGCTCGAGCCTGGCGAGGTCAGCGACGTTTTGGCGCAGCACGCCGCCCTCGTCTTCCCCACCACCCTGTTCGAGGGCATGCCGGGCATCCTCGTGGAAGCCGCCATGGTGGGCATGCCGGTCATCTCGACGACCATGACGCCCATCGCCGAGTTCATCGAGGACGGCGTGGCCGGCCGGTTGGTCGCACCCGGCGACCGTGACGCGCTCACCAGCGCGATCCGCGACGTCCTAACGCAGCCGGAGGACGCTGCCGCGATGGCCCAGGTGCTGGGCCGCAGGATCGACGTCTACAGCCTCGACAACGTGATCACCAGCATGTGCGACGAGCTGGCCGTGCAGGGATGGCGCTGACGGAGAGGCCGCGACAGCCTCGGTCCGGCGCGGCCGCCTCCGAGGCCGGGAGGACCGTCACACACCGATGATGCGCCGCCTCTACCACTGGACCCTCGACACCCTGCCGCCAGCGGTGTCGCAGCGGTTCCAGTACCTGCTCTCTCACGGCCGACTACCCAACCTGAGGGAGCCCAAGACGTTCAACGAGCACGTGCTGCGCATGAAGCTGACCTGGGACGACCCCAGGCACGTGCGCTTCGCCGACAAGCTGGCCGTGAAGGACATCGTCGCCGAGCGTCTGGGGCCACGGTGGGTGACGCCGACCCTGTGGAGCGGCACCAGCTTCCCCGCGAACCTGGACTTCCCCTACCCGTACGTCGTCAAGGCGAACCACGGCTCCGGCCAGGTGGCGTTCGTGCGGTCGGAGCAGGACGAGGTAGGCCTGGCCGAGAGGGTCTCGCGCTGGCTGGATAAGCGCCTTGCCAGGAAGTGGGCCGAGGGCTGGTACGCGCGCATCGAGCCCAAGCTCCTCGTCGAGCCCATGCTGGGCGACGGGGTGGAAGCGCCTCTCGACTACAAGTTCTACGGCTTCGACGGCAACGTGGTCTGCGTCCAGGTGGACACCGGGCGCTTCGGCGAGCACAAGCGCTCGTTCTACGACCCCGGCTGGGGCAAGCTGCGCATCGAGTTCGGCTATCCCATCGACCCCTCCGACATCCCGGCGCCGCGGTACCTGAGCGAGATGGTGAGCGCCGCCTCCGAGCTGTCGCGGGGGTTCGACTTCGCACGCGTGGACTTCTACGAACTGGAGTCGGGACCCCGCTTCGGCGAGGTCACGTTCGCTCCCGCTTCGGGGCTGACCCGCTACGAGCCGCGGTCGGCCGACGAGTGGCTCGGGACGTTCTGGCCTCAGGCGCCCGCCGGCCGGTCAGCCGCGCCCGCCGCGGAGCGACGCGGACTCGTCTAGGACGTGCTCGCTTGGACCTCGGAGGCGACATGCTAGCGTGGCCCGATGCCTGAGGACGTCGGTGGTCCCGCCGGCGTCGGCCTACCGATCGTGGTCGTGGGCGCGGGTGGCCACGCCCGCGTCGTCATCGACGCGCTGCAGGCCGCCAACGCTCGGGTCGTCTGCGTCCTGGACAGGGACCGGGCCCTGTGGGGTACGCGCATGCTCGGCGTCCCCGTGCTGTCCGAGGAGGACTGGGCCACCAGCGGGGACGGCTCCGCGCGCGTCGTGATCGCGGTGGTCGGCTTCGGCGAGGGCCTGGTCAGGCGGCGGCTCGTGCAGGACTGGTCGGGTCGCGGTTCCTCCTTCGCCACCGTGATCCACCCTGCTGCCGTGGTGTCGCCTCACGCGCAGCTGGGCGACGGCGTCCAGGTGATGGCTCGCGCCGTCCTGAACCCAAGCGCCCACGTGGGTGCGCACGCGATCCTCAACACGGGTACGGTCGTCGAGCACGACTGCGTGATCGGCGAAGGCACCCACCTCTCGCCCGGTGTCGTCCTGGGTGGGGGCGTCCACATCGGCCCGTGGGCCCAGGTCGGCATCCAAGCCACGGTGCTGCCCGGCATCAGCATCGGCGAGGGCGCCATCGTGGGCGCCGGCGCCGTGGTCACCTCCGACGTCCCCGCCAACACGTTGGTCACGGGAGTGCCCGCTAGAGCGCGCCGCCAAGCGCGTGCCCAGCGCGACTAAGGTCCCGTGACACCTGCCGGTTACCCGCTATGAAGATCGCCTACCTGCACCAGTACTACGTCAGCCCCACGTCGCCGACGGGCGGCGGTACTCGCTCCTACGAGTTCGCGCGCCGCCTGGCGGCCGCCGGCCACAGCGTGGACGTGATCACGTCGGAGTCGCGTCCCACGGGCGGGGCCGGCGGCGGCTGGCACGTCGAGGAGGAGGAGGCCGGCTTCAGGGTCCACCGGCTGCCCGTGCCCTACGACAACCGCATGTCATACGCGCAGCGGATCAACTCGTTCCTCCGCTTCGCGTTCGGCAGTGCCGGCCGCGCCGCCGCGCTGCGGGCGGACGTCGTGTTCGCGACCAGCACGCCGCTCACGATCTGCCTGCCCGCCGTCTACGCCGCGCGCCGCTCCGGGGCGCCGATGGTGTTCGAGGTCCGCGACCTGTGGCCCGAGGTGCCCATCGCCCTGGGGGCCCTGGGCAACCCGGCGATCCAGGCGGCGGCACGCTGGCTCGAACGCTTCGCCTACCGCAACGCGGCCTCCGTCGTCGCCCTGTCCCCAGGTATGGCTGAGGGCGTGAAGCGGGCCGGCGTCCCGGCCGACAGGGTCCACGTGATCCCGAACGGCAGCGACCTCGACCTGTTCGCGCCGGACCCCGCGCTGAGGGCCAGGTTCCGCTCCGAGCACGCGTGGCTGGGCGACCGCCCGCTGGTCGTGTACACCGGCACTTTCGGACTGGTGAACGGCGTCGGTTACCTCATTGAGGTCGCAGCGAAGGTGGCCGAGCTCGACCCGGAAGTGCGCTTCCTGCTGGTGGGCGACGGCCGTGAGCTCGAGGACGTGAGAGCGCGCGCCCGCCAGCTGGGGGTCCTCGACAGGTCGCTCTTCATCTGGCCCAGTCGACCCAAGACCGAGGTAGCGGCCGTGCTCGCGGCGGCCGACCTGGCGACGTCGGTCGTCATCGACGTGCCGGAGCTGTGGCACAACTCCGCCAACAAGCTCTTCGATGGGCTGGCGTCCGGAACGGCGTTCGCCGTCAACCACGAGGGCTGGCAGGCCGATCTCGTCCGCGAGCGGGACGCCGGCTTGGTCCTGGACGCCAAGGACACGTCAGCAGCCGCCCAGGCGGTCGTCACGGCCCTGCGCACACGCGGTTGGGCCGAGCGTGCCGGTGCCAACGCCAGGCGCCTGGCCGAGGAGAGGTTCTCGCGCGACCTACTGACCGCGCAGCTCATGGAGGTACTGGCCGAAGCCCACGAGCGCCACAGCGGCCGCCGGGGACCGCGGTGAACTGGTACGCGGCTTGGGGCAAGCGGGCGCTGGACGTGGTCGCCTCCAGCGTCCTGCTCGTCGTGCTCTCTCCCATCATGCTCGTCGTCGCCCTGCTCACATGGGCGGCCCACGGTTGGCCCGTGCTGTTCGTACAGGAGCGTCCGGGCCTTCACGGCAGGCCGTTCCGCATGTACAAGTTCCGCACCATGAAGGACACCAGGGACGAAGCGGGCAGGCTGCTGCCCGACCACCTGCGCACCACCCCGGTGGGCCGCACCCTCCGGAAGTTCAGCCTCGACGAGCTGCCCGAGCTCGTCAACGTGCTGCGTGGCGAGATGAGCCTCGTCGGTCCCAGGCCGCTGTTGATGAGCTACCTGCCCCGGTACACCCCCGAGCAGGCCCGGCGTCACGAGGTCAGGCCGGGCGTGACAGGCCTCGCGCAGGTCAGGGGCCGCAATGCGATCGACTGGGAGACGAAGTTCGCCTACGACGTCGAGTACGTGGACGACGTGACCCTCGAGAACGACCTGCGGATACTGCTGCAGACGGTAGGCAAGGTGTTCAGCACCAGCGACGTGAACGCGGGTCCCACCACGACGATGCCCGAGTTCAGGGGCTCCGCCGCGAGCGAGGCCGACGAACGGGGTTAGTGGCCCTCAGTACGAGACGCCCGTGTTGGACCAGCCGCAGCCGTTCCACCTGAAGGTGGCCGACGCCTCGCCGCTGGCGGACAGCCGCTGGCCCGTGGCGATCTCGCGCACGCTGCCCGAGTAACTGATCACCACCTCGGCGGCGTCCCCGTTCACCGCGGTACTGACGATGTCGTACGAGTAGCGCAGCTGCGTGTAGACGCTGCCGTACGTGGCCCTGGCGCTGAGGATCCACTCGTCCACCACGCGGCTCACCGCGCCCCTAAGGGCCGGCTCGTCGGGCTCGCGCGGCTGCGTGCACGTGGTCGCCGCCTCCCTGTCGCCACCTGACACGGAGCTGCCGGCTCCGGTCTGCACGGGGATGGCGTAGCTGATCCCCGCCGCCAGGTGGGGAGCGATGTGGCGGTCGCCCAGTAGCGGCACGGACGCCACCCCCGCTTCCAGGTCCAGCCGCAGCGCGAGACCCAGCGGCACGTGCGCGCCCAGCGCGGCGTGGTAGCTGACGTCGTTGCCGTACACGCCGGCGCCGACGCCGAGGAACAGCGGCACGGGCAGGCTCACCGGCGGGTAGCCCCGCAGCTGCACGCCGACGTACGGTCCCGCGGGGGTCCAACTGGCCTTGAGCTGGACCCCGAAGTACCCCGACTGCAACGAGATGGCCGGTGCGATCGTCTGGTAGCTGGGGAACCCTGCGCTGATGCCGAAGGACGCGAGCGCGGGCGGCGGGTCGTCCGCGCCCTCCTCGCCTGCGTCTGGCCCCGCCACCTGCGCCGCGGCGTACGTGAAGCACAGGGCGAGAGCCGCGATGATCGTTGTGGCTTGTCGCCTTGACATCCTCGGAGGCTATCAGCCGAACTCACCAACGCGCCGGGACGGGTGGTAACGTTCGAAAGTCATAGCGATTCTGGGGTTCGGCCGAGTGCCGCGGATCGACGCTATATACGGGCCATGGGGGCACGGGACAATGGAAGAACAACCTGAACTGACATTGAGAGACCTCATGCTCCTTGTACGGCGGGGCCTGCCGTTCGCAATCGGGGTCGCCGTAGGAGCCGCAGCACTGACATATGTCCTCTGTGCGCGCATCGCTCCGGAATATCAAGCCACGGCCACGCTCCTGGCAAGCCGCCCGAACGGCTCATTGCAAGGGGCGTTCGGAGTCTCTCTCGTCACTGCCCCTGTGTTAGACGTTTCGGCCTACAAGGCCGCTGCCACCAGCGGTCCGGTGCTAGAGAGAGCCCTGGAACTGCAGGGCGCGCCGGTTGCGGATACAGCCGCTCTCAACTCACTCGAGTCCAGAATTTCTGTGCGCGTTGAGAACGCAGCGCAATCGAGTCTCATACGGCTGTCGGTGAGCGGTGACTGGGCAGCGGGCGCCGCTCAGAACGCAAACGCCCTTGCGCAGGCGCTTCTGGACTGGGACGAACAGCGCGCAACGCAGAACCTGAGGACCGTCGTCGAAACGCTTACCAGCCAACTCGAAGCAATAGATAAAGAGATCGCAGCGGCAATGAGTGATGCTGTGCCGCTGAACGAGCAGCTTGATGGTCTCAGATCACTGAGAGCAGAGCGCTTGACGCAACTGAACGCAGCCAGGGCCATGCTCACTTCGGCCGTCGGACTGTTGGAAGTGCTCGAGCCAGCAGTGCCTCCCCTGGAGCCGATATCACCGACACCGATTCGCAGCGCGGCTCTGGCCTTCGTAATCGGGCTATTTCTGGTGTACGGTCTCGTCTTGGTCCGTGAGGCTCTGGACACGAGGTTCCGGAGTGGCGAGGACCTGGCCCGGAGCACCAGCCTTCCTGTAGTCGGAGAGTTTCCCCGTATGTCCTCCGGAAGCCGACTATTGCCTAGAGACGCGTCAGGATTCCTACGGACAAATGTCAACTTCTCCACGGCAACGTCTCATCCAAAGGTTCTACTGGTTACGAGCGCGGGTCCAAACCAAGGCAAGACCTCGGTAGCCTGTAGCCTCGCTGAAAGTTTCGCGAGGAACGATTACCGGACGCTGATCGTGGACTGTGATCTGCGACGTCCAATGGTCGCGCAGACGTTCGGATTGGTAGAGCCGGCGGAAATGGGAGCTAGCGAGACGCTGACGGTACTAGAAGCCCTGGAAGATCCAAGCGCTACAGGCAATCCGTCAAAGGTCAACTTCGACCGGTACGCACTCGATGTACTGCCCCAGTTCGGCCTCGTGGGTTCACCCACGGAGGTCCTGTCACACGGGTTCAGCGGCTTGATCGCCAACTTCAGAGACGACTACGACGTGATCGTCGTCGACTCTCCCCCAGTCCTACCCGTAGCCGATGCACTTGTCATGGCTCCCCATACCTCTGGAACCATCTTCGTCGTGAGTCTGCCGGACACGGATAGACGTTCCGTGACAGCGAGCCTGGACCTACTAGAACGAATCGGCACCAGGTTGCTTGGCACCGTCGTAACGAATCTTGATAGCGCGGCCGGCCGAACAGGTGACTATGGATATGGCTACGGATACGGATACGGATACGCGTCTTCTAACCCCGCCTTGAGTCCCAGTCGGGACGCGGATGTCGGCCGTGACTCTACGCGTCATGAGGGGGCCGCTTCACCGCGCTCGAGGGCGCGTACGGTCAGGTCCGGCGAAACCACCCCCTCGTCGTGGTGGATGAGGTTCTGGCCGAACAAGACCTTCCC
>JBDZWC010000129.1:0-7924 GCA_040256005.1 Deinococcaceae bacterium | reverse complement strand
AGCCGCGACGCAGACCGGTCATCGCCCCGTCCGGGCTACCGGCGCACCGCTGGTACAATCCGAGAAGTCATGTCGCTGGCCGCACTTAGCGGCGTGGAGAAGACATACGGCGACCAGGTCGTGCTCCACGACGCCTCCTTCGAGATCCGGGAGGGCCAGAGGCTGGCCCTCATCGGACGCAACGGGTCCGGCAAGTCCACGGTCCTCCGGCTCCTCATGGGCCTGGAAGATCCGGACGCGGGGCTCGTGATCCGCGCGCCCGAAATCGTGATCGGGATGCTGGAGCAGGACCCGGAGTTCACCGAGACCGACACGGTGAAGGACGTGGCGGACAAGGCGTTCGCCGAGCTCGACGCTCTCGAGGCTCGCCTGAGCACTCTGGAGGCGGCGGGGCTCGACGACCACGACACGTTCGAGGAGTGGGAGCGCGTCCACGAGACGTTCGAGCGGCGGGGCGGCTACGCGAGGCGCTCGACGCGGGACGGCGTGCTTGCGGCTCTGGGCTTCGCGGGTCGGCACGACGATCGCGTCGCGAACCTCTCAGGTGGCGAGAGGACGCGGCTGGGCCTGGCTCGGCTGCTCATGACCCAGCCGGACCTCCTGCTCCTGGACGAGCCTACGAACCACCTCGACATGGACATGCGCGCGTGGCTGGAGACCTACCTGGCGCGCTACCCGGGCGCGGCCATCGTCGTCTCCCACGACCGCGCGTTCCTCGACGCCGCCTGCGACAGGACGGCCGAGGTGAGCAGGGGCGAGCTGAGGGTAGGTCCGGGCAACCCCAGCACCTACCGCGCCGCGCGCGAGGAGGCAGAACGCATCCAGGCCGCGACGCGAGCGAACCAGGAGCGGGAATCGGCCAGGTTGCACGCTTCTGCCGAGCAGATGAAGCGCTGGGCCGGCCAGAACGAGAAGCTGCACCGACGCGCCAAGGCCATGTTCCGCCGCGCCGAGCGCTTCGACGACCGCATGGTCGACGAGGTGGATGGGCCCGAGCGCAGCACGCGTTTCACGTTCGAATGCGACGAGTCAGGCGACATCGTCCTCAGCGCCTCGCACCTGACCCAGCGGTTCGACAAGACGCTGTTCGAGGACGTCTCGGTCGAGCTGCGGGCAGGCGATCGCGTCGCTCTCGTAGGCCAAAACGGGGCTGGGAAGACGACGTTCCTGAAGAC
This sequence comes from Deinococcaceae bacterium, assembly GCA_040256005.1. Classification (GTDB taxonomy): domain Bacteria; phylum Deinococcota; class Deinococci; order Deinococcales; family Trueperaceae; genus DASRWD01. The sequence goes on along the minus strand of JBDZWC010000129.1, from coordinate 6,749 downwards.
GCTGATGGGCGACCTGCCGTCCAAGGACCCTCGCGCCAGGGTGCTCACGGGCGCGCGGGTCCGGGTGGGCTACTACGACCAGGACCTGGCTGGGGTCGACGACGAGCTCACCCTGTTCGAGGAGCTGCTGCGGCGTACCGGCGACCGCGAGGCGCACGACCTGCTGGGCCGCTTCATGTTCCCCTACGACGCCCAGTTCAAGAAGGTCCGCGACCTCTCGGGCGGGGAGCGGGCCAGGCTGGCTCTGTTGATCCTGACCCTCGGGCGACACAACCTGCTGGTGCTCGACGAGCCCACCAACCACTTGGACGTCGAGATGATCGAGGCCTTGGAGGCGGCGCTGCAGGCGTACCAGGGCACCCTGCTGCTGGTGTCTCACGACAGGCGCTTCGTGTCGAAGCTGGTCAACCGCGTCTGGGAGGTGGAAGGCGGTCACTTCCGCGAGTACGAGGGAGACTGGTCTTTCTACTGGCGCAAGCGCAGGGAGCGGGCGGCGGCGGACGCTGGGGAGCCCACGGGAGCCGCTGCATCGGAACGCGAGTCGAAGGCCGCACAGGAGGCGTCTGTCCCCACCAGCGAGCGGTTCGCCGGACGCAGCCTGTGGCAGCTGCGCCAAGACCTCGAACGCCTCGAGGAGCGCATCGCGACGGTGGAGGCCGAGCTCGCCAGCGTGGGACGGGAGCTGGCCACGGTGGGGGAGGAGCTGGCGAAGGTGGACGAACGGCCGAGCGGGGCGGGACCGAAGCCGTCCGCCGCCCGCCCCGAGCTCGAGATCATCGCGGGCCTGGGCGAGCGACATGCGGCCCTGGACGCCGAGCTGCTGGCGTTGATGGAAGAGTGGCACGAGCTGACCGACCTGGTCGGTGCATGAACCTAGGAGGAGCGAGATGCGACTGATCAGGTACCGGAGCTACGACGGCGTGGCGTGGGGCACGGTGGAAGGCGGCATGGTCAGGCGTCTGACGAGCATGACCGGCCGTCCCGAGGGCAGCGAGACGGCCATCGAAGAGGTCACGCTCCTGCCACCGTGCGAGCCGAACGTGATCGTGTGCGTCGGCCGCAACTACGCTGATCACATCCGCGAGATGGGCAACATGCCCTTGGGCGGGGACCTGCCCACCGAACCGGGTCTCTTCCTCAAGGGCCTCAACACTCTGTCGGGCTCCGGTGACGACATCCCCTTCCCGGCCTGGACCCAGGACCTCCAGTACGAGGGAGAGCTCGCCGTCGTCATCGGTCAGACCATGCGCAACGTCAGCGCCGAGAACGCCCTCGACCACGTGCTGGGCTACACCTGCGCGGTGGACGTGACGGCCAGGGACAAACAGCGCTCCGACCTCCAGTGGGTGCGCGGCAAGTCCGCCGACGGCTTCTGCCCCGTGGGGCCATGGCTGGAGACGGACATCGACCCCGCGAACGTGGGCGTGCGGACCGTGGTCAACGGACAGGTCAGGCAGGACGGCCACACCCGCGACATGATCTTCCCGGTCGCGCAGGTCCTGGCGTACATCTCCGGGTTCATGACGCTCGGCCCTGGCGACCTGGTCCTCACCGGCACCCCCGAGGGCGTGGGCAGGCTGCAGGTGGGCGACACCATCGAGGTCAGCGTGGAGGGCATCGGAACCCTCGTGAACCAGGTAGCGGCCGAGGACGACGCCATGCCGCCGGTGGGCGACGCCGGCGCCGAGGAAGGCGGCTGGTGAGCGGGAAGGAGCTCGCAGAACCCGCCACGGGCGTGCGCTTGCGGGCGCCGCTGCCCGACTACCCGCGGTCGCGGGGCCTGGGCGGCGGGGTTTGGATCCTCGACACGCTGCACCACGGGCACCCCGGTACCATCGGCGCGTTCGTGATCACGCTGCCGCGCGGCGGCTACGCAATGGTGGAGAGCGGCCCTGGCGTGACCGTGCCCGAGGTGGTCGCCGGCCTAGGGTCCCTGGGCCTGGAGCCAAGGGACGTCAGCCACCTTCTGGTGACCCACATACACTTGGACCACGCGGGAGCGGCCGGTGAGCTGGCGCGGCTCACGGGGGCGCAGGTGTACGTGCACGAGGTCGGGGCGCCGCACCTCGTGGACCCCAGCCGGCTCATGGCCAGCGCCGAGCGCGTCTACGGCGACGCTCTCGAGCACCTCTGGGGGCGCATGGTGCCGCTGCCGGCGGACCGGGTCACCGCCGTGGCGGACGGTGACCGTTTGGACATCGGCGGGCTAGACGTCCGCGTGCTGCACACGCCGGGGCACGCCTCGCACCACGTGAGCTACCTGCTGGGCGACGGCACGCTCTTCTGCGGTGACTCGGCGGGCGTGGTGTTGCCGGGCGCCTCGGTGATCCGTCCGGCGTTGGCGCCGCCAGAGCTGGACATCGAGCTCAAGGAGGCGATGGCCGAGAAGCAGATCGCGGCCCAGCCGAGCCGCCTGGTGCTATCGCACTTCGGCCCCGTGCCGGACGCGGTAGCGCACCTCCGCGCGTATCCGGCGGTGCTGCGGGCGTGGGAGGCCGCCTTCCTCGAGGGCTTCACCGCGGGCGAGGGCGACGAGGCGCTGCTGGAGCGCATGCAGCGCTACGAGGACGAGGAGCTGAAGGCGGCGGGCGTGCCGGACGGCATCGCCCACCGCTACAAGATCACGTCGGACGCGGCCATGAACACCAGTGGCCTCAAACGCTACCTCACCAAGCTGCGTCCCGAGCGGGTCGAGTCTTACCGTGCGGCGCGGTTGGGGGAGAGCGCCGGGTGAGCTTCCCGCTGGGCCGGCCCGCCAGGCTGGCCGTGCTCGCCTCGGGACGCGGCTCGAACATGGAGTCGTTGGCCGCCGCGTTCCCGCCCGGCGACCCGGTGGCCGAGGTGGTGCTGGTCCTCAGCGACCGCGCGGACGCCGCCGTCTTGGAGAAGGCGCGGGCAGCCGGGATCTCCGCCAAACACGTCCCCTGGCGGGGCCGCGGATCGTTCGAGGCGGCCGCACAAGAGGCGTTGGTGACCGCGCGCATCGATCTCGTGTGCCTCGCCGGGTTCATGCGGCTGCTGTCGGCCGACTTCGTCGGTCATTGGGAAGGCAGGATCCTCAACATCCACCCAAGCCTGCTGCCAAAGCACCGCGGGCTGAACCCGCACCGGCAGGCCCTCGACGAGGGCGTGGACCGGACCGGCTGTAGCGTCCACTTCGTGGACGCGGGGATGGACACCGGCCTGGTCGTGGCTCAGCGGAGCGTGCCCGTCCTGCCCGGCGACACCGAGGAGGCGCTGGCCGCGCGGGTGCTGCCGGTGGAGCATGCCCTGTACCCTGAGGCAGTGCGGCTGGTCCTCAGCGGTGCCGCGGCATCGTGACCCAGAGACCCGCCGGCGATGCCGGCATGGAGGTGCGCCTTGAAGGTGATGGTGATCGGCTCCGGAGGTAGGGAGCACGCGCTGTGCTGGGCGCTCGACAGGGCGGGCTCCGTCAAGGACGTCGTGGTAGTGCCAGGGAACGACGGCATGGCAGACGCCGCCAGGGTCATCGGCGGGGCCGGCGACGAGCGCGGTGTGCGCATCGTGGCCGAGGCCGAGGACCCAGACCTCATCGTCATCGGTCCGGAGGCGCCGCTTGTCGCCGGCTGGGCCGACTCGCTGCGAGGAGACGGCTACAAGGTGCTTGGGCCGGGAGCCGACGGCGCCAGACTGGAGGGCAGCAAGCGTTTCGCCAAGGAGTTCATGGCGCGTCACGGCGTGCCCACGGCCGGGTTCGCGGCCTTCGGGGACCTCGAGGACGCGCTGGCTCACCTGGGGAAGGTGGGCGCTCCGCTGGTGGTCAAGGACTCTGGGTTGCGGGCCGGCAAGGGCGTGACCGTGGCGGAGACCGACGAGGACGCGCGCACCGCCATCGAGGCGATCTTTCAGGAGCCGGACGCCGAGGTCGTGCTGGAGGAACGCCTCAAGGGGCCCGAGATCAGCGTCATCCTCCTGGTCGACGGGGAGAGCCACGTCGCGCTGCCGCCGTCCCGCGACCACAAACGGGCCTACGACGGCGGCAAGGGGCCCAACACGGGCGGGATGGGTGCGGTAGCGCCCGTGCCGCTTACCTCCGAGCAGCAGGGTGCCCTCGACGAGCAGGTCGTGGCGCCGGTCATGCGCGGCCTGCGGGCCGACGGCGTGCCCTACTCCGGGGTGCTGTACGTGGGCGCCATGCTGACCCGGGAGGGTTTCAAGGTGCTGGAGTTCAACTGCCGCTTCGGGGACCCCGAGACCCAGGCCCTCCTGCCTCTCCTCGAGAGCGATGCGGGCGAGCTGTTCCAGGCCGTGACCGAAGACAGGCTGGCCGAGGTGGACGTCAGGTGGTCTTCGGGCGCGGCGGCCTGCGTGGTCATGGCCGCGGAGGGCTACCCGGACTCTCCTCTCGTGGGCGTGCCCATCGGCATCCCGCGCCGGCTTCCGGTCCACACCCTGCTGTTCCACGCGGGCACCGAGGGCAAGCCGCCGGTGTCCAAGGGCGGCCGGGTCCTCAACGCCGTGGGCGTGGGGGGAACCGTCGCCGAGGCCGTGAAGCGGGCGTACAGCCTCGTCGACGCCATCGACTTCCCACGGGCGCTCGTCCGGCGCGACATCGGACAAGGGATGTGAAGCTCTCGGCTCAGGGACGGTAGGGGTGGCCGCGGTACACTCGTGTTCATGCGTGCCAAGCTCAACCCGCTGAACGTAGGCGCCTCGCTCCTCGTGCTCCTGGTCGCGGCCTGCGCTCCCACGGCCAGCGACGAGCGCGTCGAGGTGCAGCAGCTCTCCGAGCCCACCACCTACTACCCGTTCCAGACCGGCGCCGCCTGGCAGTACCTGCCCGAGGGCGCACGGCTCAACGACGCTCGCGCCAGCATGATCGTGGAGGGGCCCGCGGTCGTGGACGGCGGCATCTGGATCTCGTTCCGCGAGATCAGGCCGGGCTGGGAACAGCGCTCCTACCGCCAGTTCCGCGACGACGGCGTCTACCTACACAGCCAGGTGCGACTGGGCATCACCACGATCGACTACGACCCGCCCATGAAGGAGTTCCCGGCACCCGGGACGCTGCGGGTCGGCAGCCAGTGGTCGGGCGACACCACGATCACCCTCAGCCTCGGCGACGGATCCCCGCCCGAGGTCAGCCAGGTCAGCTACGTCTACACGGTCGTGGACGAGCGTGAGGTGCAGGTGCCGGCCGGGAAGGTCAGGGTCTTCGTGATCGACCTGACCACCCGCCTGCTGGACGAGCAGGCCAACGTCGTCGAGGAGAACTCCCGCCAGTTCTGGTACGCGCCGTACGTGGGCGAAGTGATGCTGAGGACGGGGCACCTGCTCGTAGCCACCAACGTGCCCCTGCCGGGAGCCGAGGTGAAGTGAGACCGCAGGGTCCATTCCTGCCGGGCGTCAAGTCCCCCGCGGACGTCAAGCGCCTGTCCCAGGAACAGCTCAAGCAGCTGGCCGAGGAGCTGCGCAGCGAGATCGTGCGCGTCTGCTCGATCGCGGGCGGGCACCTCGCGTCGAGCCTGGGCGCCGTCGAGCTGACGGTCGCCCTCCACTACCTCTACGACACGTCTCACGACCGCGTCGTCTGGGACGTGGGCCATCAGACCTACGGCCACAAGATCCTCACGGGCAGGGCGGACCGCATCGAGACGATCCGCCAACCGGGTGGGTTGGCCGGATTCACGGCCACCAGCGAGTCGCCGCACGACGCCCTGACCGTGGGCCACGCCTCCACCAGCCTGGCAGCGGCTCTGGGGATGGCACTCGCGCGCGACGCCAGGCGCGCTCCCTACGACGTGGTGGCGGTGATCGGGGACGGGGCCTTGACGGGTGGCATGGCTCTGGCCGCACTGAACCAGATCGGCCATCTCAAGCCGCGCATGACCATCGTCCTCAACGACAACGAGATGTCGATCAGCGAGAACGTGGGCGCCATCAACCACTACATGCGCACGCTGCAGGTGCAGCCGTGGTTCCAGCGGGCCGAGGACCGCTCGAAGCAGGCGCTGATACGGGTCTGGGAGCCGCTGGGTGAGTTCGCCAGCCGCGCCAAGAAGGCCACGCGGCGCTTCTTCGACCCGGCCAGCAACAACCCGTTCCACGCCATGGGCCTGCGGTACGTGGGCCCCGTCGATGGCCACGACATCGACCAGCTGCTCTACTACCTAGATCACATCAGGCAGCTCGACGGCCCGACGATGCTGCACATCGTCACGCGCAAGGGCAAGGGGTACAAGGTCGCCGAGTCCGACCCCATCGCCTGGCACGGCGCCTCCAGCTTCGACCCGGACAACCCGATCGCGAAGGCATCGAGCCACACATGGTCGAAGGCGTTCGGCGACGCGGCCGGCAAGCTCGCCGCCGAGGACGACCGCATCTGGGTGATCACGCCTGCGATGCGCGAGGGCAGTGGTCTCGTCGAGTACTCCAGAGCGCACCCGGACCGCTACGTCGACGTCGGCATCGCCGAGGACGTCGCCGTGACGGTGGGCGCCGGCCTGGCCCTGCGCGGCGAGAAGCCCATCGTGGCCATCTATTCCACGTTCCTGCAGCGCGGTTACGACCAGGTCATCCATGACGTGGCGCTCGAGAACCTCGACGTCGTGTTCGCGATCGACCGCGCCGGCCTGGTGGGCGGCGACGGCGCGACCCACCAGGGCATCTACGACCTGGCCTACCTACGAACGGTCCCCAACGTGAGCGTGGCCATGCCGCGTGACGCCGAGCAGATGCGCGGCATGCTCAAGGCCGCTCTGCGCCTCGGCGGGCCGAAGGCGATCAGG
>JBDZWC010000015.1:2949-34482 GCA_040256005.1 Deinococcaceae bacterium | reverse complement strand
GGGGACCACCGTCGCGGTAGCTGATCACGGCCCGTTCTGCCCGAACCTTACGGTGACGCTAACGAGACGTCATAGAGGCAACATGCAGACCACATAGACTTGCTCCGTGGCACACGAGTCTGCTCGGCCGAGGCTGCTCAACGGCGCCGCCTTCCTCGCGGGCGTGGGCTTCGCAGCCGTCCCGGCGGCGGGTCCGTTCCTGGCGCTCCTCACCTGGCTCAACCACCGGCTGGAGATCCAGCGCGCCGATCGGCTGTGGTGGGCGGCGGCCCTGCTGCTCAGTGCTCCGTTCGTGGTCACCGGGCACGTGACCGAGGGGCTCGGCACAGGGGCACAGGTCCTCGCCGCCTGGCTCATCTATCGGTCGTCTACGGCCCTCAGGCACTCCCTGGCGCAGAGGGACGTCGGCAACGCGGTCGGCGCCGGCCTGGTGGTCGGCCTGCTGATCGCGTTCCTCGTCGGCTTGCGGCAGCTCGACGGCTTCCAGTGGGCCACGGCCCGCACACCGCTCGACGCCATCACCTGGCAGACGCATCCCGCGACGTTCGGGCACATGATGCTCGTGCTGGCGGCGCTGCTCGCGATCGTGGTGCCCTCGCCGCGGCTGAGGGTCGTGGCGCTGGCCTTGGGCGCCGCCGGCGTGATCCTCTCGGGCGCCCGCGAGGCGATGTTCGCCTGGCTCCTCGTATCGCTGGGCCTGAGGCTCGTGAAGCGGCGCGGCACGCCCGGCACGCACGGCGCCGAGTGGGTCCTCATCGGCATCATGTTCCTGCTGGCGTCCGGCCTGCTGGCTCCGCTCGGCGTGGGCCGCACGGGCTTCCTGACGGCGTTCCAGCCGGCGCAACCCGACGCCAACGTCTTCAGGGGCACAGAGGTGGCCGACGGCGACTGGTGGTTCCCCCTCGGCGTGACGTTCGTCGACGGCAAGGTCGCCGTGGACGGCGTGGAACGTACCGCGTTCACGGTCACCAAGCGCTCCGCCGACCCGTGGTCGCGCCTCCAGCAGATCGTGACGCTGGAGCCCCAGCAGACGTACACGATGAGCGTCGTCCTGCGGGTGCAGGGCGACGCCCGGCCCGGCCTCGACGGCTGGGGCGAGACGACCATCGACGGGCAGACCGTCCAGATGAACCTCGGGACCACCATGGTGAGAGGAGCCCACGAGGCGCGCGGCACGGGTCCGGTGGAGGTCATGAGCAGCTCTGCCCTCGAGCTGGAGGACGACCTGGTCCGCGCCCAGGTGACCTTCAGGTACACGGGCGACCAGCCGCTGGTGTGGCACGTGGGGGTCGTCCCGGATCGCTCCAACCTCACGGGCGTCAGCACCACGTTCGCAGGGCTGCAGCTCACGGCTACAGACGCCCCCGTGCCCTACGTCCCCGGCCGCGCCGAGCGCGGCGTCGCCTCCCTGCGAGCCTCGCGTTTCCCGATCTGGAACGACGCGCTGAACGCGATCGCCGCCCGGCCGCTCCTCGGCTGGGGCCCGCAGGGCCTGCCTCGGTCCATAGCGGTGCTCGGGGACGAGCAGCCGCGGCTGCGCCCCGTCGCCTCGCACGCCCACAACGCCGCGCTGTCCGCCTGGGTGGAGCGTGGCGTCGTCGGGTTCGGCGGGCTGGTGCTCCTGTTCCTGGCGCTGGCGCTGCGGGCCGTGCAGCAGCGGGACAGGGCAGCGGCGGTCGTGCTGCTGGGCGTCATCGTCCTCAACTCGTTCGACTCCACGCTGCTGTCCGGCGCGGTGCTCTACCCGTTGGCGGCGGTGCTCGGCTGGAGGGCTGTGGGCCACAGGACGCTGGCGGAGGCCGAGACCGGCGTCCTGAGCGGCCTGGCGGTGAGGTTATCGCTGGCGGCCGGTGACGCCGCGGCCGGGGCGCTGGCGCTGGCGCTCGGCCTGCTCGCTGCCAACGGCTCGGCGGCGTTCGCGCCCGGGCTCGTGTACGCCGTGCTCGCCTGGCCGTTGGTCGGGCTGCTCGCCAGGCACTACCCGGCGTACGGGCGCCCCAGCCACCAGGAGCTCGCGGGCTCCGTGACGGTCGCGACCGGCGGGTCGCTGCTAGTCGCCAGCGTGTCGGTCCTGCTGCGCTCGCTGGAGCTCGCGCCCAGCACCTTGGCGGTGACCCTCGTCGCCAGCGTCGTGCTGGCACCGACCGTGCGCGAGCTCGTGAAGCTCGTCCTGCGGGGCCTCCACCTGTGGGGCAGGGCTGTCGTCGTGCTCGGCACGGGCCCCGCGGCGGCGCGGACCACCAAGCACCTCGCGACCCACCGCGGCCTCGGTCTGCACCCTGTGGCCGCGTTCGGAGCGGGCTCCTGGGACCTCCAGAACCCCCCCATCACGGGCGACCTCGAGCACGCCTGGCGCTACATCGCCGACAACAACGTCAGGCACGCGGTCGTCACCCCGGAAGCCGCCCGCGTGCTGGAGTTCGACGAGGTCCTCAGGCGCGCCGACCGGCAGCTGCGGTACGTGCAGTACCTGCCCGACGTCGGTGGGCTGCCCACCAGCTCGGTCTCGGCGACCCCGCTCGGCACCTCGCTGGCCCTGGAGGTGCGCAACGAGCTGGCGTCGCCGACGAACCGCTTCATCAAGCGGACGATGGACGTCTTCCTGTCGGCCGTGCTGCTCGTGCTCCTCGCCGTCCCCCTCGCGCTCATCGCGCTTCTCGTGCGCCTCGACTCGCCCGGCGCGCCGGTGCACCGCTCCCCGCGGGTGGGCAGAGGCGGCAAGCCGTTCGACTGCCTGAAGTTCAGGACGATGTTCGCGGACGCGGAGGAACGGCTTGAGAGGCTGATGGCGGAGGACCCGCAGGCCCGGGAGGAGTACCTGCGGTTCCGCAAGCTCACCGACGACCCACGGGTGACGCGCGTCGGCAGGGTCCTTAGGAGGCTGTCGCTGGACGAGCTGCCACAGCTCTTCAACGTCCTCATGGGCCAGATGAGCCTGGTGGGTCCGCGCCCCTACCTGGTCTCCGAGCTGCGGGACATGAACGAGGAGCGCGACATCATCTTCCTCGCCAGGCCCGGCATCACGGGCTACTGGCAGGTGGAGGAGCGCAACGAGGCCACCTTCGAGGAGCGCCAGTCCATGGAGGCGAACTACGTCCGCAACTGGTCGGTGTGGTGGGACATCGAGATCCTGATCAGGACCCCGGTGGCGATGCTCGCGCCGCGGGGGAAGTGAGCTGGCTCCCTGTAGCGGCGGACCCGACAGCTAAACTCTGAAGGTGCCAGTCGACACCACCGACCGAGGGTCGGAAGCCGCAGCCACGGACGCGGAGGGCTCGGCGGCGCCCGGGGCGCTCGCCACCCGCGGGGTCGGCGCGTCTCCCACGAGCACAGCTACCGAAGAGCGGCCTAATCCCGGGCGGCGCGCAGCTGCCGCCAAGGGCACGCTGGACGTCGTCAACGCGGTGACCCGGCCCCTCTATTGGCTGTACGAGCGGCGGCTGCTGAGCGAGATCAAGGCGGCCGGCTTCCTGCCCAAGCACATCGGCATCATCATGGACGGCAACCGCCGGTTCGCCAGAGCCGTTGGGCTAGACGTCAAGGCCGGGCACGACCACGGCGCCGGCAAGGCCAGGGAGGTCCTCGACTGGTGCCTCGAGCTGGGCATCAAGCACGTGACGCTGTGGGGCTTCTCGACCGACAACCGCGGCCGCGCCCCCGACGAGGTCTCGCACCTGCACGGCCTCTTCGCGCAACAGGCGCGAGAGCTCCTCACCGACGAGAAGCTCCATGCCAACCGCGTGCGTGTGAAGGTGATAGGCGACATCTCGGACTTCCCCGTGTCGGCCCGGCAGGCGCTCAGCGCCATGGAGGCGGCGACCGAGAGCTACGACAACCTCTTCGTGAACGTCGCTCTGGGGTACGGCGGGCGGGAGGAGATCGTCGACGCGGTCAACGCCCTGCTGCGCGCCAGGCTCGACGCCGGCGAGGACCTGGCCACCGTCGCCGGTCGGGTACAGGCCGACGAGATCACCAGGCACGTCTACACGGCCGGGCTGCCGGACCCTGACTTCGTGATCCGCACCTCGGGCGAAGTGCGCCTTTCGGGCTTCATGCTGTGGCAGACGGCCTACAGTGAGTTCTACTTCTGCGACGCCAACTGGCCGGAGTTCCGGAAGGTGGACTTCCTCCGCGCCGTACGCGACTTCCAGGCGCGCGAGAGGAGGTACGGACGGTGAGCGAACCCAGCACCAACTCGCTTCCGCAGGCGACGGACGCGGCCGCCGCGGCGCCCTCCGAGGACAACCTGGCCGACCTGGGCCCGATCCCGGGCTTCCGCGCCGTGATCATGGCGGGCGGTCAGGGTCAGCGCTTCTGGCCCCTCTCCACCGCAGACAGGCCCAAGCAGTTCCTGGACCTGGGGCGCAGCGGGCGCACGCTGATCCAGTCCACCTACGACCGCGTCCTGCCGCTGGCCGGTGACCCGGCGCACGTGTACGTCGCCACGGCCAGGCGCTACGTGGGGCTCGTCTGCGAGCAGCTGCCCGACGTCCCGCTCGAGAACCTGCTGGTGGAGCCGACGCCACGCGACTCGGCGCCGGCGATCGCCCTCGCCTGCCTGACGATCGCTAAGCGGCACGGCGAAGCGGTGACCGGCTTCTTCTCGTCGGACCACCGGATAGGCCCCGGCTTCCACGAGGCGATAAGGGCCGCGGCCGGCGTCGCCCAGGACCGCGGCGGGCTGGTGACCGTCGGCATCACGCCCACGCGTCCGGCCACCGGCTACGGCTACATCGAGGTGGGTGAGCCGGCCGGGGCGGGCTACACGGTCAAGCGCTTCGTCGAGAAGCCCAGCGCCCGCACCGCCGAGACGTACCTGGCCACCGGCGGTTACCTGTGGAACGCCGGCATATTCGTGTGGCGCACCCGGGACGTCCTCACCGAGCTGGACCGGCGCGCGCCCGACCTCATGTTGCCGCTGCGCTCGGCGTTCGAGGCCGGCGCGGTGGCCGAGAGGTTCGGGGAGCTGCCACGGATCAGCATCGACTACGCGCTCATGGAGCGCACGGACCGCGCCCACGTCGTGCCGGGCCGTTTCGAGTGGGACGACATCGGCGACTGGGGCGCCCTGGAGAGGCTCGTCGCCCACGACGGCTCCAACACAGTCGTAGGGCGACACATCGGGCACGACGCGTCTGGGAACATCGTCTACACAGAGGACGAGGGCGACGTCGTCGTGACGCTCGGCGTCAACGACCTCGTCATCGTCAAACGCGGCCATGCCCTGCTGTTGGTGCACAAGGACCGCGTGCAGGAGATCAAGACGCTGTTGGCCGACGAACGCCTGTCGGAGCTGCTACAGGAGCCCGCCCGCAAGCGCTGAGCGGCGTTCACGGGCGGACCTAGCTCTCAGAACCGAGGGTCAGAACAGCGCGCTGACGTCCACCGCCCCCTTGGGCTCGACGTACTCGGTGTCCATCTGCGCCAGCTGCAGCTTGCCGGACACGTCGTCGTTGACGGCGTGCCAGTAGGTGTAGCTCTCGATGACCCAGATGCCGGACTCGCGCGTGCCGTTGCCGGAGCCCTTGACGCCGCCGAACGGCATGTGGGCCTCCGCGCCCACCGTCGTGTTGTTGATCGAGGACATGCCGGCCTGGATGTTCTCCTTGAAGTGATGCGCCCACTCGCGGTCGTTGGTGTAGATCGCGCTGGACAGGCCGTAGTCGACGGAGTTGGCGGTATCGACGGCCTCCTCGATGCCGTCGACCTTGACCAGGTTGATGGTGGGACCGAAGACCTCGGTCTGGAACAGCCGCATGCCCGGCCTGACGCCCTCCCACACGGTGGGCCAGCCGTAGTACGCCGCGCTCGGGTCCCCGACGAAGCCGCTGGGGGCCTTGCCCTCCTCGATGCGACCCTGTCCGTGCAGCAGCGTGGCGCCGTCCTCCTCGCCCCACCGGTAGTGCTGCTGCCAGTTCTCGAAGAAGCGCTGGTTGATGAACGGGCCGTAGAGGACGTCGTCGTGCTGGTTGGGATCACCGATGCGGATCTGCTGGACGCGCTCCAGGAACCGCCGCTTGAACTCGTCGTAGATGGGCGCGTCGACGATGACGTTGCCGGCCGAGGTACAGCGCTGGCCGCCGGTGCCGAAGGCTGAAAAGATGGCGCCCTCGACGGCGTTGGCCAGGTCGGCGTCCCGCATGATGATGAGGGGGTTCTTGCCTCCCAGCTCCAGCGTGGGATGCAAGAGGTTGCGACCGGCGACCTCGCCGATATGGCGCCCTACGGCCGTGCTGCCCGTGAAGGCGAACTTGTCCAGGCGGCCCTCGTCCATCATGTCGACGAGGAACTCGCCGGCCGCCCCCTTGCCCCCGCCGAAGACGACGTTGAGCACCCCGGCGGGAACGCCCGCCTCCTCGATGATCTTGGCGAAGGCGTACGCGACCGCAGGGGCGTCCTCGCTGGGCTTCCAGACGATCGTGTTGCCCGTGACAAGCGCGGGGATGATCTTCCACGACGGCACGGCGATCGGGAAGTTGCCGGCCGTGACGATGCCCACGACACCGAGCGGCCGACGGTAGGTGTTGAGGTCCTTGCGCGGCATCTCGGAGGGGACCGTCTGGCCGTACAGGCGTCGCCCCTCCGACTGGAAGAAGTGGCAGGTGTCGATGGCCTCCTGGACGCTGCCCCGCGCCTCCTTGAGCGTCTTCCCCATCTCGCGTGTGACGAGGCGAGAGAGAGACTCCTTCTCGCGCTCGAGCGCCTTCCCGACCTGGCCTATGAGCTGACCGCGGATGGGCGCGGGCGTGCGCGACCATCTACCGAACGCTTCGCGGGCGACCTGGCAGGCCTCACGCACCTGCTCCTTGGTGGCCTCGGGGAAACGGCCGAGCATGTCCTCGAGCCGGCTGGAGTTGCGTGAGGCGAAGCTCGTCTCGCTCGGCACCTCGCGGCCGCCGATCAGGTTGCCGAAGCTCCGCGTGACGCCCGTCTCCGGCGCCTTGGTGGCTGTGTCCGTCATGCCTGGCACGATAACACCGGGTCGCTCGAGCTCCCGAAGCGTGAAACGTCCGTCGGGACCGGCGCGTTCCCTGTCTACCCGGGTCGGCGGGTCCAACCAGCCGGGGTCAGGCGTTATGCTGTTCGCACCTTTAATCCGGTCCCGTGAGGCCGGGAAGGAGCGAGCGTGGAAGACAACCCCAACCTTCAGTACAAGTCCACCATCATGTCGGCGGCCGAGTTCGACCGCGCCATGCGCCGCATCGCTCACGAGGTGATCGAGCGCAACAAGGGCGCCAGTGACGTCGCCCTCGTGGGCATACACACGCGCGGCGCCCCGCTGGCGGAGCGCCTGGCCTCCCTCATCGAACGGTTCGAGGGCACCAGGCCCCTGGTCGGCAAGCTCGATATCACCCTGTACCGCGACGACCTCACCGAGATCTCGCTGCAGCCGGTGGTCAAGCGCACCGAGGTCGACTTCGACGTCCACGGCGCTCGCATCGTCCTGGTTGACGACGTGCTGTTCACGGGCCGCACCGCCAGGGCGGCGCTCGACGCGATCGTCGACATGGGCCGGCCGGCCGCCATCCAGTACGCGGTCATGGTGGACCGCGGTCATCGCGAGCTGCCCATCAGGGCTGACTACGTGGGCAAGAACGTGCCCACCAGCCGCTCGGAGATCGTGCACGTCCGGGTAGCGGAGGTCGACGGCGAGGACCAGGTCGAGCTGTGGGAGCGCACCGAGTGATCGGCGCGGCCGCCGCTCACGTCCCGCCCACCCCGCCACCAGCCCTCGCCAGACGCCATCGCCACCTGCTGGACTTCGAGGGCTGGCCCACCGAGGACCTGGTAGCGCTGCTAGATACAGCCGACGTCATGGCGCAGGTGCTGACGCGGCCGGTGAAGAGGGTGCCGGCGCTGCAAGGCTTCACCGTCGCGACGCTTTTCTTCGAGGAGAGCACGCGGACACGCTTGAGCTTCGAGCGCGCGGCGCGTGCCCAGAGCGCCGACGTGATGTCGTTCAGCGCCTCCTCCTCGAGCCTTACCAAGGGCGAGAGCCTGCGCGACACGCTGCGGACGATCGAGCAGCTGCAGGCGGACCTCTACGTCGTCAGGCACAGGGCGGCCGGCGTGCCGCACCAGCTGGCGCGGTGGACGGACGGCGCCGTCGTGAACGCCGGCGACGGCAGGCACGCGCACCCCACTCAGGCGCTGCTCGACGCGTACGCGCTGCGGACGGCGTTGGCCGAGGCGGGTCTCCCGGCCGAGGACAGGACGCGACCGTTCGCGGGACGCAGGCTCGTGATCGTGGGCGACGTCGAGCACTCGCGGGTGGCACGCTCAAACGCCTCCCTCTTCACGCGGCTCGGCGGTGAGGTCGTGCTCACGGGCCCCGCCGGCCTGCTACCGCCGCAGCTCGGCGCGCAGCCGGGCGTTCACGTTTCGCCCGACCTCGACGCAGCGGTCAAGGGCGCCGACGCCGTGATGGCGCTGCGCCTGCAGCGCGAGCGCATGGGGTCGAGCCGTCTGCCGTCGCTGGCCGAGTACGTGCACCGGTACCAGGTGAGGCAGAGGCACCTCGAGCTGGCGGCTCCGCACGCGCGGTTCATGCACCCCGGTCCCATGAACCGCGACGTCGAGGTCGCCACGGACGTGGCCGACGGGCCGCGCAGCCTGGTCGAGAGCCAGGTCGCGGCCGGCGTGCCGGTCCGGATGGCCGTCCTCTACACGTTGCTGGTAGGCAAGCGGTGAGGCTGGCGCTGCGAGGCGGCCTCCTCCTGGACGGATCCGGTGACCGCGGTGCCCACGACCTGTACGTCAAGGACGGCGTGATCGAGGGAACCGACCTGGGCGGCGCTGTGGACCAAGAGGTGGACGCCGACGGCATGACGGTCACGCCCGCGTTCCTGGACCTGCACGCTCACCTGCGGGACCCGGGGCAGGAGACCAAGGAAGACCTGGCCAGTGGGCTGGCCGCCGCGGCCGCCGGCGGCTTCGGCACGGTAGTGAGCATGGCCAACACGGTCCCCGTCGTCGACGACCCCGGCTTGGTGGCCGACCTCGTGGCTCGCGCCGCCCGCGTTCCCGGCGCCAGGTTGAGGCCCGCCGCGGCCCTCAGCAAGGGCCTGCGTGGCGAGGAGTTGACGGACATGGCCGCCCTGGCGGCGGCGGGAGCGGTGATGGTGACCGACGATGGGGTGCCGGTAGCCGACGCGAGGCTGTTCCGCAGCGCCTGCCACTACGCCGCCGAGCTCGGTCTGGTGGTGCAGACGCACTCCGAGGACCCCAGCCTGCGGGACGACGGCGTCATGAACGAGGGCGAGGTGAGCCAGCGCCTGGGCCTGCCGGGCAACCCCGTGGAGGCCGAGGCCGTCATGCTCTTCCGCGACGGCGAGATCGCCCGCATGACGGGGGCGCGGGTCCACCTGGCGCACGTGAGCTCGGCGCGCGGGCTAGGGGTGGGCCGTTGGCTCAAGGCGTCCGGCGCGCCCGTCACCCTGGAGGTCACGCCTCACCACCTCACCCTCACGGACGAGGCGTTGGCCGGCTACGACCCGCTGTTCAAGGTAGCCCCGCCGCTCAGGCGGCAAGCGGACGTAGAGGCGCTCAGGGCCGGGTTGCTGGACGGGAGCGTGGACGCGATCGGCACCGACCACGCGCCGCACACGCTCGCCGAGAAGCAGCAGGACATGCTGAGCGCGCCGTTCGGCATCGCCAACCTCGAGGTCAGCTTCCCCTTGCTGCATACACGGCTCGTGGCGGCCGGGCTGTTGCCCCTCGAGCGCCTGCTGTGGCACCTCCAGGACGGGCCCGCCGCGGTCATGGGTTGGCCGGCGCCCCGCCTGACACCAGGGGCGCCGGCTGACGTCACGGTGCTCGACCTGAAGACCGCGACGGCCGTCGTCGGTTCCCGGTTCCTAAGCAAGGCGAAGCACTCCCCGTGGGAGGGTGAGGCGTTCACCGGCTGGCCCGTCGCGACGCTCGTCCGCGGCGAGGTGGCCTACAGGCGGGTCGAGGCAGCGGCCTAGCGCAGCCGGGCTTGAGACCATCCGTACGCGACATCCCGGTGTGAGGCTTTAGAATCGGTGCCATGACGCCCGCGTACGACGGCTCGCACCTGCCGGTGGACTCGGCGGCGCCGCTGCCCAGCCTCCGGATGACCAGCGTGCGGCCTGGTCAGGAGTTCGCCCTGCCCCAGGCGGAGCACGGCGCGGGCATGACCCTGGAGGCCGGTGAGACCCTTTACCACCAGGGCGACGCCGCGCGGCACTCGTACCTCGTCACCTCTGGCCTGCTGGCGGTGTCGCTCGACGGCGCCGGCGGTCGCGGGCGGCTCATCGACCTGGCGGGCCCCGGCGACGTCGTGGGCGCCCTCAGCCCTGACCAGGAACGCTACCTGGACACGGCCTCCGCACTGGGTCCGGACGTCAGGATCGTCGCGCTCCCGCAGGACGTGCATGACGGCGGAACGTACGACAGCGTGCTGGGGCACGCCGCTGCGGTCCGTTTGGAACGGCTCACGGAACAGCTGCAGGACGTAGACGTCCCGGTCGCGGTGCGTGTGGCGAAGGTCTTCCTCCGGCTGGCCCAGCGCTTCGGGCAGGAGGTGCAGGGCGGCATGGTCAGGCTCACGTTGCCGCTCACCCACGACACGCTCGCCGGCCTGGTGGGCGCCGCCCGTGAGACCACCAGCTCCGCGGTGCAGCAGCTCCGCGGCCAGGGCCTCCTCGCCGGCACGCGTGGGCGTTACCTCGTGTTGCCGCTGGCGCTGCAGAGGTTCGCCGAGGACAGCGCGGTCAACTGAAGGTCTAGCTCAGCGGTCGCGGGCGACCATGCTTGTCAACGGCGTCCGTTACCGCAGGGCCGGGCCGCCGCTCACAGCTCCTGAAGCAACCGGGGCACGTCCCTGGCCAGGGTCCTGACCACGTCGGAGCCGTACACGTAGCGCATGCGCCCCTGGCGGTCCAGCACGGCCACGTACTCGGTGTGCACGGTGTCCACGCCGGCGCCGCCGTAGCCCACGAAGAACGCCTTGGCGGCCGCGGCCACCTGAGAGTTCGAGCCGGTCAGGCCGATGAACGAGGGGTCGAACCGCTTCACGTACTCGCCCACAACCTCGGGCGTGTCGAACTCGGGGTCCACGGTGACCATGACCACCTTGAGGTCGCCCGGCTCGCCCACCTCGGCGTACACGCTGGAGAGCTGCGCCATCGTGAACGGGCAGACGTCAGGGCAGCGCGTGAAACCGAAGAAGACCAGCGCGACGTCGCCGCTCAGGTCGGCCGCCATGTCGAACGGTTGGCCGTCCTGGTCGACGAGCTGTAGCCCCGAGATCGGGACAGGGTCGGAGAGGGCGGTGCCGGCCGGTTCGGGCGCGGGGCGCAGGCGGGTACCCAGCCAGTACGCGGCCACACCGGCGATCACGAACAGGACGAGGAAGAATGCGAACCTGGCGGGACGAGGCACGCCGGCCAGCATAGCCTCGGCCGACGGGCCTACTCGTTGTCGATCAGCTCGAAGAAGGCCTCGGCGACGCGCGGGTCGAAGTGGGTGCCGATGCCTTGCTTGATGTGCTCCAGCGCCTCCTCGCGCGTCCACGCCTTGCGGTAGGGGCGGTCGGAGGTGAGCGCGTCGAAGACGTCGACGATCGCGAATATGCGCGCCGAGAGCGGGATCTCCTCGCCCTTGAGGCCGCGCGGGTAGCCAGTGCCGTCCCACCGTTCGTGGTGGCTATACGGGATGTCCAGGGCGGGCCGCAGGAACTCGATGGGACCGAGCAGCTCGTAGGCGTAGACGGGATGCTGCTTCATGACGGCGAACTCTTGGTCGGTGAGGGGCCCGCGCTTGAGGAGGATGGAGTCCGGGATGCCCATCTTGCCGATGTCATGCAGCAGAGCGCCGCGCTGGACGTGGACCAGCTCCTCCGCCGCCATGCCCAGACGGCGCGCCAGGCGAACGGTCATGTCGGTGACGCGCTTGCTGTGGCCGGCGGTGTCCTCGTCCTTGAGATCGAGCGCGTTGGCCCAGCCCGCGATCGTACGGTCGTAGGCGCGCTGCAGCTCCACGTTGGAACGCTCCAGCGAGCGCAGCAGTTGCGCGTTCTCGATCGCGATGGCGCCCTGGTCGGCGTACGTCTCGAGGAACTCGAGCCACTCGTCCGACGGCTCCAGCACCCGGCGGGTGTAGAGCTCGATGACGCCCTGCAGCTGACCCTTGGCGAACATGGGGACGGCCATGTAGCTCTTGAAGCCCTCCTGGTGTGCCTCCGCGATGGCGGCGCCACGCTGGGGCTCGGCGTTGAGGTCGGGCAGGAAGATCGAGCGCTGCTCCAGGGCCGCCCGACCGGCGGGCCCGTCCCCCAGGGCGAGCCGCAGCCGCTGCCTGAGCTCCGCCGTGAAACCGCGGCCGACCGACGGCCTGAGGACCTGCCCGGCCGGCTCGTACAGCAGCACGGCGACGGCATCGACACCCAGGTCCTGCACGAGCTGGTCCATGAAGATGTCGAGCACCAACCTCACGTCGACCGAGTTCGTGATCGCCATGTCTATGCGCCTGAGCGACTGGACGTGGTCGAGGCGGCGCTTGAGCTCGTCGTTGAGGTTCTGGATCTTCTCCATCGCCCTGACGCGGTCGCTGATGTCGCGGAAGTTCACGACGAACGCCCGCACGTCAGGGTCCTCGAGCAGGTTCGTGATCGTGCCCTCGAGCCAACGCCACTCGCCGCGCGCGTCCTTGAACCGGTAGCGGACGCTCTCGGAGGCGCCGGGCACCGCCTCGGCCATGTCCAGCGCGTCGGCGAAGGCGTCGAGGTCGTCGGGGTGGATGAGCTGATCGCGCAGCTCGCCGGCGTAGAACTCGATGGGGTGGCCCAGCATCCTGACGACCGCACCGCTGGCCGTCCGGACGCGCTTGTCCCTGCCCAGGAGCACGACGCCCTCGAGGCTCTTCTCGAAGATCGCGCGGTAGTAGGCCTCGCTGAGGCGCAGGCGCGCGGCTGACTCCTCGCGCTCGGTGACGTCGCGAACGTTGAGGACGATGCCGCGCACGTCCGGGTCGTCGCGCAGGTCGGCGGCTACCGCCTCCACCCAACGCCACTCGCCGCGCACCCGGTAGCGGAAGCGCGAGACCCGCGGCGGGAGGCTGGGCGCCGACCCGGCGCGCACCGTCTTGAGCTCGCGCATCTCGCCCTCCAACCGGGCGCGGTCACGCGGGTGCACCACCCGCCACAACTGGTTCTCCGTGGTGATGAGCTGGTGGACGCCGAGGCGGGCTATCGAGGGCGAGACGTAGCTGACGCCGCCGTTGCCGTCGAGCACCACGGTGACGTCCGAGGAGTGCTTGACGAGCGCCATGAAGCGCCGCTCGCTGCGCTCGAGCGCCTGCTCGGCGCTGCGCGCCAACGTCGTGTCGCGACACAGCAACAGGGTGGAACCGCCGCCCAACCTACGCGCGAGGATCTCGACCGGCACGAAACCCCCGTCGCGGCGCTCCAGCTCGACCTCGAGGCGCAGCGGTTCGTCCGCGTCTTGCACCTGCAGCAGCGCCAGGAGGGGCGAGCCCATGGGCACCAGCTCCTCGAGCCGTAGGCCGATGAGCTCACCGCGGCGCGCCCCCAGCGTGATCTCGGCGCGCGGGTTGCAGTCCACCACCCGGTCGTCCCTGTCGAGGACGAGGACGACCTCGCTGGTGTGCTCGAGCAGCTCCTCGAGCAGGCGCACGGCCCGGCTGGCCGCGCTGACGGACTCGGTGGCCATGTCGGGGGCGATGCCTTTCGCGCTCACGGGCACACCTCGCACGACGAGGCGCTCAGCGCGGGAGCCGCGCCGCGTCCGCCAACGTCTTGTACGGCCGCCAACGCGACGCAGGTCACCGGTCGAGGATACGTTCCGCGGCCCTCGCGATGCTGACGAACTTGCCACTCACCCCGCTGGGAACGGGCTCCCTGCCCGCGGCAGCGGGCGCCCTAGTCGCTGGCGACGGAGTCCAGAAGCGACTGGATGCCGTCCAGCCGGGCGGCGACGAGCTGGGCGACGTCCAGCACCTCGGGGGCCCCTTCGGCCTGCGATCCCTCGCTCGAGCCGAGCATGACCTTGCAGAACGGGCAGCCCGTGGCGACGACCTCGGCGCCGGTCTCCACCGCCTGCGCGAAGCGCTCCTCCGAGACCCGCCTGTCACCGGGCTCCTCCTCCTTCCAGAACTGCGCGCCACCGGCGCCGCAGCAGAAGGAGTCGTTGCGGCTCTTCTCCATCTCGAGCAGGTTCGTGCCGCCCCCGCTGAGGACCGCGCGCGGCGCGTCGTACTCGCCGTTGTGCCGGCCCAGGTAGCAGGGGTCGTGGAACGTGACGCTGCGGGACTCGGCCAGCGGCGGCAGGCGACCCTCGGATGTCAGCCGCTCGATCAACTGCGTGTGATGCACCACCTCGTAGTGACCGCCCAGCTGCGGGTAGTCGTTGACGAGCGCGTTGAAGCAGTGAGGGCACGTGGTCAGCACGAGCTTGCTCTTGCTCTCGTCCAGGTTCTCGCCGATGAGCGTGGCGTTGAGCGTCTCCACGTTCTCGGTCGCCAGCTGGTAGTAGAGGTACTCGTTGCCGGCGCGCCTCGCGGGGTCGCCGGTGCAGCGCTCGGCCTTGCCGAGCACCGCGTAGTTGACCTTGGCGTGCTCGAGGATGCGCACCATCGCTTTCGTGGTGCGCTGGGCCGCTGGGTCGTAGGAGCCGGCACAGCCGACGAAGAACAGCACCTCGAACCCCGGGTTCTCCTCCACGGTGGGCACGGCAAGCCCATCGGCCCACTCCATACGCTTGTCCTGAGCGATGCCCCACGGGTTGCCGGTGCGCTCCATGCCGCGGAAGGCGTTCTGCAGCTCGGCGGGGAACTCGCCCTGCATCATCACCAGGTCGCGCCTGATGTCGACGATGTCGATCATCTGCTCGCAGCCGACCGGGCAGACCTCCATGCAGGCGCCGCAGGTCGTGCAGGCCCACACGGCCTCTGGCGAGATGGCGAAGTCGACGAGCGGGCGCGGGCTCTCCTCGCCTGCGGCGAACGCGTCGCCGATCAGGTTCAGCTCGTAACGCTTGTTGATCTCCAGGGCAGCCGGGCTGAGGGCCTTGCCGGTCTGGTTCGCGGGGCAGACGTTCGAGCAGCGGTTGCACTGGATGCACGCGTAGGCGTCTAGCAGCTGCGGGAACCTCAAGTGCTCGAGCCGCGCGGCGCCGAACTGCTCCGCGGTCTCGTCCTCTAGGTCGACGGGCTCGAGCACGCCGGTGGGCACCGGCTGCAGGTCCTCTTCGCGGCGCTCGAGCGTGAACTTCGCCGGTGTCGCGAACAGGTGGATGTGCTTGGACCGCGGGAAGTAGGGCAGGAACGCGAGGATCAGGCCGAGGGCTCCCCACCAGCCCACGTGCCATCCGACCATGCGGCCCTCTCCGAACCCGACGAGCGAGGCCAGCGTCGAGGCGAAGGGCTGGAAGGGATCGGTGTGGCCCTCGGCCGCCAGGAGGAACGACTCGGCCGTGAACCGGAAACCCACGTGCAGGATGATGAACGCACCCACGATCAGCGAGTCGCGCCGCACGGAGCCCTGCTGCACCCGCTCGTGGAGGAGCGTGCGCTCGTTCTGCTGCAGCGTGGTCGGACGCACCGCGAAGCGGCGCACGAGGAAGAAGACCATCCCCACGAGGATCAGGACGGTCAGGACGTCGGCCACCAACCTGTACACGTCGCCCACGGCGCCGAAGCCGAGACCGGCGGTCCAGCCGGTAGGCAGGAAACCCCTCAGCCCGTCGATCACGTTGACGAACAGGTAGAGGACGAAGCCGTAGAAGATGAAGGCGTGGAACGTGCTCGCGACCGGCCGCGCCCGGAACACGGTGCGCTGTGAGAGCGTCTTGAGCACGCCCTCGACCGCGCGCCGCAGCAACTGGTTGGTCCGTGGCAGCGGGCCTGGCTGGCCCCTGCGGATCACCTTCACGACCCTGGCGAAACCGCGGTAGGCGAAGTAGGCGGAGGCCGCTGCCAGGATCACGAAGAGGATCTTCTCGGGGACGCTGAGCACTGTGCCAACCCTCCTGAGGGCGTCGCCTAGCCGACCTGGACGGCGTTCGACGTGCGTTGACCAACTCTACTGTGACCCGGTTCATGACAGCGGCCACCGCCGTGGCGTTAGAATCCAGTCACCACGGAAAGGAGGTGGTCCATATCAGTAATAGTGACTGTACGACCAGTGGAGGTGCCCGTCGAGGGTAACTCAGGACTACCTCCTGTTTTAGAGGTCGGAAACTAGTTTCCCCTCAATCCAGGCGGTCACCGGCTCGCCCCGCAGCGCAAGCGCTCGCGGGGCGAGTTCTCGTATGGCTTCCGCTCCGGCTCAGCTAGGCGTGCTGTCGGCCGACCGCCCGCCAGGCAGCGGGCAACGCGGCGGCGGCGATGAGGAGCTTGATCAGGTCTCCGAGGAGGAACGGGGTGAGGCCCGCCGCGAGCGTCGCTTGCCAGGACAGGCCCAGGCTCGTACGTAGCCAGAGGAGGCCTGGCACGTAGACCAGCGCGTTGGCCAGCAGCATCGCTGCGGCGCATGTGAGCACGTTCCGGTCCCAGCCGCGCCGCACCAGGTAGCCGAGCGCGGCGGCCGCCAGCGCGAAGCCGAGCAGGTACCCGCCGGTGGGCCCCAGAGCGTAGGTGACGCCGGACTCGGCGCCTGCGAACACGGGCAGCCCTACAGCGCCGAGGAGCAGGTAGGCCGCCACCGTCAGCAGCCCGAGCGGCGCGCCGAAGGCGGCACCCACGAGCAGCACGCCCAGCGTCTGGCCCGTGAAGGGCACGGGCCCTATCGGCACGCGCAGCTGCGAGAGCGCGGCGAGCAGCAGCACGCCGGCGGCCACGCACAGCCCCGCCCTGAGCGCGGAGAAAACCACCGGAGCGCTGCGGACGGGCGCGATGTGGTCGAGGAGAGCTGCGGTTCTCTGCGTCATGCTGCGCATGTTAACGGTCTCGGCGGCTCTTCCTATACTCCCTACGTGGACCTACCCCTCGACGAACCGCGGGTGTCCGACTGGGTCGTCACCGTCGACACCATCTTCCCGAACCAGACCAACCCCGTCGGATCGGTGTTCGGCGGGCGGCTGCTGCAACTGATGGACGTGAACGCCGCCGTCGCCTGCGCCCGCTTCTGCCGGAAGGTCGTCGTGACCGCTTCCACCGAGCCCATCGACTTCCGCGCTCCCATCCACGTCGGCGAGATCGTGGAGGTCAAGAGCCGCGTCGCCTGGACCGGCCGCACCAGCATGATCGTCAGATGCGAGGTCCACGGCGAGAACCCGCTGACCGGCGAGCGAAGGCTGTGCACGATCGGCCACCTGAACTTCGTGGCGCTGGCCGAGGACGGCAAGCCCACCCCGGTGCCGAGGCTGCGCGTGGAGACGGAGCTCGAGAAGCGTCACTGGGCGACCGGTGAGAAGGTCAGGGAGGACATCGACAGGCGGAGACAGCGACGCGCGTACCAGCCGTCGTAGCGACGGCTGCCTGGCAGCGCCGACACCGAAGGCGTAGAGTCGCCTCTGGCACGAGCGCGCAGGGCCATCGAGCCCGAGCGTCCCGCCTGCGAGGTGGCCCATGATCCGACCTTCCAGACTCCTGCTCCCTCTCCTGGTCATCGCCTCCCTCAGCGCACCGTCGGCGCTCGGTCAGGGCGCCGCGGGTGGACAGCCCACGTACATCCAGCTGATCCTCGACGCCTCGGGCTCCATGTTCAACAAGCTCGAGGACGGCCGCTACCGGATCGTGGCGGCCAAGGACGTACTCACCCAACTGATCTCCGCCCTGCCGGAGGACCAGGGCCTCAACGTAGGCCTGCGGGTCTACGGCGCTCAGCGTTGGGCCAGCGACCCGGACGCCTGCGAGGACACGCACCTGCTGGTCCCCATGGAGGGCGTCGACCGCGGGTCGCTGCTGCAGACCGTCCGCGACACGCAGGCCCAGGGCGCCACGCCCATAGCGTTGTCGCTGGAGCTGGCGGCACAGGACTTCCCGGCCGAGGGTCGCAAGGTGATCGTCCTGATCACCGACGGCATCGAGTCGTGCCGCACGGACCTGCGGGAGGTCGCCGAGCGCCTCAGGTCACAAGGCATCGACGTCGACCTGCGCATCATCGGCATCGACCTCGACGACTTCGCCCGCGCCGCTTTCGAGGGCCTCGGCACGTTCGAGAACGCGACCAGCGCTACCGAGCTGCTGGCAGCCCTCAACCGCGCCGTCGAGGTCGCTCCGGCCGAGGTTCTCCACACGGTCACCGTCAGGCTCACGCGCGAGGGTGCTCCCGCCACCGAGGGCGGGCTCGTGGAGTTCGTCGGCTCCGTCGACCAGCAGACCTACTCCTTCCCAGCGAGCCCCGCCGGCGTGTTCACCTCTCAGCTGCCGGCCGGGGCGTACTCGGCCGTCGTACGGGACGCGTTCAGCGCGGAACCGACGACCGTCACCGGCCTGACGGTCACCGAGGGCGTCAACGAGTTCACCTTCGAGCTGGCCCCACCGGTGGCCGTAACCCTCTCGGTCTCCAACCCCACGCCACCGGCCGGCTCCGACGTGACCGTGTCGTTCGAGGGGGCGCCCGAGGGACGCGGCCAGGTGTGGGTGTCGCCGGAGGGCGCCGACGTCGCGCTCGACTGGGAGTACGTGACCGGACCGGCCGGCGAGGTGGAGCTGCGCATGGCAGACGAGCCCGGCACGTACCGGGTCGTCTACCACGTGGAGCTGCCCGAGGGCGGCACCAAGGAGATCGGTTCCACCAGCGTGGACGTGCAGCCCGTCACGGCCACCGTGAGCGCGCCAGGCGAGGTGGTCGCCGGCGGTGAGTTCGACGTCACCTGGACCGGCCCGGACAACACGGGCGACTACGTCACGGTGGTCCCCGCGGGCGCCTCCCAGGGCGTGTACCGCGACTACGAGTACACCAGCAACGGCAGCCCCGCGAACATCAGGGCGCCGGAGGAGCCGGGCGACTACGAGGTCAGGTACGTCACCGGGCAGAGCGGCAGCACCCTGGCCACCGCCCCGATCACGGTCACGGAGGCCACGGCCACCGTGAGCGCGCCGTCCGAAGTGGGAGCCGGCAGCGACCTCGAGGTGGACTGGACCGGTCCGGGTAACGACGGCGACTACATCACGATCGTGCCGGCCGGCTCGCCGGAGGGCACCTACCTCGACTACGAGTACGCCACCAGCGGCTCGCCAGTCTCCATCAGGGCGCCCGACCAGGCCGGGGACTACGAGGTCAGGTACGTCACCCAGGCCGGGTCGACGCTGGCCTCTACCCCCGTCTCGGTCACCGCCACCACGGCGTCGGTGAGCGCGCCCGCCGAGGTCATGGGAGGCGCCGAGTTCGAGGTGACGTGGACCGGGCCCGGCAACAGCGGCGACTACATCACGGTCGCTCCTGCCGGCTCGCCGGAAGGCACCTACCTGGACTACGAGTACGCCACCAGCGGCTCGCCGGTGATGATCGAGGCCCCTGAGCAGGTGGGCGACTACGAGGTCCGTTACGTGACGGGCCAGAGCGACGCGACGCTGGCCAGCGCCTCTGTCACGGTCACGGCCGCGACGGCATCTCTCACGGCTCCCACCGAGGTGGCGGCCGGCGAGCGCTTCGAGGTCACGTGGCAGGGTCCGGGCGGCCCGAGCGACTACATCACGATCGTGCCGGCCGGGGCGGCGGAAGGCACCTACCTCGGCTACGCCTACGCGCGGGACGGCGCCGCGGTCACGCTCACGGCCCCCGACGAACCAGGGAACTACGAGGTCAGGTACGTGGCCGGTCGCAGCAGCCACACGCTGGCCAGCGTGTCCGTCACCGTGCGGTAGAGACGGCCAGGCCGGACGGCACGGACCCTCAGCGAGGGGCGGGCGCGACACCTAGCGCCCGCCCCTCGGCGGTCCGGTCCTCTGCGCCGTCCCTGACCAGCGCTCTGAGAACCTCACGGAGAGCCTGTTATCCTTGCCAGGGCCGCGACGGGGCACTCCCTGACGCGTGCCGGAGGGAGCATGTCCGACACGCACGCCGCTCGCGACACCGTCACCACCAGGGCCATCAACGCCGTACGCGCGCTCACGATCGACGCCACGCAGGCAGCCGGCGACGGTCACCCCGGCATGCCGATGGGCTCGGCCCCCATGGGCTACGTCCTCTACGTCGACGCCATGCGCCACGACCCGGCGCAGCCGCGGTGGCCGAACCGCGACCGCTACGTCCAGTCCGCCGGGCACGGCTCGATGCTGCAGTACTCGCTGCTCTACCTCACGGGCTACGACCTGCCCATGGAGGAGCTGAAGCGCTACCGACAGTGGGACAGCCGCACACCAGGGCATCCGGAGTACGGCCATACGGTGGGCGTAGAGACGACCACGGGGCCGCTCGGCCAGGGCATCTCTAGCGCCGTCGGCATGGCCCTCGCCGAGGCGCACCTGGCCGCGCGCTACAACCGGCCCGGCTTCGAGGTCATAGACCACCGCACGTACGTCATCGCCTCGGACGGTGACCTCATGGAGGGCGTGAGCGGCGAGGCATCGTCGTTCGCAGGGCACCTGGGCCTCGGCAAGCTGATCGTCCTCTACGACGACAACGGGATCTCCATCGACGGCAAGACCGAGATCACGTTCAGCGAGGACGTTCTCGCCCGCTACGCGGCCTACGGCTGGCACGTCCAGCGCGTGGCGGACGGTGAAGACGTCGCTGCGATCAGGCGCGCCGTACACGCCGCCGAGGCGGAGACCGCACGCCCGAGCCTGATCGCCGTGCGGACCGTCATCGGCTTCGGTGCTCCACAATTGGCCGGGACCTCTAAGGTCCACGGCTCGCCTCTGGGGGCGGAGGAAGCTGCTGCCACGAAGGCGAACCTCGGCATCGACTGGCCCGAGTTCACCGTGCCGGACGACGTCCTGGCGCGCACGCGCGCCGTGGGCGAGCGGGGGGCCGAGGCGCGGGAGAAGTGGGAAGCGCTGTTCGCCGCCTATGGCCGTGAGTACCCGCGCGAGGCCGCGGAGCTGACGGCCATGTTCGACCGCGCGGCGCCCGAGCTGTCGGGATTGGACCTGCCCACGTTCGAGCCGGGCGGCAAGGTGGCTACCCGCAAGGCCTCGGCCGCGGCGCTCAACGCCGTGGCGGCGGTCGTGCCCGGCATGGTGGGCGGCTCCGCTGACCTGGCCGGCTCGAACTACACCGACCTCGAGGGCGAGAAGCCCATGCTGCCCGGTGACTTCGGCGGCAGGATCATCCACTTCGGCGTGCGTGAGCACGGCATGGCCGCCATCGCCAACGGCCTGTCCCTACATGGCCTGAGCCCGTTCGTGGCGACCTTCCTGGTCTTCTCCGACTACCTCAAACCGGCCCTCAGACTGGCGGCGCTGATGAACCAGGGCGTCGTCTACGTGCTGACGCACGACTCGATAGGCCTGGGCGGCGACGGCCCCACCCACCAGCCGGTCGAGCACCTCATGGCGCTGCGCGCCGTCCCGAACGTCGTGGTGATCCGGCCGGCGGACGGCAACGAGACCGCCCAGGCGTGGCGACTGGCGGCGGAGCGCCGCGACGGCCCCACCGTCCTGGCCCTGACGCGGCAGAACGTGGTCAACCTCAGCGTGCCCGAGGGTGCCGTCGCCCAGGGCGGCTACGTGATCGCCGAGGCGACCGGCGCGGGCGACCCCGACCTCATCCTCATCGGGACCGGGTCCGAGGTCGCGCTCTGCCTGGAGGCGCGCGCGAGGCTGGAGGCCGAGGGCACGCGCACGCGCGTCGTCAGCCTGCCGTCGTTCGAGCTGTTCGAGGCGCAGGACGTCGCCTACCGAGAGTCGGTGCTGCCCCCGGCGGTGACCGCGCGGGTCACCGTGGAGGCCGGCGCGACCTTGGGCTGGGAGCGGTACGCCGGCGACCGGGGTGTGATCATCGGTCTAGACCGTTTCGGCGCTTCAGCCCCGGGCGACGTCGTCATGCGCGAGCTGGGCTTCACGGCCGAGGCCGTGCTCGCCTCAGCCAGGAGGGCTCTCGCCGGACTATGATGACTCGCTTGGCTTCACATCCCTTTCTCCCAGGAGGTCTGATGAGAACTACCCTCAGAGCCGTAGCACTGACGCTGGTCGCCACGTTCGCGGCCGGCGCGTTCGCCGCCGACCTGCCTGCCTTCCTCCCGTCCGAGGCCATCGTCGCCGTGGGCGTCGAGGGCCTGGCTGACCACGAGGACAAGGCGCGACCGTTCATCGACGAGTGGGCCCGCCTGAACCTCACCCAACTGATGGAGACGGCGTTCGCCGAGGAGGCCGAGGAAGAGCTTCCCGACATGCCGGAGCTGGACCTGGACGTCGGCATCCTCGACCTGCTGGGCCGCGAGGCGTGGCTCGTCCTGTCCGCCAGCTCGTTCAATCCGTTGCCTGCCGTCACGCTCATGGCGCGGGTGACCCCTGACGGCATGGCCGCCCTCACGGGCATGCTCGATTCCCTCTCCTCGGAGGGGTCGGTGACGACCGTGACCGAGGGCAACGTCGAGATCACGGTGGTGACCCTCGAAGGCGACGACGCCTTCCTGCCCGCGGTCGCCTACGCCACCGTCGATGACGTCGTGGTGGCCTCGAGCAACCCCGACGTCGCCCGTAGCGTCCTGCGCCGCTACCAGGGTGCGAACGAGGCCAGCCTGGCGACGAACAGCGGCTACCAGGCCACGGTCAGCACGCTCCGGCCCGGCAACAGCTACTTCTACCTGGACCTGCCGGCCGCCTCGGGTGTGGCCGCGCCCTTCGCCGCCGGCATGGGCTTCGACGCGCTCGTCTCCCGCCTCACCGCGGCGGCCGGCACGGCCGGCGTGTACGGGGTAGTGACCCGTATCCAGGACGACGGCATCGCGAGCGAGTCGACCAGGGTGCTGGGCGACCGCTCGGCGGACCCCCTCCTGTTCGACGCCCTCGCCAGTTCGGCCCCGGTCAGCGACACGGTGCTCTCGTTCACCCCACCCACGGCACTGGGCGTGTCGGCCGTGTCGACCGACATCGGCACGTGGTGGCAGTGGCTGGGCGACGTGATCGCCTCCGAGCCCCAGATCGGTATAGACGACCTCGACGATATGGTGGAGATGTCGCTGGGCCTCGACCCCGCCGCCACCCTCTTCGACTGGATGGGAGACGAGTTCGCCACGGTGACGCTGGGCTACGGCTCGACGTCGGCCATGCCGACCCAGCTCGAGAACCCACTCGGCGACTCCGTGTACCTCATCGAGACCGATGACCCGGCGGCGGCCGAGGCCGGCCTCACCCAGTTCTTCACGCTCGTCACCGGCTTCGCCAGTTCGTTCATGGACCCCACCGGGCAGGGCACGCCTACCGCACCGGCCCAGCGGGAGGCGAGCGGCGTGACTGTCACCGATTGGAGCCTCGCGGAAGGCTTCACCCTCAGCACCGCTGTGACCGGCGGTTACGCCCTCTTCGCCACGACGCCGGAGGCGATGGACGCCGTGCTGGCGGCCCGGGCTGGCAACGCTGGGCTCTCGAACGCCCTGTCCCCGCTCGCGCAGCGAGTGCCGTCAGGCGTGCGTTCGTTCTCGCTGTCGGACGACCAGGCGATCCTGGGGTTCACGAGCGAGACGCTCGTGGACCAGTTCGGCATGATGAGCGGCATGATGGGCGGCGACATCGACTTCGACGCCGTCGAGGCTGCCACCAGCGCGCTGGCCGAGTTCATGGAGTTCGTCACCGAGCGGTTCGGCAGCACGGTCGGTTACAGCGTCGTGGACGGCCAGGTCGTTCGCGGCCAGTCGTTCTCCGCCGTCGACTGGTGAGCCCGACCGGGGTCATCCCGGCCGGCCGGTAGGGGGCGCTTGGAGCGCTCGAGCGTCAGCCGATGAGCCTGGACCACAACCGGTCCACCTGAGCAGCCAGCTCATCCTCACCGCCCGCGTTGACCAGCACATGGTCGGCGCGGGCGGCCTTCTCTTCCGGCGGTAGCTGGGCCGCCTCCCGTCGCGCCACCTCTGCCGGGCTCAGGCCGGAACGAGCTGCCAGTCGCTCGAGGCGGGTCGCCAGCGGCGCATCGACGACCACGACGACGTCGTAGTCGCGTTCCAGCCCGCTCTCGTACAGCAGTGGCACGTCGTAGACGATCACAGGGGGCGGCTCGTGACTCTCCTGAAGGACGCGCGTGATCTCGGCCGACCGGCGTCGCACCCAGGGGTGGATGACGGCGTTGAGCTTCTCCAGCGCGGCATCGTCGCCGAACACGCGCGCGGCGGTGGCCGCCCGGTCCAGTTCGGGTCCGTCCGGTCCCGTCAGGACCAGTCCCTCACCGAGCTCCGCGGCGATCCGCTCCAGCACGGCGGGATCTGCGGTCGCCTCGCGCGCCAGCACGTCGGCGTCCACCACCGCGGCTCCGTGTCGGCGCAGCAGACGCGCCACCGTAGACTTCCCCGACCCGATGCTGCCCGTGAGGCCCACACGCAGCGGGCCTCTCTCGGCGCGGCCCCTCGTCACGGCATCATCATCGCCCACCCCGACTAGTAGGCTCGAGGGGTGCCTTGGTTGCGCTCGCGAACGCCGCGGCTCGCCCCCGAACGGTTCGCGCCCTGGCCCGAAGGTGGCGTCCTGGTAGGCGGTGCCGTGCGCGACGCCTTGCTGGGACGCGAGGCTGCCGACCTCGACTGGCTCGTGCGCGACCCGCAGGCGGCGTGCGAGGCCGCCGCAGCCGCCGAGGGGGCCTCCTGCTTCCCGCTCGACGAGGAACGCGGGCACTGGCGAGCCGTCGGCGGCCCAGCCGGTAGGACACACGACTTCGTGCCGCTGAGAGGCACGGTGGATGACGACCTGAAGCGGCGCGACCTCACGATCAACGCCATGGGCCTCACGTCGGAGGGCGAGCTGCTCGACCCGACCGGCGGCGCCGCCGACCTGAGCGGTCGGGTGGTGGCGATGACCTCGGAGGCCGCGTTCAGGGCGGACCCGATCCGGCCCCTGCGCGCCGTGAGGTTCGCCGCCGGTCTCGGCTTCCGGCTGGACCCGGATACCGCGACGGTCGTGCGCGAGGTGGCCGCCGAGCAACGCGCCGGCAGCGCGCGGCTGCCCGCGCCAGAGCGCGTGCGGGACGAGCTGGCACGCCTCCTCTTCGACCGGCCGGCCGCGGCGCTCGCGCTCGCCCGGGACCTGGGGTTGCTCGAGACCTTCCTGCCCGAGCTGGCCGCCTGCGTGGGAGTGAACCAGGGCCCGCTGCATCACCTCGACGTCTTCGATCACTCGGTCGAGGCCCTCCGGGTGCTGGTGGAGACCTTCCCGGACAGCGGCGCGGCGCTCAGGCTCGCGACGCTGCTACATGACGTCGGCAAGGCCGCCACGTTGGCGCGTGGCCCGTTCGGACGACCCACCTTCCACGGGCACGACGCCGTGGGGGCGGAGCTGACGGCGCGGGCGCTTCGGCGCTTACGGTTCGACGCCCACACCGTCAAGACCGCCAGCGCGCTGGTGCGGCGCCATATGTTGCCGCTGCCACAGGACGACCGCGCTGCCAGGCGCTTCGCGCACCGCTACGGCGACCTGTTGCCGGACCTACTGCGCCTGATGATCGCCGATCGCGAGGCCGCGCGCGGTAGGGCCGCCGGCCCGGCCGGCCGCACGCGTTACCGGCTCGCCGTGAGCCGCGTGCTCGCCGTGCTGGACGAGGAACCGCCCCCGGCTCCGCTGCTCACGGGGGAGGACGTGATGGACCTGCTGGGTCTGGACGAGGGTCCGCTCGTCGGGGAGGCCCTGAGGCTGGTGGCGGAGGCGCGGGCTGTGGGGGACGTGCGCGACCGCGAGGGTGCCGAGGACCTGCTGCGGCGCTACGCGGCGGCCAACGGCTGGCCCACCAGGGCTCAGTTGGGAGCCTGACCGCCCAGCTTCCCCATCAGGCTGGCCATCTCCAGGGCCGCCACGGCGGCCTCGGCGCCCTTGTGGCCGGCCTTGCCGCCCACGCGGTCGAGGGCCTGCTCCATGGTGTCCGTGGTCAATACGCCGAAGATCACGGGCACCCCGGTATCGAGGGCCGCCCTGGTGACGCCGCTGGTCACCGCCTGGCAGACGTGGTCGTAGTGGGAGGTCTCACCCCTGACCACCGCTCCGAGCGCTACCACGGCGCCGTAGGTGCCCGTGGCGGCGAGTCGCTGAGCCACGACCGGGATCTCCACGGCGCCCGGGACCCAGGCGACGTCCACGGCGTCCTCTAGTACCCCGTGGCGGGCGAAAGCGTCCAGTGCACCCGACAGCAGGCGCTCGGTGACCAGTGAGTTGAAGCGCGAGACGACGACGGCGAAGCGCGTGGCAGCGCCCGTCACCTCTCCGACGAACTTCGGCATCCGGGTGCCCTAGGGCAGGATCACGTCGAGCACGATGTCTTCGACGCTTCTGACGATGGCGTACTCGGCGCGTTCCTGAGGGAACCTGACGGTGAACACGTTCCAGCCGGGCTCGAGCTGCAGCTCCACCCCGCTGCCGCTGAGCGTGGCGGCCTGGTCCACGTACAGGAGGGTGAAGAAGCCGACGGGGTCCTCGAGCTGGGCTACGCCGATGAACCACTTGTCCTGCACGCGGTCGAAGACGCCGTTGTCGTTCTCGTCCAGGTACATGTTGAAGCGGCCCACGGCGACGTTCACGCCCTCCGGCGACACGCGGTACTCGTTCTGCAGGCCAGGGAGGATGATCCCACCGCTCCTGAAGGGACGCATCTCAGCAGCGGGAACCTCTTCGGGGGTCACCGTGAAGGTGCCGCCGACCGGCTCGACGCTGGCGACCTCGAGGCCCCAGACGTTGTCGGCGTCCACCACGTGGATCGCCACGCGCGTGCCTTCGGCGAGCGGCTCTTCGCTCATCACGATGCCTGAGAGGGGGGCTGTCGACTGGGCAGCAGCGGCACCGGCGAAGGCCAGCGCCACGGCTAGCAAGACTCGTCTCATGGCAGTCTCCAAGTCAGGCAAGGGTATCACGAGCCCTTTCCTGTACGATATTCGCGCTCCTAAGGGAACCTTCACCTACTCCGGCCTCGCGGTGCGCTGGCGCCCGCCTGGTCAGCGTGAGCGGCTCCGAGCGATGCTAGCAGACGGGTCGTGAGCCGAGCATGTGCGCTCCTCACCCGCGCGACGAGCACCTTCACGCGCCGTAGCCTTCCGGGTGGGTGCTGTGCCACTCCCAGGCGGACCCCACGATCTCGGTCAGGTCCGTTCTGCGCGGCCTCCAGCCCAGCTGGGCAGCGGCCTTCCCCGCGTCCGCCACCAGCACGGGCGGGTCTCCGGCGCGCCTGGCGGTCTCCTCCACCTCGAAGTCCACGCCCGTCACCACGCGGCACACGTCGATCACCTGCCTGACGGAGAAACCCTCGCCGCTGCCGAGGTTGAAGGCGGCGCCCGAGCCGGGCCGCACGGCCTCGAGAGCCAGCACGTGAGCGTCGGCGAGGTCCGCCACGTGCACGTAGTCGCGGATGGCCGTACCGTCCGGGGTGGGGTAGTCGGTGCCGAAGAGCCTCACCGCGCGGCGCCGTCCCAAGGCGGCCTGCAGCACCAGTGGGATCAGATGCGTCTCCGGGTCGTGGTCCTCGCCGCGGCCCGGCACGGCGCCGGCGGCGTTGAAGTAGCGCAGCGCCGCGTAGCCGAGGCCCTTCGTGGCGGACAGCCAGTGGAGCAGGCGCTCGATCGCCAGCTTGGTCTCGCCGTACACGCTCTCCGGGGCCGGCGCGGCCGACTCCGCGATGGGGACCGCCTTCGGATGACCGTAGACGGCTGCGGTCGACGACAGCACGAAGCGCTCCACGCCCGCGGACACGCATGCTTCCAGCAGGGCGATGGCACCGCCCACGTTGTGGCGGTAGTAGCGCAGCGGCTCGCGCATGGACTCGCCCACCAGTGACAGCGCGGCGAAGTGCACCACCGCGTCCACGTTCTCCGCGCGCAGCAGGTCGGTCATGAACAGCGGGTCGGCGAGGTCGTGGGCGACGAGGCGCGCCCCATCCGGCACGGCGGCGGCGTGGCCGGTCGACAGGTCGTCGACGACGACGACCGCGTGACCGGCGTCCAAGAGGGCCTGGGCCGTGACGCTGCCGATGTAGCCGGCGCCGCCGGTGACGAGGACTCTCACGCTGTGGAAGCGTACCCCGCGACGGAGCGCTGGGCCCTTGGTGCGCCTGTCGCCTGAAAGTACCCACCCCGGCGTGGCATGCTTACGAGGTACGACAGGAGGACGAGCATGACAGTCCAGCAGAAGTCCGCTCCGCCGAGCACGCCGGCGGTGGAGGCCGGCCGCATCTACTTCGACGGCGAGCTCGTGCCTGCGGCCGAGGCGAAGGTCAGCGTGCTCACGCACGCGCTCCACTACGGCACGAGCGTCTTCGAGGGCATCAGGGCCTACGCCACGGAGCGCGGCCCGGCGATCTTCCGCCTTCACGAGCACTCCCAGCGCCTCCTCGACTCCGCGAAGATCATCGGCATGCGTCCGGAGTGGACCGTCGATGACATCGACGAGGCGATCGTCGAGACCGTCAGGGCGAACGGGATGCCCTCGTGCTACATCAGGCCGCTCATCTGGTACGGCGCCGAGTCGCTGGGCGTGAACCCCGGCCGCAACCGACTCCACTTCATGGTGGCCACGCTGCCGTGGGGCGTCTACCTGGGTGAGGACGCCGTCCGCAAGGGAGCGAACCTGATGACCAGCTCCTGGCGGCGCTCGGCGCCTGACATCATGCCGACCAAGTCGAAGGCCGGCGGCAACTACGTGAACTCCGTACTGGCGAACCAGGAGGCGCGCGACCTCGGGTTCGACGAGGCGCTCCTCCTCGACCACAGCGGCTTCGTCGCCGAGGGCTCGGGCGAGAACGTCTTCTTCGTTAAGGACGGCGTGCTGTACCCCATCGCCCACTCCGTCAACCTGCGGGGGATCACCCGCGACTCGGTGGTCAAGATCGCCGAGCACCAGGGCACCAAGGTCGTGCCCACCATGGCGACGCGGGACGAGCTGTACATCGCGGACGAGGTGTTCATGGTCGGCACGGCTGCCGAGGTCACGCCCATCGCGTCGATCGACCGCCGGCCCATCGGCGCCGGCGTGGCCGGCGAGTTCTCGCTGGCCATGCGGAAGACGTACCTCGACGTGACGGCCGGCAAGGTGCCCGAGTTCCAGCACTGGCTGACGTACGTGAACGACTGATCTAGGGCCGCTTGACCGCCGCGGCCCTCGCCCTCGTCCTCGGGTCGGCCCTGGTCCACGCGACGTGGAACCTGTTGGCCAAGCGCTCCCGGGGTGGGC
The DNA here is from genome assembly GCA_040256005.1 of Deinococcaceae bacterium. Classification (GTDB taxonomy): domain Bacteria; phylum Deinococcota; class Deinococci; order Deinococcales; family Trueperaceae; genus DASRWD01. The sequence goes on along the minus strand of JBDZWC010000015.1, from coordinate 5,259 downwards.
TGGCGTTCCTCTGGTTGTTGACGGTTCTCACGGCCGCGCTATACGCACCGGTCGCGGCCGTCTACGTCTGGCTCGCCCACCCGACGCTGACCGTGGCGCAAGCAGGGGCCGCCCTGGTCTCCTCCGCGATCCACGTCGGCTACTTCCTGTGCCTGCAGGCCGGCTACCGGGCCGGTGACATGTCGCTCGTCTACCCTCTGGCGCGGGGCTCGGGCCCGGCGCTGGCCACGGTGCTGGCGATCGCGCTGCTGGGAGAGCGTCCGTCGGGGGTCGCCCTGGCAGGAGCCGCGCTCATCGTCCTCAGCGTGCTGGTGCTGACCTCCTCCGGGCGCGCCGGGGCTGGCGCCACGAAGGCGGTACTGTTCGGCCTGGCCACCGGCGCGTTCATCGGCGTCTACACCGTCTGGGACGGTTACGCGGTGAGGACCTTGGGTGCGCAGCCGCTCCTGTACAACTACCTCGGCGAGGTGGGCAGGCTGGTGCTGCTGGCCCCCCTGATGCTGGCGCGCGTGCAGCCCAGCGAGACGCGGACCGCCTGGCGCGAGCACCGCTGGGAGGTCATCGGGGTGGCGGCGCTGAGCCCGCTCGCCTACCTGATGGTGCTGAGCGCGATGACGTTCACGCCCGTGAGCCTGGTGGCGCCCGCCCGCGAGTTGAGCATCCTGGTGGGGTCGGTGTTCGGTGCCGTGCTGCTCCGCGAGGGCTTCTCGGGCCGGCGCCTGCTGGGCGCGGTGGGCATGGTGGCCGGGGTCGTGCTCCTCGCTACCGGCTGAACGCGTCCGTTGGGACCTGCCCGGCTTCCGCTCAGTAGTGTCCGAGCAGTCCTCTGCGCATGGCGCGCCGCTCGAAGAGCTTGAACGCGAGCAGGCCCAGCGCGAAGTAGGCGACGCCCGACACCCACACCGAGAGCCAGTCGGCCGACGTGAACGACGAGAGCGGCAGGCCCTCGGCCATGACGGACCTGACCATGTCGATGCCTTTGGCCGTGGGCGCCAGCTCCAGCAGGGGGACCGTGGCCAGGGGGACGTACGCGAACGCCATGAGCACGAACTGCATGAGTTGCAGCACGGAGTTCACCTGTTTGAAGACGATCGTTATGCCTGCCACCAGGTACGCCAGTCCCATGACGCCGAGGAAGGTGGGGGGCAGGATGGCCGCCAGCGCTCCCACGTCGACCGTCAGCCACGTCCGCGCCGTCAGCATGCTCAGGAACATCAGCACGACGAGGATCGCGAGCTGGATCAGCAGGGTGGCGATCATCCTGAACAACAGGATCAGCCACGTTGGCACCGTACCCAGGTAGAGCTGCTCGAGCGTCCCGCGCAGGGCTTCGTTCGTGAGCTCCCATCCCATCGAGTTGACGCCCAGCATCAGCAGGAACCAGAAGCCGTTCGCGACCAGCAGGTTGCGCACGTTGGCATCGGCGTTGGCTGGGTCGCCGATGAGCCGCACGCCCAGCAGCAGGAAGACGAAGATCGCGTAGAACGTGACGATCATGCTGAGCGTGTTGGGCAGGTAGCGCCTCAGCTCGATGACGTTCTTGACGAGGTTCGCCCTGAAGGCGTGATGGTAGCCGCTAGACAGCAACGTTGGCCCCCTTGAGAACACCTGCGGCGGCAGAGGGGGGCTGCTTGGGCACCCCACCGTCCTTGACCAGTCGCCTGAACACCTGCTCGAAGCGCACCGTCGTGCGCTCGATCGACTCGACCTCCACGCCGGCGTCCCTGAGGAAGTCCATGAGCCTGAACAGCTCGCCCGAGCGGTCGAGCTCCACCTCGAAGGTGGCGTCCTCCGCGGCGCTGACCGTGAACGACCGCTCGAGGCGAGCGCGCTCGTCGGGCGCCAGCGGCGCGGCGAGGGTGACCATGAAAGCGCGCGACTGGAACAGCCTCAGGAGGTCGGCCACGCGAGCGTCGGTGACGACCTTGCCGCCCGAAACGACGACGACTCGGCGGCAGAGGTCCTCGACGACGGGCATGTCATGAGAGCTGAGCACGACGGTCCTGCCCTCGGCGGCGATCTCCTTGAGCAGCGCCCTGACCTCGAACCCGGTCTCCACGTCCAGGCCAAGGGTGGGCTCGTCGAGCACGACGACCTCGGTGTCGGCCAGCAGGCAGGTGGCGATGGCCAGCTTCTGCTGCATGCCCCTGGAGAGCTTCGCGACGATCTCGCCCGACTTGGCCTCGAGGCCGAACCGTTCCAGCAGCTCCTCAGCCCGGCGCTTCACCGAGGCACGGGACCGGCCGCGGTTGCCTGCGAAGTACACCAGGTTCTCCATGACGCTGAGGCGCCAGTAGAGGTTGCGGTTGC
>JBDZWC010000015.1:0-2849 GCA_040256005.1 Deinococcaceae bacterium | reverse complement strand
GCCTACGCGGCACCGGTGGGTACTCGCACCTCAGTGAGTGTAAGGACAGAGTTTATATCTGTCAAGGTTCGCGTTCCTAGTCTGTTCACCTGGCGCTGCGAAGTCGGCGTGGACCGAAGGCCTGGCGCTGGCTCTGCCAGCTGAAGACGGCCTGCTCCTGCTTGGCCGTCATGGCCCTCTTGACGGCGGCGAGCGCCGCCTCCTGCCGAGCCCGGCGCTTCTCGGCGTTCACCGCCGCGACGACGGACTCTTCCGCCGCCCGCTTGCGCAGGTCGTTCACGCGCTCGTTGAGCAGGCGTGTCAGCGAGTGACTGGTGTGCAACACGGTGGCCCTCCTAAAGGGTTGGCTTGAGGCTCAAGGGCCACTTGGATCTCGCTGAGGTGAGGGCTCGCCCTGATTTGCTAGCGCGCTTCCTCGGCCTTAGCGATTGGCCCAGTGGTGTTCCTTGCGCGGCCGGCGCTCGCCGTCGGCGTAGCCGGCACGGCGGAGACGCTCGTCGCGACGCGAAGCGGCAACGCCGAAGCGCAGACCGCGAGTCGCGAGGAACTGCGTGACAGGAGAGATCAACATCGCTCGCACTCCTCCTTCCCTTCTTGCAGCTAGGCCCAAGAGGGCCGGGTGGTGGCTCCTGCGGCCCCAGAGGGGCCTGGTTCGTAAGGGCGCTCGGGCGCCCAGTGTCGTCGGTGCTTCAAGCCTCATGGACCAGGCAGGTCCGTGAGTCTCGGGCCGATCAGCTTGTGTGTGAGGTCTTGCGGCGCCTAAGTCAGTTCAGGCTTCGAGGCCACAGGCCACGAGAGGCGCGGAACGGATCTGGCGTCCGACAGAAGACGCGTTCGTGATGTCCGTCATCGTCAACCTCCTCGCGGCTCCGCCGGCTTGGCCTGGCGGGGGAAGCCAAGGCTCCCAAGCCGTGGACTGTAGCAGGCGCGCCGGGCCCCGTCAAGGGGTCGATCCGGCGCTTGGGCGGCCGGTGCCGAGCACCCGCGACCGCGCCCCGACGCGGCGCCCGATCGCGGCGGAACACCATCAGGTTCGCCAGGCGCGCGCCGCTCATATATGATGCCGGCCAACTTGCAGTGATCGGGAGAGTGGCGGCCGCTCGGACGCCATGGACCTCCCCCTCGGTATCTCAGGCCAGGGCCATAAGCGTCAACGACTTCGGGAGCTTCTCAGGAGGGTTCGTCTCTTGCGGCGGGCGGTCGAAACCAAGCGAGGACCGGCTCAGCGCACCGGGCGCCGGGGTTGGGCGGGCCGTTTCCGCGCCAACGGAGCCGGGATGGTGGGCCTGGTCGGCGTCCTGCTGGTGGTGATCGTCGCTCTGGGAGCGCCGTTGCTCGCGCCGCACGACCCGGCCCGGCAGTACTTCGACGGCCTCACCTTGCAGGGCGACCCACTGCCACCTTCCGGGCGGTTCCTCATCGGCACCGACCTGCTCGGTCGGGACCACCTCTCACGCGTCCTCTACGGCGCCCGTGTGTCCCTCCTCGTCGGGGTGGTAGCCAACGGCGCCGCGGTGCTCATCGGCCTCGTCGTCGGCGTACTGGCCGGCTACGCCAGGAGTTGGACCGAGACCGTACTGATGCGGCTCACAGACATCATGACCGCGTTCCCCGCGCTCATCCTCGCCATCGCACTGGCCGCGATCCTGCGCCCCAGCCTGTGGATCGTGGCGCTGGTGATCGCTCTCGTCAACTGGGTCTGGATCGCGCGGGCGATCTACGCCCAGGTCCTCTCGATCGCCAAACGCGACTTCGTGGAGGCGGCCGGCGCGCTCGGCGTACGGCCCATGCGGACGCTGACCCGCCACGTGCTGCCGCACCTCGTATCAACGCTCATGGTCTTCGGGACGTTGGGGATATCCACGACGGTCCTGCTCGAGGCGTCGCTGTCGTTCCTCGGCGTCGGTGTGCAGCCGCCGACGCCGTCGTGGGGTGGGATCATCAACGAGAGCCAGTCGTACTTCCTCGACGCCCCGTGGCTCGTCGTGTTCCCAGGCGCCGCGATCCTGCTGACGTCGCTGTCCTTCAACCTGCTCGGCGAGGCCTTGCGCGACGCCCTCGACCTGGCGGAGCGGAGGTGAGCTAGTTGCTGCCCTATATGGCCAAGCGCCTGCTGCAGTCAGTCTTCGTGCTCCTGGGCGTCACGTTGGTCACCTTCCTGCTGGTGTTCCTACTGCCGGCCGACCCGGCGCGGATGATCGCCGGCCGCAGTGCCACCGTGGCTACGGTTCAGAGCATCCGCCACGAGCTGGGCCTCGACAGGCCCCTCCCCGCTCAGTTCGTCAGCTACGTGCAAGGTCTTCTGCGGGGCAACCTGGGCCGCTCCTACGCCCAGCGCGCCGCGGTGTCCGACCTGATCGCCTCGCGCTTCATGCCCACCCTTCAGCTCGCGGGGGCCGGCATCCTGTTCGAGCTGCTCATCGGCTTACCGGCGGGCATCTTGGCCGCGCTGCGTAGGGGCACGCGCTTCGACCAGGTCGTGATGACGCTGGCGTTCGTGGGCGTGTCGGCGCCGCAGTTCGTCGTCGGGCTCATCCTCATCTACCTGCTGGCGTTCCTCGTGCCCATCTTCCCGCTAGGCGGCTACGGCACGCCGCTCCACGTCGTCCTGCCGGCGACGGCGGTGGGTCTCGCGGGCGGGGGCTGGTACGCGCGCGTCACCCGCAGCGCGACGATCGACGTGCTCAGGCAGGACTTCGTCAGGACCGCACGTGCCAAGGGCGTGTTCCCCACGCGCGTGGTCATGAAGCACGTGCTCAAGAACGCCGTCCTGCCCGTCGTCGCGCTCGTGGGGCTCGACATCGGCGTGTTCATGGGCGGCATCGTCGTCGTTGAGACCGTCTTCGGCT
>JBDZWC010000128.1:0-7984 GCA_040256005.1 Deinococcaceae bacterium | reverse complement strand
CGGCAAGTTCGGGCTGGACAACCGAGTGCTCGTCGAGCACACGGCGCGTAACCTGGTCAAGCTGGCCGAGACGGTCGGTGACAGCGGACCGGTGCTGGTCGTGGCCGGGAGGGGCAACAACGGCTCCGGCGGCCTGGCCGCCGCCCGGCTCCTCGCCGCCCGCGGCCGACGCGTGTGGGTCGTACCCACGCACGAGGCCGAGAACTACTCTGGCACTCCCAAGGAGCAGCTCGAGCACCTCAAGCACTTCGACCGGGTCAAGGTGCGCAACAGCCTGCCCAAGATGAAGTTCGCGGTGATCATCGACGCGGCGATCGGCACGAACCTCGAGGGACCGCCGCGTGGTCGGACGCTGGACGTCATCACCGTGCTCAACCACTCCGACGCCGACTGTTGCGTCATCTCGCTGGACGTGCCCACCGGCATGCTCGCGGACACGGGCGAGACGCCGGGCGACGTCGTCAAGGCCGACATCACGATGAGCGTGGCGCTGCCCAAGGTGGGCGTCAAGCCGGGCGGGAACGTGGGCCGCTTGTTCGTGGGCGACCTGTCGCTGCCGGCCGGCCTGTTCGAGGCGCTGCGCATCGACAACGTCGAGCTGCCCGGCTACCTCACCGAAGTAGTGGAGTGACGGGCGCCCACGTATCGGGCCGTGGCAGGTACGGGACCCGGACGGTGTAGCGTTCGACAGGCGCATCGTTAGTAGGGCATCGCAAAGCTAGAAAGCGGCGCCACCATACGCACCAAGGGACCCGGCTTGGAGGCCGGGTCTTCTCCTTGGCCGCCGCCGCGGTCGCTACTGGGCTCGGGTGGGCAGCACGGGCCTGCTATCCTCCCCCCGTCTATGCAGGACTACAACCTGTTGGAGCGCGAGGCCCTACTCGAGCAGCTCAAGGCGCACGGCGAAGCGGCTGCGCGGAGCTCGGGTCGGCTCGTGTTCGTAGGGGGCGAGGCCGGCGTCGGGAAGAGCGCTTTGGTGGAGAGGTTCCACAAGCGCCACTCGGGCGCCGCCGTGATCTTACGTGGGGCCTGCGACGCCATGAGCGCGCCCACACCACTGGCGCCCCTCATCGACTTTGCCCCAGAACTGGGCGAAGGCTTCGTAGAAACCATGCAGGCGGGCGAACCTCGCACGCTGTTCCCCGCTCTCCTCGAGAGGTTCCGCGCGAGCCCGCGGCCTCAGATCGTCGTCATAGAAGACCTACAGTGGGCCGACGAGGCGACTCTCGACCTGCTCCGTTTCCTCGGCCGCCGGATCGGCGACCTGCCCGTCCTGCTCCTGTGCACTTTCCGCGACGACGAGACTCATGGGCAGCATCCGCTGAGGCGCCTTCTGGGCGATCTGGCGGCCGCGCCAAGCGTCTACCGCCTCGAGGTCCCGACCCTCTCCGCTGCCGCAGTCGCCACTCTCGCGGGTAACGGGGGGGTGGATCCGGCGACGCTACACGAGATGACCGGCGGCAACGCCTTCTTCGTTACCGAGGTCTTGGCCGCCGGTGGGCCCGGCGTACCCGCCAAGGTCGGGGATGCGGTCATGGCGCGCGTGTCGCGGCTCTCGCCGGGCGCGATCCAGGCGCTCGAAGTGGCCAGCGTCGCGGGACAGAACACGGTTGCCGACCTCCTCACGGTCCTCGTGCCCGCACCGACAGCGATCGACGAGTGTGTGGCGGCAGGTCTTCTCGTCGGTAGACATGCCACGTTGTCGTTCCGGCATGAGCTCGCCAGGCAGGCCGTGCTCGAGTCGATACCCGAAACGCGCCGTGCTCGGACGCACGGGGCCATCCTTCACGAACTGGAGACACGACTCGGGATCGTTTCGGCCCATGGCGGTGCATCGGAACTACCGGCCCCCCCGGACAGCGCACTCGCGGTGCTGGCGCACCATGCGTTCATGGCGGGTGATTCGTCGGCCATCTTGCGTTATGCACCCGCTGCGGGTCGTCTGGCCATGCGCCTCAACGCCTACCGCGAAGCACGGATCCAGTTCTCGAGGGCTCTGCCGTACGCCAACAGGTTGGGGGCACACGAGCACTCCGAGCTCATGGACCTGCACTCGATCGCGTGCAACGTCACCGGGTACATGGAGGAGTGCGTCGCCTCGCGACGCGCCGCGGCCGACCTCTTGAACGACGAGGAGGACGCCGAGCGCAAGTCGCATATCCTCTGCCGGCTGACCTGGACCTTGTGCACGATGCTACGCGACGACGAGGCAACCACTACGTTTCAGGAAGCCTTGGCCCTGCTCCGAGACCGAGAGGACTCACCGGCACGGGCGTTCGCCTACTACTTCCAGGCCTGGAAGAAGTATCAGCATGGCGATGCCGGACTGCGTCTGGCGCGCCGGGCTGAGGAGCTGGCGCGAGCCCATGACAACGGGTACATGCAAGTACGTGCCAGCACTGTCGTCTCCATGGCCCTCGCCGCCAACGCGCGCGTCGTCGCCGCTGAGAAGGAGCTGTCCCGCGCCGTCGAGACGGCTACCGACATGGGTCAACACGACCTCACGTTGCTCGGTATCCACCAGGTCACGTCTGGGTTGCTGGAGACGTTCCGCGGCGCCCGAGTTGACCGGCTGCTCAGGAGAGGGCTCGACCTGAGTCGGGAGATGGACTTCGACTGGGCGCTGGCGTTCTTGCTCTCCAACCAGGCCCTGTCGTACCTGTTCCAGGGTCGCTGGCGCGAGGCGGAAGAGGCCGCCCAGCTGGTCCTTCAGCGCGACAACGTCTCTCCCACGGTCCGTATCTGGGTGACCCTCGTCAGGGCGACGGTGCTGCTGCGGACAAGTGAAGAGGGGCCGGGCGAGGTGCTGAGGGAGCTCGAAGAGTGCGCCAAGACGTCCCCTAGGCTCTCGGTCATCGTCGCGATGCGAGCGGTCCTGGCCGAGGCCGCGCTGGTTCGTGGAGACCCTGACGCGGCGCGCGCCGAGTTGGAAGGCGTTTACGCCCGCGCACTCACCGAAGGCAGCCACTGGCACGTCGGCCGTCTTGCCTACTGGGTCTGGCGCGCCGGGGGTGATCCCAGCCTGCCCGACGAAGTTCGTGGACCGTTCGCGCTTCAGGCGAGGGGTCAGCCTCGACGCGCCGCCAGACACTGGGCGCGCCTCGGATGCCCATACGAGCGGGCTACAGCCCTTTCCGAATCGAACGACGTGGCGGACCTGCGCGAGGCGCTGAGGTCGTTCGAGGACTTGGGAGCAAGACCGGCGGCCACCTCGCTGGCTCAGAGGCTGAAGCACCTCGGGGTACGCGGCATCCCGAGGGGACCGCAGGCGATGACCAGGCAGCACCCGGCCGGCCTCACCCCCCGCGAACAACAGGTCCTCGAGCTGATGGTCGTCGGGCTCCGCAACGCCGAGATCGCCAGGCGCAACCGGGTCAGTTCGCGCACCGTTGACCACCAGGTGTCCGCGGTGCTAGGCAAGCTCGGCGTCCGTTCGAGGGCCGAGGCGGTCGCGGAAGCGTATCGCCTCGGCCTGGTAGAGCGGGTCACCGCTTAGGCGCACCCTCCGTGTTCAATGCGCCGCAGCCTGCCCGAACCCAACGGTGCAACCCTCCGGTGCGGCGATGCCTTCCGTGATGCTAAGCGGGCCCTCCGCCGGCAGCTCGAAGAACGTCGCGACGATCACCGTCACGCCTTCCGTCGGGTTGTACGCGCTATGGACGTTGCCCCTACCCGGGTCCCAGAAGGCGTTCCCCGTCCGGTAGTGGTGCTCGCTGCAATCGTTGGCAGGCACGTAGATCAGGTCGCCTTGGACGACGTTCACGACGACAGGGCCGGGATGCGTGTGCCACGGGAAGACGGCGCCCGGCTGGATGGTGAACTTCGCTATCGCCGTGCGTGACGGAGCCTCGATGTCGAGGTCGAGCGGCTCCGCGCCCGACAGCCCGATGGTTAGGCCCATAGAGATGGCGTCGGGGAAGTCCGCCCTGTCGGCGATGAGCTCCATCGCGATCGGCGGGGGCTCAGCCGCCTGAGCGCGCAGGACCGTATCGCCTGCGCCGGCGGCCGCGCCTGCCGGCGTGGCACCCAACGTCGCTGAGACTGCCAGCAGTCCCATCCCCGCCAGCATGCCGGCACGCAGACCGGGTGTCCTCCGATCCGAGCGCCGTGCTCGGTGCCCTCGAGCGTGGGGCGTGTCGCGCGTGTTGTCAGTGGTGAGCTCCTGTGACTGGCTGTTGGTCGCGCTCATATCATCTCCTCCTGGGTACGGGTGACTTGACGGCCTTCCCTCTGCCACGCTTCGAGCCCGCCTTCCAGATGCGCGACGTCCCTGTAACCGAGCTCCTTGAGCGTCCTGGCGCTCAACGCCGAACGGGAGCCCGCCGAGCAGTAGAGGATCACTCGCCGCTCGGGCCGTAGCGAGTCGAGGTGGTAGCGCATCGTGGTGTCCGCCCTGAACTCGAGCATCCCGCGCGGTACCAGCACGGCACCCGGGATCGTCCCCAGGCTCGTCTCGTCGGGCTCACGGACGTCGACGAGAACTACGTCGCCGCGTGCCAGCTCGCTGGCCACCGCACTGGGTGCCAGGTTCTCGACCTCCTCTTTGGCCCTGTTCACCATGTCCATCGCTCCTGCCACGCCGACCACCACCTCCCGCGGACTGCCCGCTCTCGCGCCGAGGCGCATGCCCTGTTCACGTCACTGGAGCCGTGTACGCGGGCCGGCCTCGACTCGCCGCCATGCTGCTGCGCCGTACCTGCTCAGTCATCGGCGCAACGGCCTACGCCGTGCCCCGGACGTGCCTACGGGTCCCGGCAGCAACGCCTACGCGGAGGCGTATGGCTGCAGGAACATCGGCTGCAGCGCGTAAGTTTCCCGTCATCTGGTGTCGTCTAGCGTCTGGACGTGAGTTCGGCCCTGCCGCCGCCAGGTACGCCTGCCAGTCAGGTGACAGGGACCCGTTACGCCCAGGAGTGGCGCCGGACCCTGCTGGCCTTCATCCCGTTCGGGGCCCTGGCCTTCTTCGTCGGTTGGGCGCTCGAGGTCCCCAGCGGCCAGGCGACCCCCTTCGACATGCTGACGTACCCGCTCATGGGCACGCTGCTCGTGGCCCTGGAGCTCCTGCTGGCGTTCAGACGCAACGCCCTCACGATCGTGGTCCTCGCGATCATCGCCGGCGCCAGCACGTTCTTCTTCCTCAAGCTCGGCTGGCTGCTGTTCCTGGCCCCGCCGTCCACCGTCCTCCAGGCACAGTTCACCGAGACCCTGTTCTGGATCCCGGTCGTGTACCTCCTCTCCTTCATCCTCGAGGAGGCCCGCCTGGGCCAACAGGTCGTCAGGATCTTCACGGGCGGGATGATCGCCCTCGCGGCCGTCTACTCCGTGCCGAGCATCCTCGCGGGCACGGTGCAGTGGGGCATCGTCTACGCGCTCACCGAGCTCAACCTGGCCAACACGGTGTTCCTCGCCCTGACCTCGGCCTTCATCAGGTTCAAGGAGAACTACACCCGCACGCGAGCCCGCATGGAGGAGGCCGAGAAGCACGCCTACAACGACGCGCTCACGGGCCTCGCCAACCGGATCCGGCTGGACGGGGAGCTCGACAGGCGTATCGCCAGGGCGCGTGAGACCGGCGGCCGCATCGCAGTCCTGTACCTCGACGTAGACGGCTTCAAGGTCGTCAACGACACCTTGGGCCACGAGGCCGGCGACGAGCTGCTGCGGTCCGTCTCGCGTCGCCTGTCCGAGCAGCTGGGGCCGAACGACCTCATGGCCCGCATGAGCGGCGACGAGTTCGTGATCGTCCTCGAGGACGTGGACAGCCCACAGGCCGCGGTGTTCGCCGCCAGGAAGCTGCAGGCGGCCCTGGTCACGCCCTTCGACCTCCAGGAGCTCTCGCACCACGTCAGCGCCAGCATCGGCATCTGCCTCTACCCTGACGACGCGCCCGACGGCCCCACGCTGCTGCGGCACGCGGACTCCGCCATGTACCGCGTCAAGCGCTCCGGCAAGAACGGCGTGCAGCGCTACCGCGACGACTCCGACGCTCAGGTCGAACGGCAGCGCAACCTCGAGCGCGAGCTGCGCACGGCCCTCAGCACCGAGCAGCACCAGCTCTCGCTCGTCTACCAGTCGATGCACGACCTCGAGACCGGCGAGCTGAAGAAGGTCGAGGCGCTCACACGCTGGCACCACCCCAAATGGGGCCACGTCAGCCCGCTCGAGTTCATCCCGATCGCCGAGCGAAGCGGGCTCATCGTCAGCCTGGGCGAGTGGGTGATGCGTGAGGCCTGCCGGCAGTCCAAGGCGTGGGAGGCGATGTCCGGTCACGGCGTCGTCGTCTCCGTCAACGTCTCCGCGATGCAGTTCGCGCACCCGGGCTTCTTCAGGACCGTAGAGGCCGCGCTCGAGGACCACGCGCTCATGCCGGAGCTGCTGGAGCTCGAGCTCACGGAGGGCATCGTCATGCACGGTGTCGACCACGTCGTGGAGACGCTCCAGCGCCTCCAGCGCCTGGGCGTGAGGATCGCGATCGACGACTTCGGTACCGGCTACTCCTCCTTCGCCTACCTGCGCGACCTGCCCATCGACACGGTCAAGATCGACCGCAGCTTCGTCAAGGACCTGGGTTCGCCGCTACACGCCCCTCAGTTCGCGCTGGCGCTCGTGGAGGCCATCACCCACGTGGCGAAGCACCTCGACCTGACGATCGTGGCGGAGGGCATCGAGACCGAGGCGCAGCGCAACGTCTGCCGCGACCTGGGCTGTCACCTCGGGCAGGGTCACCTGTTCTCGAAGGCGATGAGCCCTGACGACATGCGTCCGTTCCTACGAATACCGATCACCGAGGAGCGGATGATCCGCGACACCCTCGTCAACTGACTCGAGCCACACCGTCATCGACCCCACGGGCCTGCCGGCGGCTGTCGCCTCGCACCGGTAGCGGCAGGCGTCCCCCACGTCGGGATGGCCTCCCGGGCCCTGCTTGGCCGCTCTGAACACAGCCCTCTCCCCTGCCCAGGCCAGGTCGCTGGCCTCCACCTCGCCGCGCACCACCCGGTAGCTGCCGCCGTGCAGACGCCCCGCGAGGTACGAGAGCTGCCCCATGAGCACCGCGACGGGCAGCGCCGGGTGACCGTCGAAGTGGCCGGCACAGGCGCTCACCGGCACGGGGTCCACGACCTGCTCGACGCTGTCAGGTGTGCCCTGCCACGCCGCGGCGAGGAGCGAGCCGTACGGGCTGGGCACGCTGGGCGTGGCCTTGGCGTTGACGCGGAACAGGCGCTCGAACGCGCTCTCGGTGAGGATCGTGTAGTCGACGTCGAACGACGCCACCACGGCACCCCCCGCCGTCGCCGTGACCGCCGCCCGGCTGGAGCGCTTGTCGAGGTGGGTGGCCCTGCCGATGAAACGCACCGGCGCGCCGTACGGCGCCTGGCTGGGGTGGTAGCGGCACACGGCCCTGCGCGCCAGGTAGTACCGCCTCCTGTCGTCTTCCTGCATCATGGCAGCGGCCGAGAGGCCCACGATCGCGGCATGCCTGCCGAGCTCGGCGGCGGGCATCGGTCCCACCTCACCGAAGGCAGGGGACTCGGCGGTGGCCGTGGCGTGCAGGTCCAGGCCCTCGATCTGCAGGTCCTTGAGGGCGAAGTACGGGGGGCGCACGCAGATGCGCGGCTCGAGCCCGAGCCGGATCGCGCGGGCGTCGGAGGTGGGGACGTGGAGCCACGGCAACGTCATGAGGGCAGAGACTAGCCCCAAACGGCCCGCGGGTTCCGCGAGCTTTCTGGCAAAGACGCGTGCGGAAGTTGCGGGCGACATCGCGGCCAGGCGCGCCAGCTGGCTTCCGCCTCGGGTCGACAGCGAGCGAGACCGGGTACTGATCGCGTACCCGGTCTCGCTCCTACGAAGGCCGACTCGGCACTTCTGCTTCTGGTAGGCGCGGGCAGGATTGAACTGCCGACCTCTACAGTGTCAATGTAGCGCTCTCCCACTGAGCTACGCGCCTAAGTTGTGTCCCGATCTTAGGGCTTTCCGCCTGCCC
>JBDZWC010000127.1:0-8046 GCA_040256005.1 Deinococcaceae bacterium | reverse complement strand
TCGAGCCCACATCGAACTCACATGTTGCCATCACTGCGCCGAGAACCTGGCCCGCAGCGCGAGGAACAGCGGCACCTCTGGGTTGGACCGCGACTCGTCGTCCTTCACGGGGTCCGCCAGCTCGTCCATGGCGTCCACCCACAGGCCCTGCGCCGCGAGCGCGTTGACGTAGTCCTTGAGCGGACGATGGAAGCTGATCGTCGCCCCGCGCGGTGCACCCTTGCGCACCTCGGCGTACTCCTTCATGGGCACGGAGGCCGACGTCAGGTAGCGCTCCACGCGCCGGTAGACAAGCTTGCGCTTCGGGTCGAAACCCCAACCGCTGCCGCGGGGCGCCCGGAACGCAGGGTGGACCATGAAGATCACGACCCGCCCGCCGGGCTTCAGCACCTGTGCCACGGAAGCGAAGACCTGGTCCAGGGGATCCATGTCCTGGATGCTGAGCAGGTACACCGCCACGTCGAAAGAACCGGGTTGGGCCGACGTGCTGCCAACCAGGTCGCGGGCGTCGCCGTGCTCGAAGGCCCCCTCGGCGCCGCGACGCTTGCGGGCCAGGCGCACCATCGCCAGGCTGGCGTCCACGCCGAGGTAATCACCCCCCGCCTTGATGACGTGATGCGCGAGGACCCCCTGCCCGCAGCCGACGTCGATGACCCGCTCGCCGCGCTTCAGCTCGGCCAATCGCATCACCGTTGGGATCGCGGCCTTGCGGTGATGGGGGCTTCCCCTGACGCCGACGGTGGCGTCGTACCACCCCGCTACCGGGTCCCAGCTCGATCTACCGCCCTTCACGGGCGTGATGATACGCGGCCGGCGCTCGACGACTCGACACGGCTGTGTCCCGTTCCAAGTCGATCCGGCTTGACTACCGTGCCCATGCCTACGTAACCTCTCGTCAACCTGACACCTGAATCGCCTGTCAGGTTCCGCGCATAGCGGAAGACGGACAGGCGAGGCGAGGACGAGTTGAACGACCTACCTGTCCCGGCGACCTCCCGCGGGGAGGCAACCAGGCGCAAGCTGCTCGAGGCCGCCGAGGCCGAGATCGGCGAGAACGGCTTCGCGCGGTCCTCCGTCGCCTCGATCACGAAGCGCGCCGGCGTCGCTCAGGGCACCTTCTACCTGTACTTCCCGAGCAAGAAGGACGCGTTGGTCGAGCTTGTGAGGCACATGGGTCACAGCCTCAGAGGCGCCCTCGCCAAAGCGATCGTCGGTGCACCGGACCGTATCGAAGCCGAGAAACGTGGCTTCGAGGCGTTCGTGCGCTTCTCGCTCGAGCACCAGAACCTCTACAAGGTCGTCATGGAGTCGCAGTTCGTAGACGAGTCGATCTACCGCGAGTACTACCAGACGCTCGCTGACGCCTACGCCCGGAACATCGCGCGGGCCCAGGGACGGGGGGAGGTGCGCGGAGGGGACCCCGCGGCGCTCGCTTGGGCGCTGATGGGGATCGCGCACTTCCTGGGCCTGCGTTTCCCCATCTGGGAACAGAGGCCACCGCCACAGGAGTTCCTGGACACGGTGCATGGCCTGATACAGCGCGGGCTGACGCCGGAGCCGGCATGATGCGCGCCGGAGCCCGATCGACCGGACCAACGGGGTCGACCCGATGAGCGGCACGCCCGGCGTCACCGGCATCGGCACGTACGTGCCGGACGGCCGGATGAGCTCCACGGAACTCGCCGAGAGAACCGGGCTGCCTGAGTGGGTGGTCCGGGAGAAGCTCGGGATCACCGAACGCGTGGTGCCAGGCCCGGACGACCACCCCACCGCGATGGGCGTGTGGGCCGCCGAGCGGGCGCTCGCCGACGCCGGAGCGAGCCCGGCCGACGTGGACGTCCTGGTGTCGATGACCGAGGAGTACAAGGAGTACCCGGTCTGGACGGCCGGCATCAAGCTGGCCCACGACCTGGGTGCGAAGAAGGCCTACGCGTACGACGTCGGGCAGAAATGCGGGACGGCGGTCCTGGGACTCAAGCAGGCGCGCGACATGATCGTCGCCGACCCCGCCGTGAACACGGTGCTGGTGGCGGGCGGCTACCGCAACGTGGACCTGGTGGACCCGAGCGACCCGAACGTCAGGTTCATGTACAACCTCGGCGCCGGCGGCGCCGCGTTCGTCGTGCAGCGCGACCGGGGGCACGAGCTGCTGGGCTCGGCGTTCCGCACGGACGGCAGCTTCTCGCTCGACGTGCTGGTGCCGGTCGGTGGCACCGTCACGCCCATCACGGCCGACAACCTGAGCGACTACCGTCTGCGGGTCACCGACCCCGTCGGCATGAAGGACCGCCTTGAGGCCAAGAGCATGGACAACTTCGTGGGCGTCGTCGAGGACGCCGTCGCGCGCTCCGGCGCCACGCTCGCCGACGTCGCCTACCTGGCCATGCTGCACGTGAAGCGTTCGGCGCACGCCGCGCTGCTGGAGCGCCTGGGGGTGCCGACCGAGCGCTCCATCTACCTGGACACGTACGGGCACATAGGGCAGGTGGACCAAGCGCTCTCCCTCGAGCTCGCCCGACGCGCGGGGATACTGAAGTCCGGCGACCTCGTCGTTCTCGTCGCGGCGGGCGTGGGCTACGTCTGGAACGCGATCTGCCTGCGCTGGGACGGTGTCCGCTCCGGAAAGGGCGCGTCGTGATCCTCGACGTCGCCGCCAAGCGGGCGCAACTCACGCCGGACTGGCCGGCGCTGTGGTGGCAAGGGAGCTGGCTCACATACGCGGAGCTGAACGACCGCGCGGAGCGGCTGGCCGCGGCGCTCGCGAGGGCCGGAGTGGGCGCCGGCGACCGGGTCGGGCTCCTCGCGAACAACCACGTGGCGCACATCGACATGCTGCTGGCGACCGCCAAGACGGGGGCCGTCTACGCGCCTCTCAACGTGCGGCTCGCGGAGCGCGAGCAACGCCAACTGGCCGAGTACCTGCGACCGGCACTCGTGTTGCATGACGCCGAGAACGCGGACAAGGCGGCGGCGACCGGCAGGCCGCTGTGGGACCTGGCCTCATACGAGCAGCGCCTGCTTGATGCCGACATCACTCGGGCTCCTCGAGCCGAGGTGGGGCCAGAAGACATCCAGATGATCCTCCTCACCGGGGGCACCACCGGCCTGCCGAAGGGCGCCATGCTCCCGTATCGGCAGGGCTTCTACAACGCCGTCAACACCGTCATGAGCTGGGGTCTGCGGCAGGACGACTGCGTCATCCAGGCCACGCCGTGCTACCACGCGGCGCTCAACGCCTTCACCGTGCCTCTCTTCCACCTGGGCGGGCGCGTGGTGCTGCAGCGCGCGTTCGACCCGGGTGAGTACCTGCAGTTGGTCGAGGAGACCTCGGCGACGGTCCTCTTCCTCGTGCCCACGATGTTCCACATGCTCGCCAGACACGAGCGGTTCCCCGGGGCCGACCTGCGCAGCGTCCGTTGGGCGATCTCCGGTGGCGCGCCGTGTCCCGAGCCGGTGCGCGAGGCCCTCAGGCGGCGCGGCGTGAAGATGCGCCAGGGCTACGGGCTCACCGAGGCCGGCGTCAACTGCTTCGCGACGACTCAGGCGGTGGCCGACAGGAAGCCGAACTCCGTCGGTCGACCCATGCTGCACGGGGAGGCGGTCGTGCGCCGTCCCGACGGTTCACCGGCCGACCCAAGCGAGACAGGAGAGCTGACGATCCGCGGCCCGCACGTCTTCCTCGGCTACTTCGAGCGGCCCAAGGCCACGGCCGAGGTGCTGCGCGACGGCTGGCTGTGGACGGGCGACCTCGCCATGGTGGACGACGAGGGCGACTTCACAATCGTGGGTCGGCGCAAGGAGATGTTCATCTCTGGCGGGGAGAACGTCTTCCCAGCCGAGGTCGAGGCGGCGATCTACGACCACGAGGCCGTGGCCGAGTGCGCCGTAGCCGGCGTCCCGGACGAGCGTTGGGGCGAGGTCGGGATCGCCGCTGTGGTCCTCAAGGAGGGCCAAGAGCTGACGGCCGAGCAGTTGCGAGCGTTCCTCACACAGAGGATGGCGCGCTACAAGGTTCCCAAGCACATCGTCTTCCTCCCGGCGCTCCCCAAGAGCGCCGCAGGCAAGATCCTCAAGACAGATCTGCCGCGGCTCGCCGGGCGCGAGCCGGACCGGTCAGAAGCGAACGCGAAGCCTGGCAGCGCCGGGGGAGAACGTGCCGGTGAGCGAGGGGGCGGGGCCATGAGCTAGGCAGCCTGCTCGCGGCGGGCCCCACGAGAGCCCGCACGGACCCGGTCAGGGTCCCTGCAGACCCAGGAGTACCAATGAAAGCGCCTCAAGGAGGGCACATGAAGAGAACGTTGGCAGTGATCGTGATGAGCCTGTTGGGCCTGAGCTTCGCCCAGGTCCAGATCGGCGTGCTGTCGCCCCTCACGGGCGGCGCGGCCGGCACCGGCCAGGCCCAGCTCAAGGGCTTCCAGCTCGCGCTCGAGGAGATCAACGCCGCCGGCGGGGTCCTGGGCGAGCCGCTGGAGATCATCGTCGAAGACACGAAGGCCGACGCCGCCACCGCCGTAGCGGCCTTCGAGAAGCTGATGACCGAGGACGGCGTCGAGATCATCGCGGGCGGCTACTCCTCCGGCGTGACCCTGGCGCTGATCGAGTCGTTCCGCACCTTCCAGCCCATCGTGAGCTGGATCGGGGGCGCGGTCTCCGGCGTGGGCATCGACGGCTTCGACGGCATCGAGGAGCTCATCGGCCAGGAGGACTGGTTCTTCCATGTCCATCCTTGGGACTACCAGAACACCGAGGCTTCCAGCTCCTTCACCGTCGACACCGGCGTGAGCACCGTCGCGCTGCTCCACGAGAACAGCGCCTTCGGTGGCCCCGGCGCCCAGGCGGCGGCCGCCCTCATCGAGGCCTCCGGCCAGGACGTCGTGCTGACCGAGGCGTTCCAGTCCACGCTGACCGGCGGTAACGGTGACTTTCGCGCGATCCTCAGCAAGGTAGCTGCCGAGAACCCGGACATGATCTTCTGGATCGGCTACGACAGCGACGTCGTGCCGCTCATCAGCCAGATCCGCGAGCTCAACCTCAAGCCGCAGTACATCTTCGGCGCCCCTCCGGGATGGCCCAGCGAGTTCGACTCCGCGCCAGAGGCCCAGTGTGTGACCGGCCTCATCGGCTACCTGCCCAACCTCCCCAACCCCGAGGCCGCCACCTTCCTAAACTCCTACCGCGCCATGCACGGCAGCGACCCGGACAACTACATGGCGGCGCTGGCCTACGCGCAGCTCTGGAGCCTCGCCGACGCCATCAACACCGCCGGCACCACCGATCAGGCAGCGGTCATCGACGCCCTCGAGACCCTGACCTTCCGGTCACCCATGGGCGAGTGGAGCTTCAGCGCATCGCAGATCGCCAAGCACCAGGGCTTCGGCTCCGAGATGTGGTTGGTCTTCCAGTTCCAGAACGGCGTGCGCGAGATCGTGTGGCCAGCCGACAAGGCCACCGCGCCCCTCGTCAGCTGCCAGTGAAGGCAGCGGCCTAGAGCCCAGCCTCACGTCGAACGGGCGGTCGGTTCCGCGAGGGCCGACCGCCCACACCGCCACCGCCGGTACCGCGAGGAGCACGCAGCCATACCGATGACCGACTTCAGGGCCACTGCAGACCAGGAGCCAGCCTAAGTGGAGTTGAGCCTCATCCCCCAGGCTCTCGTCTCCGGTGTGCTGGCCGCGGGGCTCTACGCCCTGGTGTCCGTGGGGCTGGCGCTCGCCATCGGGGTCATCGGCATCGTGAACTTCGCTCACGGCGAGTTCTTCATGGTGGGAGCGTTCCTGGCCTACCAGCTCTTCGTGACCTTCGGCTTCGACCCGCTGTTGTCTATCTTGTTCGTCGCGCCGGCGCTGTTCGTGATCGGCGCGATCATCTATCAGTCGACGATCCGCTTCGTCCTCAAGGCGCCGGAGCTCAACCAGATGCTCCTGACGTTCGGCGTCGGCATAATCCTTCAGAACCTCGCCTTGACCATCTGGGGCGGCGACCCGCGCTCGATCAGCAACGTGCCCTACCGCGGGCTCGGTTGGAACGTGGCCGGCGTGAACGTGGGCGCCGTCCCGCTGGGCTCGTTCGCGATCTCCGTGGTGTTGGTGGCCGGCCTGTACCTGCTGCTGGCCCGTACACCGCTGGGCCGGGGCATGCGCGCCGTGGCGCAGAACCGGATCGGCGCCGGCCTTGTAGGCCTCGAGGTCAACCGAGTCTACCTGGTGGCCTTCGCGCTCTCGGCACTGCTGGCCGGCATCGGCGGCGTGATGATCGCCGTGATCCAGTCGCCCACGCCGACCGTAGGCTTCGCCTTCACGCTCAAGGCGTTCGCGATCGTGGTGCTCGCCGGGCTCGGCAACATCAGGGGCATCGTGGGCGCGGCCCTCGTCGTGGCGCTGGCCGAGTCGCTGGTCGCCACGCTCGTCCCCAACGGTGACGCCCTACGCAACGCCGTGTTCTTCGCGATCATCTTCGTAGTCCTCGTCTACCGCTCCCGGAGGACGGCGTGACCACCAGGCCATCCCCGGGCGAGACCGAACCCCCTACGGCGACACGTGCCGCCAACCGAGGCCCGCTGGTACGCGACCTGCTGCTCGCACTGGTGTTCGGGGCGGTCCTGGTCGTGTTGCCCACGCTGCTCAAGCAGTGGTTCGGTCAGGCCTCGGTCTCGTACCTCTCGATAGGGCTGAGGGGCCTGTCGCTCGCGATCCTTGCCCTGTCCTGGGACCTGGTGGCCCGCACCGGCCAGCTGTCGCTGGCGCACGGCGCCTTCTACGGTGCGGGGGCCTACACGGCGGCGATCCTCTTCAAGAACTCCGCGGCGCCGCTGTGGTTGGGCATCCCCCTCGCCGCCGTCGTGGGCGCGGTGCTGGCGCTGGGCCTGGGGGCGGTGACGCTGCGACTCTTCGGCATCTACTTCGCCATCGCCAGCCTGGCGTTCACGGAGGTCCTCAAGGCGGTGGTCCAGGAGCTGCCCACGGCGATCGCCGGCGGCACCGCGGGCGTGAACGTGCCGGCGTTGTTCCGGCCCGCCTTCGTGCCCGGCGAGATGGAACGCTGGGAGATCGCCTTCCTGCGGAACCGCAGCTACTTCTACGTCTACGCCAGCCTCCTGGTGCTCACGGTCATCGTCTCGGTAGTGGTCCAGCGCACCCGCCTGCGGTCCGCGTTCACGGCCATCCGCACGAACGAGTGGGTCGCCTCGGTGATGGGCGTGAGCCCGGCCCGCTACAAGCTCCTCGGCTTCGTCCTGTCCAGCGCGATGGTCGGCATGCTCGGTGCCATCGAGGCCCACCGGCTGGGCAACGTGATACCGGACACCGGGTTCGCAGTGCACGTCACGGTGCTCGCGCTCGTCACACCCATCTTCGGCGGGCTGTACACGACGGTCGGGCCCATCCTCGCGGCGGGTGTGCTGTCGGGCGTCGAGGAGACGCTCAAGCGCAGCCTGTCGGAGGGCTACATGATCGCCTACGGCGTCGTGCTGGTCCTGGCGATCCTCTTCATGCCACGCGGGCTCGTGGGGCTGTTCCGCGGCCTGGGCCGGCGCCTATGGCCCTCCCGGCAGGCCCCGTCAGGCGCCCCAGCTGCGAGAACCCCGACCACCTCGCCGAGGGAGGAGGCTTAGGTGGCCACCGTGCTCGAGGCGCGCGGTCTCACCAAGCACTTCGGTGGCTTGGCCGCCGTCTCCGACCTCTCGTTCGCGGTCGAGGAGGGCGAGGTCTTCGCGATCATCGGCCCCAACGGCGCCGGCAAGACCACCACCCTGGACCTGTTGTCCGGCATGACCGTCCCGACGTCAGGCACCGTACATCTGGCCGGCACGGACGTGAGCCGGTTGGCGCCGTACGCCCGTTGCCACCTGGGGCTCGGCCGGGCGTTCCAGGTCGTGCAGCCGTTCCCCGAGATGACCGTGGAGGAGAACGTGCTGGTGGGTGCGCAGTTCGGTGAGCAGACCGTCTCCGGAGCGGTCGCTGCGCGGCGCGCCGAAGAGGCGTTGCACCGCACCGGCATGGACCGCTTGCGCGACGTGCCGGCCGAGGACCTCAACCTGCTGCAGGAGAA
>JBDZWC010000126.1:0-8059 GCA_040256005.1 Deinococcaceae bacterium | reverse complement strand
CTCTCCTTCATGACGTCACCCAGCTGACCGGTGAGCGTGACGTTGCCCTTGCCCGGCATCACGACGGCCTCTATGTCCAAGGTCACGCCGCCCACGCTCGTCCAGGCCAGGCCGTGGGAGAGGCCGACCTGCGGCTCCTTCTCGGCCTGCTCGTCGCGGAACGGGGGGACGCCCAGCAGCTCGCGGACCTTGGCCTCGTCAACGACGATCTTGTCCTCCCACGGCTCGGACAGGTACTCCTTGGCCATCTTGCGGGCGGCCTTGGCGATGAGCCGGTCCAGGTTGCGCACGCCGGCCTCGCGGGTGTACTCCGTCACGATGCGCTTGATGGCCTCGTCGGTGATCTCGAGGTGGTCGGCCAGGCCGTGGTCCTTGAGCTGACGAGGCACCCGGTAGCGCTTGGCGATCTCGATCTTCTCGGGCAGCGTGTAGCCCGGGATCTGGATGACCTCCATGCGGTCCAGCAGCGGCCGCGGGATGGTGTTGAGCGTGTTGGCCGTGGTGACGAACATGACCTTGGAGAGGTCGTACGGGATCTCGAGGTAGTGGTCGGCGAAGGTGTTGTTCTGCTCGGGGTCCAGCACCTCGAGCAGGGCGGAGGAGGGGTCGCCCCTGAAGTCCGCCGTCATCTTGTCGACCTCGTCGAGCAGGAAGACCGGGTTGATGGTGCCGGCCGTCTTCATGCCCTGGATGATGCGGCCCGGGAGGCTGCCGATGTACGTACGGCGGTGGCCGCGGATCTCGGCCTCGTCGCGCACGCCGCCCAGGCTCATGCGCACGAACTTGCGGTTGAGGCTGCGCGCGATGGACTTGCCGAGCGAGGTCTTGCCGACGCCGGGAGGGCCCACCAGGCAGAGGATGGGGGCCTTGTAGTCCGAGCCCTCCATGTCCTTGGTGAGCTGACGGACGGCGAGGAACTCGACGATGCGCTCCTTGGGCTCCTCGAGGGCGTAATGGTCCTCGTCGAGGATCTCCTCGGAGTGCTTGACGTCGAGATGCTCCTCGTCCACCTCCGACCACGGGAGGTCGAGCAGGGTGTCGAGGTAGGTGCGCACCACCGTGGCCTCCGGGGAGCCCGCCGCCATCTTCTCGAGGCGATCGATCTCCTTGAGAGCACGCTCCTGGGCGTGCTCCGGCATGTTCTTCTCCTCGACCTTCTTGCGCAGCTCCTCGGTCTCGGAGCCCTCGTCGTTGCCGAGCTCCTTCTGGATGGCCTTCATCTGCTCGCGCAGGAAGTACTCGCGCTGGTTGGAGTCCATCTGCGACTTGACGCGCGCCGAGATCTGCTTCTCGGTCTCGAAACGCTCGAGGTCGCGGGTCAGGAAGCCGTACACCAGCTCGAGGCGCTTCGCGACGTCCGCCTCCTCGAGGGCGGCCTGCTTGTCAGCGACGTCCCAGG
This sequence comes from Deinococcaceae bacterium, assembly GCA_040256005.1. Taxonomy (GTDB): domain Bacteria; phylum Deinococcota; class Deinococci; order Deinococcales; family Trueperaceae; genus DASRWD01. The sequence continues at coordinate 6,660 of JBDZWC010000126.1, read as the reverse complement.
TCGAGTACTTGGCGATGAGGTCAGCCAGCGGACCGGGCTCCTTCATGCCGCGCAGGTTCTCGAGGTGGAACGAGTCCAGCCTGAGGTTCTTGTTCTGCTGTGAGTACTCGCCGAACGCCGACTTCACCTGCTCCACGAGCGCCTGCGTGCGCGCAGAGGCGGCCTCGGCCGTGTTCTCGGCCACCGTCGTGATCTGAGCGCGGAGGGCGGGGCCGGGCAGGTAGTCGCCGATGCTGGCGCGCTCGCGCCCCTCCACCAGCACCTGCAGGGTGTCGTTGGGCAGCCTGATGACCTGCTTGATGATCGCGAGGGTGCCCACCGAGTAGAGGTCTTCGCCGGTGGGGTCGTCAACACGGGCGTCGCGCTGGACCACCAGCACGACGCGGTTGTCGCCGGCCTGGGCCTCTTCCAGCGCCCGCTTCGACTTCGGGCGGCCGACGTCTACGTTCTCTAGCGTCCGCGGCAGCACCACCTGGGTGCGCAGCGCGATGACCGGAAGCTCCCAATCCATGGCTCAAGTAGAACCCCTGCCAGACACGTCGCTCCGTAAGGTGGCTGACTAGGCGGAACCTCCGTGAGCTGGCTTACGAAACGCCCGGGAGCACGTCCAGGGGCACGTTCAGCTCGGGCGTGACCACGTCTCTGCCGGCCGCCCGTAGCTGCGCCGCGAAACCGTCCATGACGTCCGGCTCGCCGTGGACCAGCAGCAGACGTGCGTCCTGAGAGCGCGCGATGAACGCCAGCAGGTCGTCATGGTCGGCGTGGGCCGAGAACCCGCCGATAGTGTGGATGCTCGCCTTGACGACGATGGTCTCCCCGAAGATACGCACGTGCGTGGCGCCGTCCACCAGCGCCCGGCCCAGCGTGCCGCGCGCCTGGTAGCCGACGACGATTACGCTGGCGCCTTCGCGCCACAGGTTGTGCTTCAGGTGGTGGAGGATCCGGCCGCCGGTCATCATCCCCGACCCGGCCAGCACGATCATGCCGGCGTGGATGTCGTTGAGCGCCATCGACTCGTCGGTGGTCACCGTGAACGTCAGGGACGGCGGGTCGAACGGGTCGCCGCCCTCGGCGAACACCCGCGCCACCTCGGGCCTGAGCTCGTCGATGCCTTCTCGGTACTCCCGGGTCACGCGGGTCGCCATGGGCGAGTCGAGGTAGACGGGGAGGTCGGGGATGCGCCCCTCGCGCACCAAGCGGTAGATCTCGTAGAGCACCTGCTGTGCGCGCTCGACAGCGAAGGTGGGTATGAGCACGTTGCCGCCGGCCTGCAGCGCCGTCGAGACCACCTCGGCGAACTCGGCTCGCGTGTCCTCGAGGGACCGGTGCGTACGGTCGGCGTACGTCGTCTCGAGCACGATGGCGTCGGCGTCTACCGGCGGCCGTGCGGTGAAGTGGAGGGCGCTCTGGCGGTTGCCGAGGTCGCCCGAGAACACCACGCGCCGGCCTTCGGCCTCCAGCACCAGGTAGGCGCTGCCGAGGATGTGCCCGGCCGACTCGTAGGTGACCCTCACGCCGCCGCCCACATCTAGCGGCGCGCCGAGCTCCACCGTGGTGAAGCGCGAGATCGCCTCCTCGGCGTCGGCGACGTCGAAGAGTGGTCCCGGCACCTCGCTCGCCCGTCCCGCCCTGGCGGCCTTGCGCAGCGCCCGCTGGTAGTCCTCGACCTGCAGAAAGGCCGCGTCCCTGAGGATGATCTTCGCGATGTCCCTGGTGCCGCGCGTGGCGTAGAAGCGCCCCTGGTAGCCCAGCTTCACGAGCAGCGGCAACCTCCCCACGTGGTCGAGGTGCCCGTGCGTGACTAGTACCGCGTCCAGCGAGGAGGGGTCGAACACGAACGGTTGACGGTTCAAGGCGTCGACGTCCGCCGGGCCCTGGAACAGACCGCAGTCGATGAGCAGCCTCCGGCCGGCCGCCTCGAGCAGGTGCGAGCTGCCCGTGACCATGCGGGCGGCGCCCGCGCTCGTGAGCCTCATGCCGCACGCCGCCAGGTGAGTCGCCCGGTGCTGAGCGAGGAGCTCACCCTGCCGGTCTCGCGCAGGTGCGTGAGGTAGGCGGAGACGGTGCAGAGGTTGAGGTGGTAGCGGGCCAGGTCCTCCATGACCAGTCCCATGACATCGCCCACTTGGGCCAGCACCTCTTCCGTCGAGGCGTCCTCACAGGCGTCCAGCACGGCGTCCTCGGCGCGCTCGATGGCCGCGGCGTTCGCGGCCACGATGCCCTCGCTGCCGTCCACCGGCTCACCGTGGCCCGGCAAGACGACGCTGGCGCCCGCACCGGCGACGACCTGATGGGCGGCCTTCTGGTTCCCGATGTCCTGACCGAACGGCAGCGGGTAGCGCTCCAGCGTCGCCGGCCCGAAGACGGCGTCCGAGGCGATGAGCGCGTCTCCCACCATCACCGAGAGCATGCGGTGGGCGTGGCCGCTCGTGTCGAGCAGCCGCATCTGGACACCGCCGACCTCGAGCGTACCGGCCTCCACTTCCTCGTGCACGGGCGAGGGCTTCGCCTGCAGCCACTTGCCCGTCATCTCGACCGGAGGCTTGGCGCCGTGGAAGAGGTAGACGGGCTCGAGGTAGGGCGAGCGGATGATCGCCGCCTCGAACGGCGGGGCGTAGACCTTCAGGTCGGGGAACTGCCTCACCAGGTAGTCGTTGCCGCCGAAATGGTCAGCGTGACTGTGCGTGTTGAGGATCGCTACGGGCGTGAGCTCCAGCTCCTCCAGGGCGCGCCGGATGCGCCTGCCGTGGTCGGCGTCCTGGCCGGTGTCGACGAGCACGGCGCGGCCTCCGTCACCCGCGACGATCGCCGAGTTGACGGGTCCGGTGAGGGCGTAGACGCGCTCGGAGAGCTGCAGCGGCGGGGCGTGCTTGGCCATGCCCAAACGTAACAGGGCGCCACGTCCACCGCCGGGCCGGCCGTACCGAGTGGTCTCACCCCGCGCGGCGCAACCTGGCCAGGTAGAAGCCGTCCAGCCCGCCCACGGGCAGAACGTAGGCGCCGGGCCCGTCGAGCGCCACGAACGGCGCCCCCAGCGGCATCTCCAGGGCCACGAAGCCCGGCATGGCGGCGAGGAAGCTCTCCACCTGGGCCACGCCCTCCTCGGGAGTCAGGGAGCACACCGCGTAGACGAGCGTCCCGCCCGGCCTGACCCCTTCCGCGGCGACGGTCAGCATCCGGGCCTGAGTCGCCACCATCTCGGCGAGGTCGGACGCCTTCAGCCTCAGCTTGATCTCGGGGTTGCCGCGCAACGTGCCGGTGCCGCTGCATGGCGCGTCGAGGAGGACGGCGTCGCCAGGTGGAGACAAGACGCCAGGCCCGGGCGTCAAGAGGTCCGCGACGACGTGCCTGGCGCTCAAGCCCAGTCGGCTGAGGTTGCGCCGGGCTCGCCGTGAGCGGCCCTCGGACAGCTCCACGCTCACGACCTCGGCACCCGTCGCGGCGAGGGCCGCCGTCTTGACGCCGTGCCCGGCGGCCAGGTCGTAGACGAGATCGCCGCCGGCCGCGCCGACGAGCCGTGCGGCGTACAGGGAGGCAGGGTTCTGGGGCTGAACCAGGCCGCGCTGGAAGGCGACCAGCTCGGTCAGTGGCAGCGGCGAGCGCACCGACAGAGAGGTCGGCCACGCGCGGTCCGGAACGTCCGGCGGCAAGCGGAGGGCCGGGCCTCGCCTGACCTCGACACCTTGCGCCACCAGCGCGTCCTCGGCCTCCGGCGCGTAGGCGGTCAGCCACAGGGGCTCCGGCTCGAGCATCCCGCGTGCGGCCTCGCTAGCGGCTGCGTGTCCGAGACTGGCCACGAACCTGCCGAACAGCCAGGGCGGCAGCGACAGGTCGCGCTCGGGGTCCGGGGCGGCGTGGCCGGCCGAGCTGGGAGCGTCCACGGTCCGAGCCACGCGCCTGAGCACGGCGTTCACGAGCTTGGCGTGCTTGGGGCTGGTCGTCTTGGCCACCTCGACCCAGGCGTCCACCGCGGCGTACGCGGGCGTGCCGCGGAAGAGGAGCTCGAAGGCGCCCAGGCGCAGCGCCGCGTGGGCGGCGGGAGGCAGCCTGTCGGGGTGGCTGAGGAAGGGCGCCAGGCGTGCGTCCATGGCGATTAGGAAACGCATGGTGCCGTAGGCCAACTCGGTCACCAGGGACCTGTCCTGGCCGCTCAGGACACCGGCGGCCAGAGCCTCGCTGAGCGCCCGCGACAGGTACGCGCCGGAGAGCACTCGCACCACGATGCCTAGCGCGGTGCGGCGTGCCGCTCCCGGGTCTGGAGGAGGCTGCCTGTGAGCCGTGCGCCGCCCGGGCGCCGACGTCACTCGCGCTGTTCCTTGTAGGACTCCACGGCGAACCTGACCGCTGTGCGCTCCTCGTCGTGCAGCTCGAGCTTGACGAACGATGGGACCGTCACCAGGCCAAGGCCGTCTGCCTGTATGTACGAGCGGGCGATGGCGATGGCCTTCACAGCCTGGTTGACGGCGTGAGGGCCGATGGCCTGCACCTCCACCTCACCCTCGTTGCGCAGGAGGGCGGCGATGGCGCCGGCGACCGAGTTGGGCCGTGAGGAGCCTGATACGCGAAGGATTTCGATGACCCAACCTCCCCGCCTTAAGAAAGCGTGTGCCACAGTTTGCATCATCGCTGTGCGGCGCGCAACTGCCTTCGTCACGGGCAAACCGGGCGATTGTTGACACCCCAGCGGCACGTGCATATACTCCCCGGCAATGACGAGAGGCAGCCCCACCCACCGCGCGTGCCTTGGCCTGGTCCTAGGACGCTGGGGTCGTTCTCGTCTGGCCTGAAGTCAGGTCTAGGCACGAGGCTTCGTACCCCGCCGCTTCACGCAGGAGCGGCGGGGTACTTCTTTTGACACTGGGAGGTGCTGGTGAAGGGTTCGGAAGTGATCATGAAGATGCTCGAGAAGCACGGCGTCGAGGTCGTGTTCGGGCATCCGGGTGGGACCATCATGCCGGTCTACGACGCCCTGTACGACTCGCCGGTGAAGCACGTGCTGGTGAGGCACGAGCAGGGCGGCACGCACATGGCCGACGCCTACTACCGCGCGAGCGGGAAGGTGGGCGTCGTGTTCGCCACGTCTGGCCCCGGCGCCACGAACCTCGTCACCGGCCTGGCCACCGCCCACATGGACTCGTCGGCCGTCGTCGCCATCACGGGCAACGTCGTCACCGGCCTCATCGGCACAGACGCCTTCCAGGAGGCTGATGTGTTCGGCATCACCGGGCCCGTCACCAAGCACAACTACCTGGTCAAGGACGTCCGCGACCTCCCCCGCATCCTCACCGAGGCGTTCCACATCGCCAGCACCGGCAGGCCCGGCCCCGTCCTGATAGACGTGCCCAAGGACATCCAGCAGGCCGAGTACGACGGCCCGCTGGATGCCGAGATCGACCTGCCTGGTTACCGTCCGACGCTGGTAGGCCACGCTCGTCAGATCGAGAAGGCCGCCGAGGCCATCAAGGCCGCGCAGAAGCCGGTGATGATCGTGGGCGGGGGAGGCCAGATCGCACCGGACGAGGTCGCGGCCTTCGCCAAGCACACCGACATCCCGGTCATCACGACGCTCATGGGCATCGGCGCCTACCCACCCGGCGAGGACAACGTCCTCGGCATGCCGGGCATGCACGGCACCGTGACAGCCAACCGGGCCATCACCCACTGCGACCTGATCCTCGGCGCCGGCCTGCGGTTCGACGACCGCGTCACCGGCAAGCTCAGCCGCTTCGCGCCGAACGCCACGGTCGTGCACATAGACATCGACCCCGCCGAGATCTCCAAGCTCGTCAAGGCTCACGTGCCGGTGGTGGGGGACCTGCGCGACGTCCTGCCGCGCCTCCAGGCGCTGCTGCCCAGGCTCGAGATCGAACCGTGGCGCGCCCAGCTCAAGGAGTGGAAGGAGCGCTACCCGGAGCGCTACAAGACCGACAAGCCGCTGGTCTCGCAGGAGGTGCTCGAGATGATCCGGTCGGCGTGCGGTGACGCCATCGTCGCGACCGAGGTCGGCCAGCACCAGATGTTCGCCGCGCGACTCATGCCGCCCAAGAAGCCGCGCAGCTTCATAACTTCGGGCGGGCTGGGCACCATGGGGTTCGGGCTTCCGGCTGCCATCGGCGCGGCGTTCGCCAGGCCGGGTGAGACGGTGGTGTGCATCGCCGGCGACGGCAGCGTGCAGATGAACATCCAGGAGCTGGCCACGCTGTCCAAGCACCGACTACCCGTGGTCATCTGCATCCTCAACAACGGCGTGCTCGGCATGGTGAGGCAGTGGCAGGAGCTCTTCCACGCCCAGCGCTACTCGGAGATCTACCTGGCCGACTCCAACCCGGACTTCGCGAAGCTGGCGGAGGCGTACGGCATCGAAGGCCACAACGTCTTCGACCGCGACCACGCCCGCCGCGTGATCCCCGAGGCGCTGGCCAAGGGTGAGCCCGTGCTGCTCAACTTCGTCGTCTACGAGGCCGAGAAGGTCTGGCCCATGGTCCCGGCCGGCGCCGGCGTGGACGAGATGATCATCGGCGACCAGGAGCCCGAGACAGAGGCCGAGCCCGAGCCGGTGACGGCGGTGCCGGCGTGACGATCTCCCGGCACGTCCTCTCGGTGACGGTCCGCGACCAGCCGGGCGTCCTGCTGCGCGTGGCTGGCCTCTTCGCCAGGCGC
>JBDZWC010000125.1:0-8070 GCA_040256005.1 Deinococcaceae bacterium | reverse complement strand
GCCTGGTGGTGAACGCCGTCGGCAAGCCGCGCAGAGGGCCGGAGAGGGAGATAGAGGGAGCCACGAACACGACGGTGTCCACGCGCGCCGCGTGCTCGACGGCCAAAACGGCCGCCCATCTGCCACCGGCGGAGAAGGCCAGCAACGACGCGGCGTCGGTTCCCGTGGCTTCCATCACGGCCAGGGCGTCCGCCGCGAAGTCGTGGGCGGTGTAGCCGGCGGCCGGCCTGTCCGACAGCCCGTTGCCACGCCCGTCGACTGTGACGACGCGGTAACCCCGCCTCGCCAGGAACGGGACCTGCATCTTCCAAACCCGCCCGTGGACCAGCGACCAGGTGGGCAGGAGAAGGACGGTGCGCTCGGCGCCATCCGGTCCGAAGACCTCGAAGTGGGAGCGGACGCCGTCGACCGGGTTCACCGCGTATCCGCTCTCCCTCGGCTCCATCGCCCTCACGACCGACCCCTTTCGTGCCCGCTAGGCGGGATCTCTCGTCGCGCTCGCGCCGAAGCCTTGGCGTTGGGCCTCGCGCGCCTCTAACCAATCGCCGATGCGCTCTAGGAGGTCGAAGTAGGGCACTTCGGCCTCAGGCACCCTGACCAGGTGATGCTGCTCCATGCCGAACCAGAAGGCGCCCAGCGCGACAGCAACGTCCCGAGGCGGCACGTCCACGCCCAACTGCGGTAGATAGCGTTCCGCCGCGTCTCCGAGGAGATCCAGCCAGGCCGTCGCGCGCCGGCGCGCCGGGGCAGCCAGCTTGTCGTCGCTGTAGCCCTGCGCCTGAAGCTCGTGGTGCACCCGTACGAAGCCGTCCGCCAGGTCTTGTCTGTAGTACTCGACGGCCTGGCGCCACTTCTCCGAGAGCGGCCGTCCGTCGTCCGCATAGAGCGCCAGTTGACGCTCCCGGCGCTCGTGCTCGAGCTTCTCGTAGAGGGCGAGCAGCAATCCCTTCTTACCGCCGAAGTAGTAGTTGACGAGAGCGAGATTCGTGCCTGCCTGCTGGGCGACGCTGCGTGCGGTGAGCGCGCCGTAACCGTCACGCGCGAGGATCGAGAACGCCGCCTCGAGGATCTGGTCGCTCGTCGAGCGCTTGGCCTGCCCATCGGCCACTTAGACCGGCTCTGCCACTCATACACCTCCACGGCACCATCGCCACTGCATGAAACATGTGTATGAAACGCTCGTATAACTTAGGGCTTGGGGGCACACCTGTCAAGTGGGTGCTCGCGTGCCCAGGCGTGTTCGGGATACCCCCGCTGTGTTCGGAATGTCATCGCTACCCGCCGGGCCACCGTTGCAGGCTTTCCGGACGACGATTCGGAGGCCTTATGCGTACCAGTCTCGGGATGGCCCTCATGCTCGGCGCTCTCGCCGTGGCGCTGACCGCTTGCGGCACCACTCAACCGCCTCAGTCGCCGGAACCGGACGTCAAGGCGACCTACTACGACCCGCCGGTCGCGACACCGCCCGTCCCGCTCGCTGCCGCCATGCTGGTGATCTCGCCAGAGCCGGTGTTGATGAGCGCCGGCGGACAGCAGATCGCTCCCTCGGCGCTGACCGAGGTGGGAGAGGGCTGGTTCGTCGGCCCGGCCGCTCCGGTCGGCGAAGACGGCTCGGTGGCTCTGGAGTTCGTCGAGGCCGACAGCGACCTCGAAGCGCTGCTGGTGCCCGCGGACGAGCTGCTGCTGGGGATCGACCCGGCCGCCTGTGCCGTCACAGCCTCAGACACTTCCGTGATGGTCACCGCCACGGCGTTCGAGCTCATCACCACCCCTGGCGTGGTGGTGCTCACCGCCGATGGTCTCGTACCCGGTGTGCTGTCCGCCGAGCCCATGACCGCCACCGACACGCCGTCATTGGCGGAGCACACCTTCTACGGCTTCGTCTACGCCAGCGCGCCCGTCGAGGTGAGCGCCATGGGAGATGACTGCGTCACCGCGGGCGTTACGGCCGACGTCAGCCTGGAGGCGGGCTGGAACTGGGTGGCTTGGACGGTGGAGCTCGACGAGACGGACTCCTTCTCGCATGTCCACGTGGGCGACGTCGAAGCACCGGCCGAGACACACCTGACGACCGTCGCGTTCATCTGAACTATGCCCGTGGGGACGCTGCGGGTGAGACCGAGAGCCTGACTAAGCGCTCCTAGGTCGCTTGAATGCGGCCCTGAGCAGCACGGCGACCGCGAGGATGCCGGTTCCCACCAGCCACACGCCCGGCTCGACGAAGAACGCCAGACCTAGGCACCCGGCGAGGCCGAGCCCGGCGAGCCAACGCGGGAACATCCTCGCCTTGGGCGGCAACGCCAGCGCCGCCAGGTTGGTGACGGCGTAGTAGACGAGCACGGTGAACGCGCTGAACGACCACGTCGTGCGGACGTCGCCGACGAGGGCGAGCACTGCGATGGCGACGCCGACCGCGACCACCGCTGCGGTGGGAGTGGTCCCAGCGGGGTCGAGCTTCCCGAAGACCCGCGGGGCGTCACCTCGGCGTCCCATGGCGAGCAGTACTCGTGACAGGCCCAGAACTAGGTTCAGCAGGACACCCAACATGGCGGTGACGGCGGCGATGGCCACCACGGGGGAAGCCAAAGCGAATACGAACGCCCGCGCGGCCGTGGCGAGTGGCGCGACGCGTTCTTCTACCGCTGCCAGACCGCCGGTACCAACGGCCCCCACGCCCACCACCCCCACGAGCACGTAGAGGACCGCCACGACGATGAGCGCGACGACTATGGCGGTTGGGATCGTGCGTTTGGGCTCCCGCACCTCCTCGCCCAAGGTGGCGATGCGCCCGTAGCCGGTGAACGCGACGAACATGAGCGCCGAGGCGTTGAGCAGGGCCGACAGCGCCGTGGCATCCGGCTCTGGCGCGAAGAAGGGAGAGAGGTTGGCGGCGCCGTTGGCGATGGCCGTTGGCGCTCCCGACACCACGAACGTCGCCAATCCAAGCATGGTGACAGAGACCACCGCCACGTTCACGGCGTTCGAGCGCCGCATGCCGGCCAGCACCACCGCTGTCAGGGCGGCCACCCCCGCCACGGCCAGCGGGACGTGCCAGCGGTCGGACGCTCCCAGCAGTCCCAACAGGTAGCCGGCGAAGCCCAGCGCCGCCGTCGCGGCGGAGGCGCTCTTGGCGAGCAGGAACGTCACGCCGGCCAGGAACCCGAGCCACGGCCGCAGGTACCGGTAGCCGTACTCGTAGGTGCCGCCCGACACCGGGTGGTCCGCCGCCAGCTGTGCACTGGAGAGGCCGTTGAACGACGCGACGAACGCGCCTATGACGATCGCCAGGAGCACGGCCGGTCCCGCGATCCCCGCAGCCACCCCTAACGAGACGAAGACACCGGTGCCGACGATGGATCCGAGGCCCATCATCACGGCACCAAACACACCCAGTTCGCGGCGCAGACGCCCTTGTTCCGGTGGGGACTCAGATGCCATGCGTGAGGCTACGCCCACCGTGCCAGGCGCATCGCTGGAATCCAACGACGCGGTGTTCGACGAGCACGAGCGGTTGATGCTCGAGGCGCGTACGGACGCCATGAGGACGCGGGCCTCAGTCGGATAGTCTCCTTGCCGCAGACACGACGAACGCTCCGGGCCGTTGGCCGACAGCCCTTGATGTTCCTGGACGGGTCTTGGACGGGTACCCCGTGACATAAGGGAGGCGCGCCGCGCGCCGTATGCCGCTGGGCCACAGTCGAAGCGCGACGCAGGAAGCGGGGCTGACGATGAAGCTACCCACGCGCTCGCATCTCGTGCTGCTCGCCGGCATCGCGGCACTACTGCTCACCGTCGTCTCGTGCGGCAACCCAACGCCGCCGAGCGTATCGGCACCGACCGACGTGACGGTCAGCTCTGGACCCGGCTACATGATTGTGAGCTGGGCCCACGGAGGCGAGGGCGTCGAAGGCTTCGAGGTACATCGCTCCACAGTTGCGGGAGCCTCACTGACCGCGCAGCAGGCCGATCCCATCGCGACCCTCGGGCCGGACGAGCGCAGGTACAAGGACGAAGACGTTGAGCCAGGCGCCACCTACAGCTACTCCGTGGTCACCTTGGGTGGAGGCGGCAAGTCGGAGCCGGCCGTCCAGTCCGGAGGCGAGACGACGTTGGAACCCGGCGTCGCCCTCGTCGTGGGGACGATCAACCACCCGCTGTTCACCAAGCCGGTCGTCTCCGTGGGCGCGTACATCTTCCTGACGGCCGAGCAGCTGGCGGCCGTCTCGGGCCCCGTGGTACTGACCGGTCCCCCGGGTTGGAACGGCGACGCCCCGTTTCAGCTGATGACCGCCGAGACCGTCCCGCTAGACCTGCCGTTCTCGTGGTTCAACACGAACATCGAGGCGATCACCGGCGAGTACGTCATGGAACTCGAGCTGGGGGCGAACACCGTCTCGGCCGAAGCGACCCTGGACGCGACCCACATCGTCGACAGACCGGAAGACGTTCAGCTCAACCTGGCAGGCGGTGAGCTGGACAGCGCGACATGGACCGTGCCGGCAGGCAGCGTCAGCAGTTGGGTAGGCATCTTCTCCGGCACCTACGAGTCACCCGTACGCGAGTACAGCGCAAACACCAACGACGAGACCATCAGCCTGAGCCATCTGGACCTTCCCGCCGGCTCATACTACGCCGCCGTCTTCAGCACGCCTTGGGACCTGACGGAGGACGCTCCCGAGCACATAGGCCAGTTCGACCTGGGCCTCAGCGCCTCGCCCATGGTCCAGAGCGGGGAACCGGCGGCGGTGACCGTTACCTGGATGACCGGCGGGACGGATGCGGAGGTAGCGTTCACCAGCACACTGGCGGACGCCTACATGGCAGCCAACCCCCATGAGATAGGCGGGGCGGCGTACGAGGTAGTCATCGAGGTCGTCAAGTCACCGGCCACCACGGGGGAGCGCCTCGATGCGTTCCGTACGCTGTTGGAGTCACAGGCAGACGACGTTCACCTCCTAGAGGTCGATATCGCGTGGGTCGGAGACCTCGCCGAGCATCTGGTCGACCTCTCCGACTATCCCGAGGTCGAGGCGGTCGTGCCGTCGCACTTCCCGGCCATCGTCGAGAGCAACACCGCGGCTGGGCGCCTTGTTGGTCTTCCGCTGTTCGCCGACGTCGGGCTGCTCTACTTCCGGACCGATCTCCTGGCCAAGTACTCGTTCGACGAACCACCATCCACGTGGGACGAGCTGGAGGACATGGCCGCCGTGATCCAGGCGGGCGAGCGCACCGAGGGCAACGAGGACTTCTGGGGCTACGTGTGGCAGGGAGGAGCCTATGAGGGTCTGACGGTCAACGGTCTGGAGTGGATCCACTCCAACGCCGGGGGACAGATAGTCGAACCCGAGGGCGTGGTCAGCATCGACAACGCGAACGCGGTCGCGGCGCTTGAGAGAGCAGCCGGGTGGGTAGGCACCATCAGCCCGAACGAAGTGACGACGTTCGCCGAGGAGAGCTCCAGATCCGTTTGGCAGCAAGGCAACGCGGCATTCATGCGCAACTGGCCGTACGCCTTCGCCCTCAGCGAGGGCGGCGCAGCCGCGGGCAACTTCTCCGTAACGGCGTTGCCGGCGGGCACCGCTGCCGGAGCGGGACCGACGGGCACCCTGGGCGGATGGCAGCTCGCCGTGAACCGCTACGCGCCCAACGGGGACGTGGCCGTCGACATAGCTCTCTTCGCCGCTAGCTACGAGAACCAGCTCGCCAGGGCTCTCGCCGGCGGCTACCTGCCGACGATCCCCGCCGTCTACGAAGACGCCGACCTTCTGGCATCCGACTTCGACTGGCTGCCCCTGCTCCGCCCCTCGTTGGTGAGCGCCGTGGCGCGACCGTCCACGGTGACCGCTCCCCAGTACGCGGCGGTCTCCGAGGCCTTCTACACGGCGGCGCACGACGTGCTGACAGGGGCCCAGACCGCCTCTGACGTCCTTGGAGACCTGGGATCAGACCTAGAAGCGCTGCTCGGCATGCCGGCCGGAGACCCGTGAGCCGATCCTGGGCCCCTGCTTGGGCCATGCGCGTGCGCCTATTGACGCAAACGCCGCTCGTATTCGGTGCGCAGTTATGGGGCGCGCATCTATGGGGAGCCCAGCCCAACCCCGAATAGTGGCCGAGTCTCGAACCGCTCTCCGAAGCCGGCGATAACCGGTCGGGCGCGCGCTATCGCCCGCTGCACGCTCTCGAGCTTCAGTGAGGCCTGGTGGCTGGCTTTGTCGACCCATACCTCGGTGATCCAGATGGCGTTAGCGTCGTCTGGATCTTCGGCGACCACGTAACTCAAGCAGCCCGGCATGTCCGCCGTCGATTCCCCCATGGCGGCCACCAGCTCCGCCCGCTTACCGTCGAGCGCGATCATCTTGCCTATCAGTCCGTACATGCGGCGGATGGTAGCGCCATCACCAGAGAAGATCGTGCGGCCAACGATGGCGCTCGGTGAGGCCGGCGCTGAAGGCCAAGGTGGTCTCGTAGTGGTATCTTCCCGGCACGCAACGTCGACGGCGCCTGAGCCCAGCAGTCGGGGGTGGCACATGCGCCGGCGGCCCGATGGGGGACGGGCCGGCGAAGGGAAGGTCACGCATGGCACACGCAAGACGACTGGTCTGCACGCTGCTACTCGCGGTCGCGCTCGGGAGCGCGGCGCTCGCGCAGGGCGTGCTGGAGATCGCCACCGATACCGCACCCGTTGGCCTGGATCCCGACAAGGTCACCGCCTTCTCGTCCTTCGTCGTCATCGGTCAGATCTACGACGGGCTCGTCGAGGTCAACTCCGACCTGGCGATCGAGCCGGCGCTGGCAGAGTCCTGGACGGTCTCCGACGACGGGCTCACCTACGTCGTTCAGCTGAGGCAGGGTGTGCAGTTCCACAACGGCCGGACGATGACCGCGGACGACGTCGTCTACTCGTACGAGCGGATCGTCGACCCCGAGACCGCCTCTCCGCAGGCGAGCCGCTTCGCCCAAGTCGAATCCGCAGTCGCCACAGGCGAGTACGAGGTCACCTTCACGCTCAGCCAGCCGTTCGCGCCGTTCGTAAGCAACCTGGCGAACCTATACGTGGTGCCCCGCGAGGTCGTGGAAGAGTTCGGTGACCTGCAGCAGAACGCCGTGGGCACTGGCCCCTTCATGCTCGACGAGATCGTGCCCGACACGTACATCAGCCTGGTCAAGAACCCGAACTACTACCGCGAGGGCCTGCCCATCCTTGACGGCCTCCGCTACAACATCGTCCCCGAGGCCTCCACCCGCGCCGCAGGCATGAGGACGGGCGCGTATCACCTGATCCCCGACGTCGACCCGGCCACTGCCGAGACCCTGCGCGGCGTGGACGGCGTAGAGCTGCTTGGCGTCCAGGACCTGGCGTACACCCTGCTGGGCCTCAACGTCTCGCGGGAGCCGTTCAACGACCCGCGCGTGCGCATGGCCATCAATTACGCGATAGACCGCGACGAGATCGTCGAGGCCGTCTACTTCGGCAACGCCGTCCCTGGCGGCCCGCTGAGCCCCGGCCTGGCGCAGTGGGCGCTCGACACTAGCGAGTTCGCCTGCTATGCGACCGATCTGGACATGGCTCGTCAGCTACTGTCCGAGGCCGGCTATCCGGACGGCTTCGATACCGAGATCCTCACGTTCGGGACGATCCAAGTGGTGTCGGACACCGCGCAGGTGCTGCAGGCCCAGCTGGCGCAGGTGGGCATCAACGCGAACGTGAACGTGGCCGAGTTCGGCACGTTCGTACAGGACTGGACGAACTCGAACTTCGACATGTTCGTGTCGCTCAACGGCGGCAGCTCCGACCCAGACGGCTACTTGCACCGCACGTTCGTCACCGGCGGCTCGACCAACGTGTTCAAGTACTCGGACGAAGAGGTCGACCAGTGGCTCGAGGCGGGTCGCACCACCAGCGACCAGGCCGCGCGCTACGACATCTACGCGGACCTGCAGCGCAAGCTGGCCTGCGAGGGCCCCATCGCCCACATCGCCTACGGCACGCTGTTCACCGCCGTGGCCGACGAGGTCGAGGGCTTCCAGAACATGCCGACCCGCGGCCTGCGTTACCTGCGCGAGGCCTCG